>JAGXIQ010000007.1 GCA_024635625.1 Loktanella sp. | reverse complement strand
TGCCCAGACAGAGCGCGCCAAGTGGGTCGCCTATACCGACAGGATCACCACCCCCGGCAACGGCCCAAATTCCTATGCGCAGGCGATCCGCGTGGTCAACGATCTTTGCGATTCCCGCGACCGCGTCGTCGCAGCCGCGGGTGGCCTTCCCGCCGAGGTGACAGCACATTGGCAAACCAAAGAGCCCGGCACCGTCGACGTGGAATTCGGGTTTTCCTGCATGGGCTACGAGATTGCAGGCGGTTGGGGCGCGCGGATCGCGCAATTCGAACGCGAGCCTGACCGCGACACCATCGTCTTTACCGGCGACGGGTCTTATTTGCTGATGAACTCCGACATCTACTCGTCGGTTTTGACGCAGCGCAAGCTGATCATCTGCGTGCTGGATAACGGCGGCTTTGCGGTGATCAACAAACTGCAAAACAACACTGGCAACGAAAGTTTCAACAATCTGCTGGCCGATTGCCCCACGATCCCCCACCCGTTCGCCGTCGATTTCGAGGCGCACGCCGCCGCGATGGGTGCCAATGCCGAAACCGCTGCCAACCCTGCGGAATTTGCCGAAGCTTTTAAGCGCGCGAAAGCGGCCGATAAAACAAGCGTTATCGTCATGAAAGTGGACGCCTACGACGGCTGGACCACCCAAGGCCACGCCTGGTGGGAGGTTGGCACCCCACATATCAGCAACAGCGCAACCGTCACCGATAAGCACCAAGAGACCGAGGCCGCGCGCAGCGCCCAGCGGGCAGGCATTTGATGACCGTTCTGGAGGGTATCAAACGCAACGACTTCGTCGTCATCGGGCGCGTCGGGATGGACCTGTTCACTGACCCCGGCGTCACGACAGAGGATTCAACCCAGTTCACGGCCGATATGGGCGGCTCCTCTGCGAATATCGCAGCGGGGATCGTCAAGCTCGGGGGCCGCGCCGCACTTGTCACGACCGTATCGGACGACGCCATCGGCAGCTTTTGCCTGTCCAAGCTGGACCACTACGGCATTGACCGCCGCCATGTTCGCTGCGTCGGGGGCGAGGTCCGCAACTCGCTCGCGATCTACGAAAGCCGCACCGAGGCGCACCGCAACGTCATCTATCGCAACAACGCGGCAGACTTCGAGATGACGACCGAGGACGTCGCCGCCCTTGACTACACCCGCTTTGGCGCATTGGTCACCGCTGGCACCGTCTTTGCCGCCGAGCCATCACGCAGCGCCAGTTTTCACGCCTTCGATCTGGCGCGAGCTGCGGGCCTGCCGATTATCTTTGACGTCGATTACAGACCTTATTCATGGCCCTCGGCGCAGGTCGCCTCTGACGTGCTGTCTCGCGCTGCGGACCTGTCTGATGTGATCGTCGGCAATGACGACGAATTCGGATTCATGGCCGGCAGCAAGGACAAGGGCCTAGCCAAAGCCCGCGATCTGGCCGCGACGACCGCCAGCATCGTCGTCTACAAAATGGGCGAACACGGCGCGATCACCTTTACGGATGGCAAGGAATATCGCACCGGAATCTATCCCGTCACCGCACTGAAACCCACTGGCGCGGGTGACAGCTTTATGGCCGGATTTCTGACATCCCTCGCGGATGGTCACGATATGCAGACAGCTATTCTGCGCGGATCAGCCTGTGCCGCCATCGTCGTCGCCAAACCCGGCTGCGCCCCTGCAATGCCGTTCCCTGCCGACCTCACCTCATTTCTGGCCGAACACCCTGGCCCCACTGCACCAAACGAAGGATAAACCATGCATATCGCCCCACATGACAACAAGAACGTTCCCATCGTCGATGCGGACGATCCCACGGTGCCGCTGAACTATTTTAATATCGTTAAGCTCAAAGCAGGCGAAGCCTTTGAGTATCAGGTGCCGGGTTATGAAACCTGCATCGTACCTGCCACCGGCACCGTCGATGTCAGCGTCGAAGGCGTAGAGTTCAAGGCTCTGGGCAACCGCACAGCGGACGTCTGGGACGGAGAGCCGGAAGGTGTTTATGTCCCCGTCGGTGCCAAGGCGACCATCGTTGCCACCCGCGACACCGAAACCTTTATCGCCGGTGCGAAATACGACAAGGTGCTGGACCCGTTCGATGTCCGCGTGGCCGAGATCGACAAGGTGCAATACGGATCGGATGACACCAAAACCCATCGCAAGATCAAGCATATCCTTGGTCAGAAACAGAACGGCAAGGTCGGCCGCCTTCTGGTCAGTGAATTGTTCACCGTGGGTCAGGGCGGCTGGTCTGGTTTTCCGGCCCACAAGCATGACACCGACAACCTACCGCATGAGACTCGCCACGACGAAACCTATAACTTCCGCTTCCGCCCCAACCATGGGTCCGGCGTGCAGATCCTGCAGCGCGAAGAAGGCAAGCCAGGCGACGCCTATCAACTGATGGACGGCTCTACGATCATGATCGACAAGGGCTACCACCCCTGCGCGGTCATGCCGGGGTACGAGATGTATTACTTCACCATCCTTGGCGGCCTGTCGCAGCGCAGTCTGGTGCAATATTTCCAGCCGACCCATGCCTATCAGATCGAAACAATCCCCGGGATCAAAGACATGGTGGCCAAGTTCAAATGACCCTCGCAACGCTGGCAGATGTCCTGCAACCCGCCTTGAAAGGCCACTATGCAGTCGCGGGGCTGGTCACCCTGGGCTGGGAAGACATGGTCGCCTATGTCGCGGCGGCAGAGGCCGAAGGCTGCCCTGTTATCCTGCAGGCTGGCCCGTCCTGCCGCGCCCATACGCCCCTGCCCGTCTTGGGCAAGATGTTCCGCTATCTGGCCGAGCAAGCCAGCGTGCCCGTCGTGGCCCATCTGGACCACGGCTACACGATGGAAGACTGCCGCATCGCGCTCGATAGCGGCTTTACCTCGCTGATGTTTGACGGCTCTCGCAAACCGCTGGCGCAGAACATTGCAGAGACTGCCGCAGTCGCCGACATGGCCCATGCGGCAGGCATTTCCTGCGAAGGAGAGATCGGCTTTGTCGGCTACGCCAGCGGCGAGGGCTCTCTTGGTACCGATCCCGCTGAAGCGGCGCAATTTGCCCGCGAGACAAACGTTGATGCCATGGCGATTTCGGTCGGGAACGTGCATTTGCAGCAGGACAAGGAAGGCGGTCTTGATCTGGACCGCATTCGCGCGATCGAGGCGGCAACCACAGTGCCTTTGGTCATCCACGGCGGATCGGGCGTGCCATTGGCGCAGCGCCGCGCCTTGGCCACCGGATCACGGATCTGCAAATTCAACATTGGCACCGAATTGCGCATGGCTTTCGGGCAGGCGCTTCGCGATGCCGTCAATGCAGACCCGGACCGCTTCGACCGCGTCACGATTATGAAAGACACCCACGCGCCACTTGTCGCTGCCACCCGTCAGGTCTTGCGCGTATTCAAACCCACAGGAAAGTCAGAATAATGCTACGGATTGGAGTTCTAGGCTGCGGACGGATCGGACGGGTCCATGCTGCCTCTATCATGCGGCTGCCGGATGCGGCATTGGTCGCCGTATCGGACGCCTTCGCACAAAACGCGCTGGACCTTGCCACGCAGACTGGCGCGCAGGTTCGCAGCAGCGACGCGATCATCGAAAGCGACGATATCGACGCGATCATCATCTGCACCCCGACGGACACGCATTACGATCTGATCCATGCCGCTGCCAAGGCGCGCAAAGCGATTTTTTGCGAAAAGCCGGTGGATATGTCAGCGGACCGTATCCGCGATTGCATCAAGGTGGTTGAGGCATATGCCGTTGCCTTCATGACCGCCTTCAACCGCCGCTTCGATCCAAATTTTGCTTCCGTCCACGCCCGCATTCAGGCCGGAGAGATCGGCAATGTCGAGCTCGTCACGATCCTGTCCCGCGACCCTGCCCCGCCGCCCATCAGCTATATCAAGACCTCAGGCGGCATCTTTCGCGACATGATGATCCATGACTTCGACATGGCGCGGTTCTTGATGGGCGAAGACCCGGTACAGGTCTTTGCCACCGGATCGGCCTTGATCGATCCAGAAATCGGCGCCGCTGGCGACGTCGATACTGCCGCCGTCATCCTCACCACGGCTAGCGGCAAGATCTGCCAGATTTCGAACTCGCGCCGCGCGAGTTACGGCTATGACCAGCGGATCGAGGTGCATGGCGCGGCAGGTTTGCTACGCGCGCAAAACGTTCTGGAAGACACGGTCGAAGTCGGCAATGCAGCAGGGTTCCGCCGCGCGCCGACGATGAACTTTTTCCTTGAACGCTATGAGCGCGCCTATCTGGCCGAAATGGCGCATTTCGTTGCGGCGGTCACGGCTGGCACTCCCCTGTCCTCGACGATCACCGACGGGCTGCAGGCGCAGCTCATGGCCGATGCCGCTACGCTATCCTTGGCAGAAGGCCGGCCTATCACGATCTAGGGTGGACCTATCAACCGCAAGTCAAGAATGCGGCTGATATCGGGCGGGGATGCGGACGCGCCGCATGTCCCGCCCATGTCAGTCTTGTAGATATTGCTCCAGCCAGTTTTCACCCAAAGAAAAGCGGTCTGACCGCGTGCTTCCGACCCTTACGTACAAATGCCGAAAGCCACCCGAGGGTGGCTTGTTCGACGTTGCTGGTTGCGGAAGTAGGATTTGAACCTACGACCTTCAGGTTATGAAGCCGGCGAGGTCACGAACGCAGTCAAAATAGCATGCCCCCCATCCTCGCGCGTCGAAAAGGTTTTGGGAGGTAGCATGTGGTTTGATACGCGGTGCGATATCAACAGTGATCAGACATTATTTATACTTTCCAGTATATTACAGTAATTATACAGACGGACTGTCTCTGCACCGACCATCCCTTTTCTATTGGTTTGCATGGGTCGCTTAACGCAGCCCTTTTGCTGTGTTTTCCAGCCAGAGTTGCGTTTTGTATTCGCGCTGTTGATTTTCATGCGAAACCTTTTCAGGGCCCGGCACAGTATCTGTTGCGAATTGACCCACGTGCCCCGTCCACCAGCGCTGCCACATCTTGCAGACTGGCAAAGACAGCTTCCGCTGCGATGTCGGTGACGCTCTAGCGGCGCGTATTGCGTTTCTTGATCGCCACGTGCGGGCATCCAATTCTGACTTCGATGTCTGGACTTAAATCTGCTTTGCTATCCGAATGGATAACCGGCCTGACCTTCTGCATCAGTCACCAGCCGTTTGCCAGCCTGCAGAAACGCATGCCAATCGGCGATCATAAAGAGCGCCAATCTGCCTACAACTGGGCAGCGCTGTACCGAAAGAGATTTGCCATGCTTCGCTACCGCCGTAGTCTCCAAGACCCGCGTCTTGGCGCGCGATCCCGCGAAATCTTGGTGCAAGGGGTCGGTGCGATCCATACAGATTATGCAGGATTGGTGCCCACCGCGGCTCTTGACGTTATGACCAAGGACCAGCTGGCCGATGTGGCGCTGCGCGATGCCGGGTCAAAGAACCGCCTTTTGAGGTTTAATTCCTTTTTTCACAAAATGAGGAAGGCGGCGACCAAGAGGGTCCTGATTATCCTGCAGGTGCTTTTGCTGTGCAGCACTGCGCATGGTGTATCGGCGCAAACCGTTATCCTGACCGAAGATTTCGGCGCTGGGGCCATAAATCCGGGGCCTGAACTGGCGGCCGGGATCACAACGCTGTGCTATGAAAATCTAACGGGGATCTGCGACCGCTACATTGGTGGTGATCCAAATGTCGTGGATGATGGTGAGTACACGATTGCGAACGATCCCTCGGTGGCGTTCCCCGGGGCATTCCGTTCAATGCCTGACCATACGGGTAACACAGATGGTCGAATGATGGTCATCAACGCCGAACTGCAGCCCGACGTGATGTATTCGCGAAGTGTGACCGCGCCTTTGATTGGCAACAATCGTACAATCACGATCTCGGCTTATCTGGCAAATATCAACACTGTTGGCACCGCAGATTATTGCGGCACCACCCCAGGCGGCTACATTTTGCCGAATGTCACGTTTCAGGTTCTAGATAGCAGCGGAACTGTTTTGGGCGCTGTGGATTCGGGTGACATTGCAATTGAAAATAGCAATGTTGATATCTGGAAGCTGAATAGCGGCACGATCTTGATCCCGGACGGTCAGACCAACTTCACGACCCGGATCATCAATAACGCACCTGGCGGCTGCGGCAATGATCTGGCGATTGACGATGTCAGTGCTGTTGTTGAAGTGGTCCCGCCGCCGTCACCCGCGTTTCCATCGGGTCCCGGCCTGTCGGCCAGCGCCTGCAATGTTACAACCCCTACCGGCAATGCGTTTGCCGACATCGGCATGCGCTGGGACAATAACGGCAACATTAACGGATCAATTGACCGCACGGACCTGTTTTCAGCCATTGGATCGCAGTCGGTATCGGGATTGACCGCTGTGAATAACCTGAACGACCTAAACATCGATCGCAATTCAGTGCCCGCCAGCTTCAGCGCATCCTCTTATGTTGCCTATAACTTTACCACGCAGGCCTATACGAACACGGTCGAGCTGTATGGTATCGGCGTCGCGGGATATTCGGCGACCCAGCCGTGGCACAACCAAGCGTCAGGCGTCTATAAATTCGCAATTCAGGTTGACGATGACCCTGCCTTTGCAAGTCCGCAAACTTTGCTGGCAGACACGCAGATGAGCAATGGTGACATGCCGGGTGCCGCCGCGGGTGTCTTCGTCGCGGATTTTGGAACCGCGATCTACAATTTCGGGCATTACGATGCGTCGGGAACAGTTGTGACCCTGGCCCCTTCAACAACGTATTATGTCCGCGTTTATCCATTTGATGACACGGCGTCGGGCAAGGACGATCAGCAGCCTTATGCGGATATCGTGCTTTGGGACGACTTCATGCTGAAGGCTGTCAGCTGTACAGTGACCCAAATTGACGCGGCGGACGACGATTTCAGCGCAAACCCAATCGAAGGCAGTATCGGCGGGACCGCAGGCAATGCCTTTGCCAACGACACGTTTAATAACAACCCAATCGATCCTGCGCTGATCGACACCGCGGTTGTCACTGCGGCGACACCTGCGGCGCCGGGCGCTTTGGTCCCGTATCTTGCAACGTCGGGCGCGTCCGAAGGCCAGGTGATTGTACCAGCGGGGACCCCTGAGGGGACATATACGATCACCTACCAAATCTGCGAGACGGCAAATACGGCCAATTGCAAATCGGCAAATATCACCGTCGTTGTTCAGCGCGGTGGCGCGATTTCGGGCCTTCTTTACGAAGATCTGGACGGGTCCGGCGCTTATAACGGGGCAGAGCCGACGCTTCCCGCAGGCATCATTGTCACGCTGTACAATGACAATGGCTCACCATCGAATTTTGCCGATGATACGCTTGTTGGCACGACAGGAACGCTTGCCGATGGCACCTATGGCTTTGGTCCCTTGCCGGCTGGCACATACCGGATTGCGTTGGACAGCGCTGATCCGGCCATTCCTGCGGGGCTGGTCGTCAGCACCGCCGCCCCGCTGATATCGGTCGCCGTCGCCGTCGGAGCGACCACCACAGGCCAAAACTTTGGCTTTATCCCCGGACAGGCTGACCTTTCCGTCACCAAGCAGGCGCGGTCCGCTGTCGATGCCAGCCCGATCACCGCAGCCTTGGCAGGCGCGGCGGTGGACTTTGTCATCACGATCACCAACGATGGTCCCGCCGCGACGACGGGCGTTGTCGTGCAGGACAAGCTATTGTCCGGCTTTGCCTATGTGCAGGACGACGCGGCATCCAGTGGCACCACCTACGATCCGGGCACCGGGCTTTGGGTGGTGGGATCGCTTGCACCGGGCGCATCGCAGGTCCTGACCATCCGTGTCACGATGCTGGCCACCGGCGTGCACACCAACACGGCCGAGGTGATCGCCAGTGCGCTGGCAGACCCCGATAGTGATCCAGACGTCGGTGCCGCCACAGACGATCTAAGCGACGGCATTGCCGATGACGACGAGGCCACAGTGACGATCGCGCTTTCGCCCTCGGGACAGGTGCTGTCGGGGCGGGTATTTTTGGACAATGGCGCTGGCGGCGCCGCGGCGCATGACAATGTTCTGTCCGGCACCGAGATCGGCACAGACAAAGCTGTGGTAACGCTTCTTGACGCCAGCGGCGTCTTCCTTTCCGCACCCGCGCTTGATGCGGCCGGTCAGTGGAGCCTTGCACTGCCGCAGGGGTACACTGGGGCGGTGACGGTCGTCGTGACGGCCACAGGCGGGCTGATCACTGTATCGGAAACGGCGCAGGCGCTGCCCGCGCGCGTCAATACCGATCCGTCGGACGGTCAGTTCACATTCACGCCTGCGGCGGCGACGGATTACGCTGGTCTAGACGTCGGTCTGATCCGTGAAGCCAGGTTGACCAAGTCTCAGGAGGCCGCCATTGGTGCGGGCCAAGTTGTGACGCTGCGCCATGAATACTTAGCCGGCAGCACCGGAACGGTCAGCTTTGCCTTAACGAATGTCACGTCCCAATCTGCAGATGCCTTTGCCGCGACATTGTTCATCGACACGAACTGCGATGGCACACCGGACGCCGCGCTGAGCGGGCCGCAACTGGTGACGGTGGGTACCCAGCTTTGTGTGATCGCGCGGGTGGCGGCAAGCTCCAGCCTTGGCGACAACGCGGCTTATGCTTTCGATGTGTCGGCGGAAACGATCTATACCGGGATCGCGGTGCGGGAAACGGACGTGAATACCGACCGACTGACCAGCACAGCGGGAAATGGCTACCTTGTGCTGACCAAGACCGTGCGCAACGAAACCGAAGGCACACCAGAAGACCAGTCCAACAAGGGGTGGGTCGGCGATGTGCTGGAATACCGCATCTACGTCACCAACCCTAGTCAGGAAATGGCCATGAATGTGGTGATCCACGACCATACCCCAGCCTATACCCAACTGGCCGAAGCCGTGCCGTCGCCGCTGCTGCTGGGACTGTCGCTAAGCTGTACACTTGCCGCGCCTGCGGTGAACAACGCGGGCTATGTCGGTGCCTTGCGCTGGGACTGCACGGGGCCCTTTGCCCCGGGCGAGACAGGCTCGGTCAGTTTCAAGGTCGCAATCGCACCATGACCGCAAGACCTGCGCGCGGCATTCAATCCAAGCCTTTGGTGGATCGGGGTCAGCCTATCTAGGCTGGCCCCGATGTCGAGTTTGATCAAAAGCGCTGACTTGGGCAGCTGGAGCGTTAACCTGCAGCACATCTTTATCTTATACCGGTCTGTCGACCGTTGGGGCCAATGCAATCCCGATCGTCAGTTGAAGGGGGATGACAGTCGTCCCGTTGACGACCGGCGGGGATAGGCGTGCACCTTCCGGGGCGCGCACCGGGATACTGGGTCTTGCCCCATTGCGGCGGGCCTCGCAGTCGGGACACGTTTTAGGCGGTTTATGGATAAAGGCCCCGTTATTGTTGGCCTCTTCCGAAATTCGCAAAATGTCGCGCACAAGGTCCGCGCCCGGCTCGCCCCGCGCTTCCAACTGTGCGGGCAACGCCGTGAGGTGCCGGATGATACGCGAAATGCGAATGCCTTCGTTGGCGACCCACTTGATCGTGCGGCCGTCAGGGTCGGTCTCTTCATTCCACACGGTTTCGTCCAAGGTGACGATCTGGCCGTTACCATTCACCGCAGGCACGCCAGAGTGGTGCAGCGCAATCACCTCCCAACGATCGCTGAACACCGGCGAACCCGAAGAACCGGGTTGCGTATCGCCGGTATAATGGGCGACGTGATCGTCATCCTGCGGCAACGCGCTAAGAAGGCTTTCGCGGAAAACGACCTGTTTGCGCCCCCCTAGGGGATGCTGGACGATATTGACGGGCTGCCCCTTTCGGATTTTGCCCTCTGCACCAATCAGCGGCAATTGTCCGCAATCGCTCAGCAATGCGCCATCCAGCGCGACAGGCGCAACGGCGACGATGGCCATATCAAGGTCCGCGCTGGCATAGAACAGACGGTCCGGTTCAAGCTCGAAGACGTGACCCGGCGCTTCGCGGCTGTCAACTTCCAGCTCGAACATGAACTGGACGGACGCCGCACGCGCCTCTTGCGCGGATCGCAAGACGTGCTGGTTCGTCATCAGGATACCCGGCGCAATCAGGAACCCGGTGCCAAAGCCGCGATGGGTGTCCCGCGTGACGATCCGCCCGACAGATGCCGCGGCGACGACTGCGCGTTTAACGAACATCACGCTTAGGAATTCCTCGGCCTCTCCGATGATCCGTTCTAAAAACGCCCTCTCTGCCGCTGGCAGCGCGTCGCTTTGGGAACTGACCTGTCCGGTCGTCCGCACCGCAGTTTCAAGGTCGGCCACGATGCCGGGATCGGGACTGCGCTGTGAGGCCTTAACTTGGGTCAGCAGTCGCTCGGTATAGGCTTTCAGGCGCGGCGCGCTTTCCGTTTCAAGCGGTTTGGCGCTTGCCATTTTGGCCACGACGTTGTCGCGCTCTTCTTTCGATCCGTCCCAACGGGTCCGTGCGGCCTTAATCACGCTGACCGGATAGTTGTATGACGGACCCGTTGCGGGTGCGGTGCCGATCACGGCGGTGCGCGGCGGCGCGTCATCGTCCGGCGCCCAATCGGACGACAGGAAAGAGCCTGCAAAATCCGTCTCGCGCACCGGCGGCTGCGGCACATCGCCGAACCTTTGCGCGGCAAGGCTTTCAGCGCTGATCTCGACTCCCGCAAGGCTTTCGGTTGTCACCAAAGGACGGGTCTGCGGCAGGTGCGCCGTCTGACCCGTGCCGATCAGATCAATCGTCGCAGCGATGACATCGCCGCGGTTGCACAAACTGCCGTGGGTGCCCCGCGTGTAGTAGCGCGTGATACCGTCCGTTTCGGCCAGATCACGCGGCACGGTGCCGTCACCGTCACGCTTCATTTCAAAGACAAAGCCATCGGCGCCGCCCCGCGCGCCCACCACGGTGTCTTCTGACCAGCCGACGATCTGGGTAAAGCGGTCATCAGGGCGTTGCAGACCGCCCGCCCCTGCCCGCGCCGCCGTCAGCGCCGCCTTAAGCGGCCTAACGGTGCCGCTGGGCCAGGTTGCAGGCGCAAAATAGTCCGCGTCAGGGCGCTTTGCATGATCAGGCAGCATTTCCAGCAGACCGGGCATATGGCGCAACACATCGCTTGCGATGTCGCGCGCGGTGTTGCCCAAATCGACCCCAGCGATGGCGCGCAAAGTCCCGTGCGACAGCGCCATAATCTCGAGCGGCGCGTAAGAGCCGTGGTTCGGTGTGCCGAAGGTGATGACCTGCGACACGACTGATCCGCCCGGATCGCCCGCGGTCATGGCGCGGGCCACCAGCCCGCCCATAGAGTGCCCCAAAAGCACGACATCACTGTATCCTCTTGCCTGCATCTGCCCCAGCAGCGCGTTGCCGGTGTCGGCAGGCGATAGCCGCCAGTCGTAAGGCAGGAACGACGCGTCATAGCCCGCAAGGGTCAACCGCAACCGCATGCGCAGATAGGGCGCGAAAACGGTGCCTGTTGCGGCGATCACCGTGTCCGCCGTGGCAGGCCACAGCTTTCGCAGACCGCCGCCAAGGATATCGAAGGGATCGATCCAGATCAGATCCTGCAAGCCGTTGCTGACAACACTCAGCCGCGATCCCATAATTCCGGGCAGAATGAACACCTTGCGCCGTGCGCGTTCCAGCGCGGGTGGCTGGCGGCCAATCGCATTCGCGAGCTGGGACAGATCCTCGTACAAGGCATCCCCAAACTCGCGGCGCAACTCGGGCTCTTTTTCGCCGCTCCGCAGATAGGTTTCGATTTCCG
This sequence comes from Loktanella sp., assembly GCA_024635625.1. Classification (GTDB taxonomy): domain Bacteria; phylum Pseudomonadota; class Alphaproteobacteria; order Rhodobacterales; family Rhodobacteraceae; genus Loktanella. The sequence goes on along the minus strand of JAGXIQ010000007.1, from coordinate 436 downwards.
TGTCTGAATATTGCATGTTGAGAGCCTCTTGATTGCCGCGCGCAAGGGAGTGGTGCGCCCGACCCGCACAGGGAGGGTGGCAGGTCAGGCGCTGTCATCGTCACTCCATGACGATTGCGAATTTCATCCACTTTTCGATGCTGTCGACGGGGCTGCCGTCGGGCATGCGAAGCGGACTTTGTGAAGGTGAAAAGTCGCGGGACAACGCCGATTCAGGGTCATCGAGCAAAACGCCGATAAACGTGCTGGCGACGATCCAACTGCCCAGCGGCCCCATCCGGTCGCCCGGCGTCCCTTCGGCTTCTGCCAGACAATAGAACCACAGCGGCGTGGCTGCGTTCAGGTTCGCGCCATCGTTGCGCAGGAAATCCACCAGCGGATCGTTGCCGCTGATCATGGCGGACACATCCGCAATCGGGTCCGTCGCAACGGCCCC
>JAGXIQ010000066.1 GCA_024635625.1 Loktanella sp. | reverse complement strand
GCTTTATAGAAGGCCTGCTTCGGCTGACGGGTCTCGATTGGGAAGTGCCTGACTTCAGCACCATCTGCCGCCGTCAGAGGACGCTTGCGGTGAACATTCCGTATCGCGGCGCGAAGGGCCCGCTGCACCTGCTTATCCCTCTCATGATTTGCGAGCAAACCACTGCCGGGCAGTGGACAGCACAAGGATCAAGGTTGAGGGTGAAGGCGAATGGAACGCACGTAAGCATGGTGGCCCGAAACGACGCGTCTGGCGTAAGATCCATATCGGTATCGACGAGCAGACATTGGAAGTCAGAGCGGTCGAGATCACGGGTAGCAATACCGGGGATGCACCGATGTTGCCTCATCTACTCAACCAAATCCCGCGCGATCAGCAGATCGGCAGCGTGACTGCGGATGGCGCATACGACACGCGCAGATGCCACAACGCCATCGCTGACCGCGGTGCGGCCGCAGTCATTCCGCCACGCAGAAATGCTCAGCCATGGAAGCCAACTACCGCCGGTGCCGTCGCCAGGAACGATGCGTTGCGCGCATCGAAGTATCTGGGCCGGGCGCTCTGGCGGAACTGGAGCGGATACCACCGCAGAAGCCGCGTCTAGACAAAGATGCATTGTGTGAAACTGCTGGGCCAGCGGCTGATGGCACGGGACTTTGACCGACAGGTCGCGGAAGTTCAGGTGCGCATCGCGGTCCTGAACGGTTACACCGCCCTTGGCATTCCTGTCACAAAAGCCGTGGGATAAATCCGTCTGGGGAAAGGGGAGCCCCGTCCGTCAGTTGATTTGTGCATGTATGGATGCCCCCATTGGTGCAAGTGGTTTTTGAACGGCGCGAGCGTGTGATCGGGTGCGGTCATGTATCAGGCCTCTGTGTGCTGCGTTGATGTGACCGCGGGCCGGTATGGCGATGCGCGGACCAGGCCTACTTCAATCAGCCAATGCCGGACGTGGTAGCGGCGTAACCAAGGCGGAAAACCACTTAAGGACCGCGCGGAACCTGTTCAGACAAACCGAACCACCTCTATGCCGTAGTGGACAGTCACTAGGCACAAATTCGCTGGGTAGGTTAGGTTGTCAGTGGCGACTGAAATTTTATGTCGCTTCACGTTTGAGGCTGCTGATTACTTACAATCGGGACAATCGGCCTTCGTCATCTATAACTTCAAGTTTACAACTATCGCTTTTCCACTGCCAAAGAACGACGTTGAAATTGTTCTCTGACGCGCAATTTGTATAACTTCGTATTAGAAGGCCCGCAAAGCCGTTCGTGATAAGACTAGCTGCAAAATCCTGTGTGGGAACAGTTTGCCCTTGTAGCATCTTCATGCGCCATCCTGGGTCTGCGAGCCCTACTTTTGTTATGCCGTATTGCGAAACTGCATCTGCGTCGCGGGTGTCAAAAATTGGGCCGAGATCAGCAGCGTAGGACACCAAGATCGTGGGTTGCAGGCTTCCGACCTGATTGGCTTCGCGCAACGCTGTGGTTGGATCGAGAGCTGTGTAGAGGGCAGGCGTGTCCTTCGCGTTAAAGCGTCCTCCATAGAGTTCGGCACCACGTCCAGAGAGAGGCTCACGCGCATAGACGGGGTTCAGTGCGCGGTAGAGCGGACCTGTATAACGCCCAGCTCTGAGATGCATCATGCGAAGATGCCTGCGTCGACCGCGTCTATGTATTCGAGGACCTGCTGCGCCTTTCCGTCCTGCACGAGCTGCATCGCGCTCCGGCCGTCAAACCCAGGTAAAGGTTCTGAGCGATACCAAGCATACGCCATCAGCTCCGACCCGAACCGTGGCTCTACCTTATTGAGGACCTCGACCAGTTCCCGCAAACGGCGCTGTGTCTTGTCCGAGCTGATACGGGTCCGCCGCTGCATGGCATCTTTACCAAGACCAACCGTCAATGCGATCTCCTCCGCAGAGGTACGCAGCGCAGCTGCGATCTTTTGCGGCTCAAACTGTCCGCCTTCTGCAAAGTTCGTGATAAGCATAATATTACTCCATACGGTCGTTGTGACGGTATATAGCGACAATATTGCTGAATATCAAGTTCGGGCGCGGTGATCTCTGGTCTGTCGGGTCATAAACCATCGCCCAAGGCTGCCTTGGGGGTCGGTGTCGATAATAGCTAATTTAAAGCCCAAAGCCGCTAGGCCAGCAGCCACTCGTTTAGGAAAGTCACGGCTCCACCGGCCGCGGTTTCCAGAATGGTCAGATTGTTTTCCTCAACTAGCCGGTTGTGCCTGGCATGAAACACCGAGTGGGCCGCCGTCAGCGCGATGTTCTCGTTCCCGCGGCCATCGCGGTTGGCGTCGATCCTGTCGAAATCGGCGATCTGCGTGATGGTCGGGGTGCCGGGGTTGTGGTAGTGATCGACGATGCCAGGACCTGCGTGGTGCGCGATGTCGATCAGGAACTGGTGACAGGTGAGAACCGCACGGGCGGTCGTGATCGGTGCGTCGGGGTTCCCTTCCTGCGTCCAGGTCAGCGGATGGGTCGCGTCAGGTGCCATCACCATCAGCGGAAAGCCGTTCGGGCCGCGCACGAATTCGCCGTATTCGTCGGTGACCAGCAGCGGCGCATTGTGCACGTCAAAGTCGTTGAGTTGGATGCCCAGCTTTGTCAGGGATTGCGCCTTGATGTCGGCCCACGTGGCGATCGTACCGGGCTGCTGGCCGTCCAGCAGGTGACCTGTCGCCAACGAACGCAAACCCATACCATCAATGGCGTCCCCCATGACGTATTCCCGCCAAAACATATGGTGCGACGGGTGCGAGGCATAGTCTGATTCTGGTCGATGAAGGGCGTCGTGGTGTTCTCCAGGTTGCCGTTCGCGTTGCCCTTGGCACGGGTCACGGCCATGAACTGCAGTTGCGGGGGCACCTCGTCGCCGGTGCCCGGGATGCCGTCCGGACCATGGGTGATCAGCTGGTCGTCGGGGTTCAGCGAAATGTAGACCGTGCCATTGTCGGCCTTGGTCACCAGGTCAAGGCCTTGATCGAAGAGCTGGCCGAAGAACGTCATCCACGAGTTGAAGCCCGGCGACAGGCCGATATCCGGCGACTGGTTCGGAATGTTGGCGACGTCGATGTTGTCGATCTCGACTTCCAGGAGATCGCCTGTCAGCTGACCTGGCCGAACCGGGATTGCATCCGCGCCACGACGTTCGTTGAAGGCATCCAGCGCCAGCGGGTTGGTGAACCACGCCGCCACGGCGGCCGGGTTGTCTATTGTCTGGTTGACGATCAGGTTCGAAATGAGGCGCAGAGCGCTGTCGATGACGTTGCCGGGCTGGGAATATTCGCCGTGCGAGACCGCAAGTGCGCCGGTGGGTCCGTCAAAGTCGATGGACCCTTCCGCATCGGTCACGAAGGCGGGATCGGTGATCCGCGGAAACGGCGTGTCGGCGGCACCGAGCGTCTCGTTGCCTGGAAAGAGGTTGTTGTAGACCCCGCTGACGGTTCGCAGGCCGGCGGGCAGCAGGTTGGCATCGTTGGCGTCGACGCCGTAGGCCGCCTGAATGGCCGCCGTCAGGGTCATGCCACCGGAATGCGCCTCGGCGATCACAATGTTACGCAGGATGTACCCGACGTCGTCCCGGTTCACGTTGAAACCAGTGGCGGCCATGTCTAGTCCCCTGAGCTTGTGCGCGGCCATGTCGGCCGCTAGGGATTGGATTGGAAAGGACGCTCGTCTGTTCGCGTCGGATGCGATTAGCAGCGAAATGTCCTTCCAGTACAGAAATCAAATTACGGCAGGGGGAGCGGCTGGGCAGGACGGGAAGGGCAGCGATTGGTTGCCACTTTCTGACCTGTCCGGACTAGGACCTTGGTCCGAAGATCGCAGGCCGCACGACGGGCGGAGCTTGACCGGTTTGTGATCGCGTCATAGGCTAACGGCACTTCGCAGATCACGGAAACAAAGACGTTTCAGCGATCATGCGGCGCACGCCAGACCGTGTGGCCGATGGTCCTATAGGCAGGACGCATACGATGACGCTGCTGCAGACACTCAGACCCCTAGGTCTGAATTTTGATCTTCGCTTGCCTCTGCGCCGCAGTGTCCCGGCACTGATTCTTGGCATCGGGTTGAGCAACGGCATGCCCACGGCGATGGCGTTCTACGTGATGCACGAATTTCGCCATGCCCAGTTATTGGATGCCCAGGCCGCGGGCGAATTGCTGACCGAGGGGTTTCTGGCCCCCCACACGCGGCGCGCCCTGCGCAACGGCACGATAAGCGACACCGAGGCGCAGGAAATGAATCGGGACTTCGAACGTATCGCGGATGTGAGTCCCATTCTTGGCGCGGTCATCTGGGATCTGGAGGGGAATGCAATCTACAGTTCCGTCGGGATCATCACCGAGAACATGTTCCTGCAAGACGATTTTCAACTGGCGCTGCAAGGCGGCAGCTCTCATGTCGAGGTCACGGACATGGACGCCTTCGACCGCCACGACACCGTCCCGCTGCCATATCTGGAGCTTTATGCGCCGATCCGCACCGCCGATACCGGCGAGCTGATCGCCGTGGGCGAGACGCTGATGGACATCTCGCAGATGCTGATCACCCGGCGGGACGCCGCACAGTCGGTGCTGATCGCCAGTGCGCTGGCCAGCCTTGCGCTGTGCTTTCTGGTGGTGCTGAACTTGCTGCAACGCGCGCGTCTGCTTCAACAACTGGCGGATGCCAGTCACCTTGTCCTGCAGAATAATCGGCTGCGGCAATCCGCCGACAGGGCCCGCGTCCTGGCCAGCCAGTCGAACGAAGCCCTGCTGAACCAGCTGGGCGCAGAGATCCACGACGGGCCGGTTCAGGTTTTGAGTCTGCTGATGCTGTCCAACGATCTGGACCAATCGCAGACAATCAAGAGTGCGGGCATGGACCGCAAATCCCTGATCTCTTCTGTAATGACCGAACTGCGCGCGATTTCCGACGGGTTGATCCTACCCGAGATGAAAGCGGACTCTCTGGCTGGCAGCATCGCGCTGGCCATCGCGCGCCACGAAACCCTGACGGGGCATCGCGTGATATGCGATCTGTCCGGATTGCCCCGTACTGTCGACCCGGAATTGGCCGTCTGTCTGTTCCGCTTCGTCCAAGAGGGGTTGACCAACGCCTTTCGACACGCAGGCAGCGCGACGGAACATGTCACCGGCCGGCTGAAGGGCCAAGAGATCGTCCTGACGGTCAGCGACGGGGGCAGCGGTGCGGGCCCCCTTAAAGCGCCGATCACGTCCCACCGCGGGTTAGGGCTTCAGGGGATCCGGAACCGTCTGCGGGTATTTGACGGCACGATCACACTGCTGCCGAATGCGGAGGGCGGCATGGATCTGACGCTGCGGGTCGTACCCGCGTGAGCCGGGAAACCTGCGCCGAATCCGGTGCGAGGTGGCGATCAGTTCATCTTGAGGTTCGGATCGCGCTGACCTGCCAGCCCGAGCGTCTGTGCCTCAATGACGACCTCGATGCGGCTGCGGACGTTCATCTTCTGCATGATGATCGACATGTAATGCTTGACCGTCTTGTCGCTGATGGCCAGCGCTTCCCCGATTTCGCGGTTTGTCAGGCCGGTCATCAACAACCGCAGTACCTGTCCCTCGCGCACGCTGAACTGGCAATTCTCGCGAGCGCTACGGCGCAGCTTTTCTGTCCGCAGACCGGTCAACACCTTGTTTGCGAAGGCCGGTGAAATGAAGGTCTCGCCGTCATGCACGGCGCGGATAGCCTGCTTAAGCTCGCCGATCGTGCTGCCCTTGAGTATATAGCCTGCCGCCCCTGCCTCCAGAGCAGCGATGGCATAGTCGACGCCCGCCACGGCCGTGAAGGTCAGCAGGCGGGTTTTCCCTTCGTTCATTTGCGAGATGTCAGTGAAGGCCTTTATTACGTTTCCTGGCATGTTCATGTCCATCACTATCACCGAGGGCTTGTGGGTCCGGGCCAGTTTGACCGCCTCATCCGCAGTGCCACCGGTTGCAACGACGTTGAAATCCGCATCCGTTTCCAGAAGGGCCTGGATCTGTCTCTTATACACATC
>JAGXIQ010000065.1 GCA_024635625.1 Loktanella sp. | reverse complement strand
TTTCGGCGCATTACCTGATCGCACAGGATGGTGCGGTGCACCGCCTTGTGCCCGAGGACATGCGCGCTTGGCATGCCGGGGCAGGGCGCTGGGGCGCGGTGACGGATGTAAATAGCCGTTCCATCGGGATCGAGCTGGCAAACCCCGGCAACTGCCCCTTTGCCGCCGCGCAGATGGATGCGCTTTGCGATCTGCTTCAGGGCATCACTGATCGCTGGGCGATCCGGCCCGCGCGGATCATCGGCCATTCCGACATGGCACCGGGGCGCAAGATTGATCCCGGCGCGCGGTTCGACTGGCAGCGGCTGGTTAGGCTGGGCCTGTCGATCTGGCCTGCGCCGCATGGCGAAATTCCGGGTACAACAGACTTCCGCCCCCTGATACAGCGCTTTGGCTATACCGCTGATGCGCCGGATGACGTGCTGCTGTCCGCCTTTCGCCTGCGCTTTCGCCCCCGTGCCACGGGGCCGCTGTGCGCCGCTGACATGGCGCTGATCGCTGATCTGGCCCATCGCTTTCCCGTTGACGATGGCACCGTCACCGCTTAGGCGATTTGTCGTGCGGATGGCTGGACGGTCGCGGGCAGCAATGTCCGAGGAAAGTCCGGACTCCATGACGGCAACGGTGCCGGGTAACACCCGGCGGGGGCAACCCCAGGGAAAGCGCCACAGAGAAGAGACGGCCTTGGTCGCACCTATGGTGCGCCTTTTGGAGAAGCCAAGGTCACGGTGAAACGGTGGGGTAAGAGCCCACCGCGCGACTGGCAACAGAAGCGGCACGGCAAGCCCCACCGGGAGCAATGCCAAATAGGGGCCTTGCGCCGGTGTGATCCAGCAATGGATATCCCGGCAGGGACGCCTGACCCAAAAGGCCCGGGTTGGCAGCTAGAGGGTCGTCGGTAACGGCGGCCTTAGATGAATGGTCATCCATCCGTCGCAAGGCGGGGGACAGAATCCGGCTTACAGGCCATCCGCACAAATATAGTCCGCTGGCTATGACCAGCGACCTGTCCGGTGACGCAGCAACAAGGCGCAATCTCAAAGACTATTGGCCTTTTGTGGTTGACTCGGGCGGTGCTGCGTTTAGAAGGCAGACTTCAAGAGATATGATGCGCAGCACGCACTCCGCGCCGCGAACAGGAGAAGAAACATGGCGAAGCCAACCACCATCAAGATCCGCCTGAACTCCAGCGCGGGTACGGGCCACTTCTACGTGACCAAGAAGAACGCACGCACGATGACCGAAAAGATGGTCATCAAGAAATATGACCCGGTTGTGCGCAAGCACGTCGAGTACAAGGAAGGCAAGATCAAGTAATTGATCTACTTCCTCCGACGTTACAGGCCTCGCTTTTGCGGGGCCTTTTGCGTTTTAAAGGGTGCGTTCAACGACAAGTGAGACATTAGGACGGCCTGTCAGGTGAAACAAAAAAAAGGCCGGTCACAGGGACCGGCCTTTCCGTATTTCATATGTCTGCAGATTAGTCGCGGTTACCGAACAGTTGCAGCATGAACATGAACATGTTGATGAAGTCGAGGTAGAGGTTCAGTGCACCCATGATAGCCGACTTGCCCAGCCACTCTGCGTCGCCCTGTGCGGCGTGCGCGATGTAGTCGGTCTTGATCTTCTGGGTGTCGTAGGCCGTCAGACCCGCAAAGATCAGAACGCCGATGGCAGAGATTGCCAATTGTACGATGGGCGAACCAAGGAAGATGTTCACAATCGAAGCGACGATCAGGCCAATTACGCCCATGATCAGGAAGCTTCCCCAACCGCTGATGTCTTTCTTTGTCGTGTAGCCGTAAAGCGACAGGCCAGCAAAAGACACCGCAGTGATCAGGAACACCTGAATGATCGAGAAGCCAGTGTAGACTGCAAAGATCCACGACAGAGACAAACCCATCAAAGCCGCAAAGGCGTAGAAGAACGTCTGTGCGCCTGCGACCGACAACTTATTCATCATCGCGCCCATGGTGAAGACCATAGCCAGCGGTGCGAACATGACGACCCATTTCAGCGGGCTGGTATACAGCATTACGCCAAAATCAGTCAGATAGGTATTGGCACCAATCTGCGCAGCCGTTGGCACGGGCGAAAGTGCCAGCCCGGAAATTGCCCAGGCGGCGGCGGCCGTGATCAACATGCCAACTGACATGATGCCGTAGACCTTGTTCATGTGGGCGCGCAGCCCCTCGTCGATTGCCGCGCCACGGACGGTGCCCGCGGTCCGGATCGTTTGGTATTGTGCCATCGAGACCTCCGTTGAAAAACATGCGCCAGCAAACCGACGCTCGGTTTTAATATCGGGGTGTAGCCCCGCCATATCAAGAGGCATGGACCGAATGGGACAGGTTGACACAGTCTGTTGCCAGCCGTGCACCTTTTATGGGGTGATAACCACCTTGCCAGTGGATTTCCGACTGGCGATCAGGTCCAGGCCGTCCTGCGCGCGGTCCAGTGGCAGCACGTCGCTGATGTGAGGTTTTAGTAGGCCATCGGCATACCATTGCATCAGTTCTGCAAGGCTATCGGTCAGCGCGTCGGGTTGGAAGGCCAGATAGCCGCCCCAGTAGAACCCGATGACATCGATATTTTTGACGAGCAAAATATTCGCCGGGACCTTTGGAATGTCGCCACTGGCAAAGCCGATGACGACGACCCGCGCTTCTCTGTTGCAGACCGAAAGCGACGCCATGAAAGCCTCGCCGCCGACGGGGTCGTAAACCACATCCACACCACCGATGGTTGCGCAAAGAGCCTTTAGTTGTGCCTTTAGGTCGCCTGCGTTGGAATCGATCAAGTGGTCAGCACCAGCAGCGCGCGCAACTTCTAGCTTGTCTGCGCCACGGGCGACGGCAATGACTGTGGCACCCATGACTTTGCCGATCTCTACTGCCGTCAAGCCCACACCGCCTGCAGCACCTAGTACCAACAGCATTTCGCCCTTTTGAAGCCGCGCCCGACGCGTCAGACCCAGATGCGAGGTTCCGTAGGCAACTTGAAAGCCCGCTGCGACTGTATCGGGCATAGAAGCGTGGACTGCACGACATAGGTCTGCGGGAAAAACGCCGACCTCGGCCATACCGCCCCGACCACCAAAAACGGTCACACGAGTGCCGATGGCCGGTGTCGTGACGCCCTCGCCAAGTGCTATCACGGTGCCGCACACCTCCATCCCTAAAGTAAATGGGGGTGGCGGCGTGTCCTGATACTTACCTTTGGCCATAAGCATGTCGGCAAAATTCACTCCGCAGGCGGAAATGCGCAGCGCCACTTCCCCAGCGGCTGGTTCAGGGGTGGGAACCTCTGCCAGTTGCGGCGCGTTGTCGAAATCGTGAACCTGAAATGCGCGCATGAGGGATAGGACCTTTCGAAGTTGGTTGAAGCACCATGCCACAAAACCGTAGGGCGAATGTTAAGAGAATGTCGAATATCAATGACGTAGGGTCAATTTTGGCCTTTTGGTCAAGTTGTCAAACGCTGGGCTGTCCTTAAGGTAAGTTAAATTGGTGCAACCGTTGCGTGTCTGATGTGCCATCGCATAGTCATTTCGCAGATACAGTCGTGGGTTCACATTTTGGCCCCGGCAGACGCCAAAAGAAGAAACGGACCAAGTCCGAACCGTATGGGAGAGAAGACATGAAGCATGACGTTGATGTCCACGTGGGCAAGCGAATTCGCCATCGGCGCTGGATGAATGGTACAACCCAGCAACAGTTGGCCGAAGCCGTTGGCATCAAGTTTCAGCAAATTCAGAAATACGAAACCGGCATGAACCGCGTCAGCGCGTCCCGGTTGTGGGACATCGCACACGTACTGGGCGTTCCCGTTTCTTTCTTCTTCGCCGGACTAGAGGCTGACACGGCAACTGTGCCGCAAGTTGGCGATCTGCCAAGCGATATCCTGACCGACAAAGAAGCGCTGGAGCTTCTGCGGTCCTATTATTCGATCCCCGAAAACCAGCGCCGTCGTCTGTTCGACCTGGCCCGCGTATTGAGCGAGGCCGCCTAACCCGGAACGGAGCTGGATGCGGCCCCACGGGCCGTTTCCATCGGTCCGTGGTTCAGCTAACCTTCTCCCGATAAGGATTTAAAAGATCCACACCTTGATGTCGGGACACAGGAACTTGGACGATACCCTCAAATCCGATCTGATCCGCGTGGCGCATCTCGTAGCCGATGCAGCCCGGCCAGAGACATTGCGCCTGTTTCGCTCGAAAGGCCTTGTGGCCGACGATAAGGGCGAGGGGCATTTTGACCCCGTGACTGCTGCGGACCGTGCTGCCGAAGCCGCGATGCGTGCGGTTTTGGCAAAAGAACGCCCGAACGATGGCATACTCGGCGAAGAGATGGGCACAACCGCAGGCACGAGTGGTTTGACGTGGGTGCTCGACCCGATCGACGGCACGCGCGGTTTTCTGTGCGGAACGCCGACATGGGGCGTTCTGGTCTCTGTTGCTGATGCGACGGGACCATTGTTCGGATTGATCGACCAGCCATTTATTGGTGAACGGTTTGTCGGCGGTTTCGGTCAGGCACAGGTGGTGGGGCCACACGGCACCTATCCTCTTGAGACACGACCTAGCCGCCCTTTGGGAAGTGCTATTATATTGACCACCTTCCCAGAAGTCGGGACGCCGATGGAAGGACGCGCCTTTCATGCTGTGGCTGCCAAAATGCAACTGACACGTTACGGCATGGATTGTTACGCCTACGCATTGTTGGCAACCGGTCAGGTTGACTTGGTGATCGAGGCGGGACTGCAACCTTACGACGTGCATGCGCCGATCTGCGTCGTGCAGGCGGCGGGTGGAATCGTTTCGAACTGGCAAGGCGGCGCGGCGCATCACGGTGGCCGCATTATCGCTGCGGCGAACCGCGACATTCACGCCGTGGCCCTGCAAATTTTACAAGATGTTGTCGATGACTGAGAGCCTTCTCCAAGGTGCTCAGGTCATTGTCACGATGGACGACGCCGGGACGGAACTGACCGAGGCTGATATCCTGATCCGCGACGGCATCATTGTGGGTGTCGGGCAGGGGCTGACGACGACAGGTCAGGCCATATCGGCCAAAGGCTGTGTTATCACACCGGGCCTGATCAACACCCACCAGCACTTATATCAATCGCTGACCCGCGCCGTACCCGGCGGTCAGGACGCATTGCTGTTCGGCTGGCTTAAGACGCTCTATCCGATCTGGGCAAAGTTCGGTCCGGAAGAGATGTTTGTATCGGCGCAGACCGGTTTGGTGGAGCTGGCACTATCTGGCTGTACGTTGACATCTGATCACCTTTATCTTTACCCCAATGGCGCGCGACTAGACGATACCATTGCAGCAGCGGGGCAGGTCGGGTTACGGTTTCATCCGACCCGTGGATCCATGAGTATCGGTGAAAGTGCTGGCGGTTTGCCACCTGATGCGTTGGTCGAAGATGAATCTGCAATTCTGGCGGACTGCGTCAGGGTTATAGACACATTCCACGACCCGAAACC
>JAGXIQ010000064.1 GCA_024635625.1 Loktanella sp. | reverse complement strand
GAACGCGGCGCGACCGGTGAGGGCATTTGGTCAATGACCCTGAATGCGTCCAATAGCCTGCCCGCTGCGCAATTATGTGAGGCCACCGAGATGCTGACCCTTGCTGTGGTGAACAGCATGTCAGAGCCTGCGCAGACAGATGGCCCCATCATCTTTCCCATGCGCGATGTCTTCAGCTTTGACGCGGCAGCACTGCAAAGGGCGGAACGTGTGCTGCTGGCGCAATCCACCCAGTTTCCAGTGGCGCAGACGCTCGCGCTTCGGGCTTACCTACGGCATACGCAGATCCTCGAGCGGATCGCACCAGACCCGGACGAGGCTTTGCGCGAAGGGGCCGAGTTGGCGCGCGAGGCCCTTGTGATGGCCCCAAGCAGCGCTTTGACATTGGCCGTTTCTTCACTGTTTGCGGGGCTACAACAGGACGATGTGTCGGCGCTTGATCTGGCGCTGCGTGCAAGCCATGGGACTTCGCATGATCCATTTGTTGCACACGCCTTGTCGGTCGCGTGGTCCTTTGCTGGTGATATTGCGCTTGCGACAAAAGCCGCTCAGGCTGCTCAATCAAGCCGGTTGGCAGATATGGCCCCCCCGATCCATGCGTTACGGACCGCCTGTGTCGCGATTGACCGCGGGGCGATGACAGAAGCGCTAAACGCAGCGCGGCTTGCTATCAGGTTTGCGCCGAACTTCCGGGCCGCCTACCGGATCGTCTCGGCGCTCGAGTTTTGGGCAGGCCACGAAGCCGCCTCTGCCGCGGCCTTGCGCGCTCTTAAGACGTTAGAGCCTGACTTCTCGCTCGACCTTATGGCGAGCCAGATTTACCCAGTGGACACATTGCGCAGAGCGGGGCTTTTGGAGGTGACACGCTCTGGCCTTTTATGACCGCAGCCTAAAGAGCGATGCAGACGCCAGCAAAGCCCCTGCTTCACAGCGCAGGGCGCGATGAACCCCATTTACGATCCAATCACACGGCGGGTGTTGGCCAGGACGGCACCAGTGTTGCCTAGATCAGTCTCGCTTAGAACCTCTAGCCCGGTCTCGACTTGGGTGAATAGGGTTTTGCCGGATTCGGCGACAAAAAGGCCCACATCGAACAGCATCGGCAAGGTGAAGGCATCAGAGGTATCAGTCAGCGGCGGCGTGTCGAATATGACAATATCATATCGGTTCAGCAGGTCTTCGACGATGGATTTTGCCCGCGCTGTATTAAACAGAAGGGACGGTTCAGTGCCGGTTGGGGTACACGCCAAAACACGCAGCCCGGACGGCTCCAGGGATTGAACGGCCTGATCCAGCGTCGCGACCTGATAAAGGACGTCGACCAGTGTCGCGCGATTGGTCCGGCCTGTCCTGTCGATAAGGCGCAATGCGGTCGACAGACGTGCCTGGCGTAGATCCGTATCGACCACGATACAGGTGCGCCCGCTTTGCATCGCCGCCCAGCCGAGCATCAGAGCAATGCTGCTTTTTGCGGTGCCGGGGCCCGCGCCAGCGATCACAATAGACCGTGCGTGGTCGCCAGCGCGCATATCCACATTATTCATCAAACGACGCGCAGACTGGGCAATTGCACCGGTCGGCTTTCGGTTAAGTATGCGTAGCATCTGCGCGGGATCGTTGCGGCCCTCCGGGCGGGGCACGCTGCCGTAGATGGCAAGACCGGTTGCCTGCGACAGGTCACTAGAGGTCGCGATCCGGCGCGGCATCAGTTCCAGCAGAACCGCAAGCGCCAATCCGGCAAACAGACCGCCTGCGCCTGCCAGCACGACGCCCAACTTTTTACGCGGATAGGCAGCACTCGAAGGAGGAGAGGCATACGAGATGACTTCGGCATCGGCAGATTGCAGATTTTGGATTTCACTGGTTTCTTTGAAACGGCCCAGAAACTCTTCGTAGACACGCTTATTGGCGTCGGCGATGCGTTGTAGCTGGTTCAGCTTTATTTCATCGCCTGACCGTGCCAGCACGAGACTTTCAAGCTCTGACAGTGCCCCTTCCAATGACTGGACGACGGCATCAGATACTTCAGCCCGGTTGTGCAGCTCGTCGATGGCACGGTTCACTTCCAAAGAGACCGCTTCCTCGACTTTTCCGATGGCGCGTTCGATGGATCTGGTTTGTAGAGAGTTTTCGCCGAAACTAATCGCGGCGTTGGCCGCTTCGCGGCGCAGATCGCCCAGCTCGCTGCGGTAGCGCATGATCTCATCGGAAGATAAGACATCTGCGGCGGCCAAAGGCCCGTCGGTTTCGGCAATAGTGGCCGTGCGATTGGACATTGCCGACACCTGTGCCAAATCGGCCCGCGCGTTCACGACCTTGCTGGTCAACTCGCGCATCTGCTGGTTCAAACGGTCGCGGCTGTCGGCATCGGACTCCATAACGGACCGAAAGGCGAGGGCGGCCTGTTCGGATTCCTCAAGTTTGACGGCAAGCTCTTCCACGCGCACTTCAAGCCAGTTCGTGAACCGCTGGGCTGCTTGAAATCGCTTGTCGGTTAGAAAACCAATATACTCTTCCATCAGCGTGTTCGTGACGGCGGCCGCCATCACGGGATCATCAGAGCTGGCTGAGACCTGAACGACGAAGGAGCTACCCAATTGCCGCACGTCGATCTGTTGTCGTAACTGTCCGACAATGGCGTCATTTTCGCGCAGGGATGGATCGCCTGCGGCAGCGGCATTTGCAATCAAAGGATTTGTGCCGGATGATACGCCAGCCTCTTCGTCTTGCATGTCGCCGGGAGCAAAGAGCGATGTGCGCAGTGATTTTATGAAATTACCCACGGCAGAGATAACCGGCAATCCAGGGTCGTCCGGGCGCAGCTCTGCGTTGAATTCAGGCATACTCATGAGATCAAGCCGATCCGCCACCCGCACCAGTAGCGCGCCAGATCGCAAAATGGCTAGCTCGCCTTCGATAACGGAATTCGTCAGCGCCTGTGCTTCAAGTAAATCAAATGTGCTGCGGCTACTGAGACCTTGTTCGCCAAGCAGTATTTGTGCGTTAGAGGCATAGCGGGGAGAGACGCTGAGAAGATAAATAATTGCCAAAATTATCGTCAATAAAGTGACGCTTACAATTGGAACAATGCGGCGCCTAACAATGGCAAACATATCACGCGGGGTTGGTTCCGGTTGACGGCGCGGTGTGCTGACCAAGGCATTCAATTCCACGGTATGGGGCGTGGCCATAAAGACTCTTCCCTCTGAAAAATATGGTCGTCTAAAAATTAATACCCAAGCGTAGGATACATTCGGCTTTGCGCCAAGAACTTATCGGTCGGGGCCAGAGTCGGGGCCTGCGATCTGCATTGGTGCAAGGTGATCCTTGATCGCAAAGAGCGCCCCCATGATTGTGACCATTGTCATTAGGGAAAAGGGTGCCATCAGCCCGGATTCTGTTGTGCTGCGCGCCAGGGTGGACAGGGCGATCGCTAGAAAAAACACCTTAGGGAGCGCCGGATCGCACAAGGCAGCCTTTAGGACTTTGCTGAAAATCCAAGCCGTCTTGATCAAAGTGATCCCCAGCCCGATCAGGCCAAGGTGAACCGCGACTTCAAGATAGGAGTTATGAAACGAGAAGGTGGAATAGAAGTTTTTGTGATAGTCCGTAAAGATGCGCCGCGCGTCGGAATCCCATTCCAGCGGAGTCCAGAAACCACCTTCCCCGACTCCAAGCCAAGGATGGCGGGCTATTTCAGCTGTCGCGTAGTCCCATAGATCTGTGCGGCCCGTCAGGCTGGTGTCCTTGCCAAAAGAGGCCAGTAAGGATGCGACCGGATCAATGTCACGCGTGGATGTGATGTAAGCTGCAGTCAGGCATATCGCCGAGAGGGTGACACAGGCTGTCAAAACCACACGCGGATGACCTAAGCCCTTTGCGCCAAGGACTCCAATCAAGAGGATCACGCCCGTGACACCAATCGCCAAAAGCTGCGCTGTCGCAGAATTTGACACGACCACCATGCGCGCCGAAATTGCCAGCAAAGCGACAGCGGCAAGCCGCAGCGGCCGCCAGAATTGTCGGTCCAACAAGATGCAAAGCCCGGCGATCCACAAGATGACCATGGCCGCGCCCATTGCATTCTTGCTGGAAAAGACACCGCGCGCGGCGATGCCGCCTGATCCATCCGATACAAAGCTGAGTATGCCGAAAATGCCTGCTGATATCAGCATGGATACAATGATCTGCCGACGATCAAGCCGCAGGACCGCACAATAGCAGATGATCATTGTCAGCACGCTTTGCGCGCCAGATTTCAAAATCAATGCCGTCTCGTCGCCCCACGCCGCCGATAGCAACCACCACATCGGCAGTGCGAACAGGATTATGCTACGGCGCAATAGCGGAAAAATTTCGGTGAAATCGTTTACGAAAGCCCAAGCAAAATACAGTGCCACGGGATAAAGGATCAGCTCGTCGTAAGGGAACTGTTTGAACGTCGATGCAAACCACAGTGTGACAAGGATATGGTCGCGCGCGCGGGCAGACATGTTCAAAAGGGGCGCGCGCGCCGCATGGGTGTTGGCCATCGTCATCGCCCGTCGCCCCTTTGTGTTTCGATCATTGCCACTGCCGCCGCTTGTGCGGTTGGGCGTGTCCCTGGCAAGATCACGCAACAGGCAAAGCCTGCCAGAGCCGCCCCCACCTGACAAGCGGCAACCTGCGTTCCAAATCCAAGACTTGACATCGTGCCCAGTGGCGTCTGTTCTGAACTGGTTAACCGATTTAAAAAACTGTGTTCATCATGACTTTGAAACCCTGAGCTGAAAACTCAGAGAGTTCGCCGATCAGCGTTTCACCTAGAACCGGAATCCGCATTTGAATGACGAACGAATATTAGCAGGTGACGCGCCGCGATCAGTCACGGGCGCTGCGACTGGGATTGCCTTTGTTGGCTGTGGTTATGTGGCGGATCTTTATCTGCGAACGCTGGACAACCGCGCAGGTTCGCTTGCACTAAAGGGTGTCTGGGACGTGCGGCCTGATCGGTTGCAACGTTTTACAGATCACTACGGTCTGCACCGCTATACTGGACTAGATGATCTGCTGGCCGATCCTGCAGTCGATATCGTCGTCAATCTGACAAACCCCGCCCAGCATTTTGACGTTTCGCAGCAAATTCTTGCGGCCGGCAAACATGTCTATTCAGAGAAACCGCTCGCGCTGCATCTTGATGAGGCAGAAAAGCTGATCGCACTGGCCGGTCATGCGGGCTTGCATATTGTTGCAGCACCATCGACCGTACTCGGCAGCGCCGCGCAGACCATCATGAAAGCCGTCCGAGAAGAAGTCAGGGGCAAGCCGCGCCTTGTGTACGCAGAGCTGGACGACGGCATGGTGCACAAAATCGGATGCGAAGGCTGGATCACTGAAACCGGGGCTGCTTGGCCCGCCACCGATGAGTTTGCCACGGGGTGCACGCTGGAACATGCGGGCTATGCTCTGAGCTGGCTGGTCGCCATGTTTGGCCCGGTGCGCCGCATGGTGTCATTGGCGGCGCTGACCGTGCCTGACAAGGGGCGCGCGACGCCGGCCAATCTGTCCACGCCAGATTTCACCTGCACAGTGCTAGAGATGGACAATGGCGTCATTGCACGCCTGACCAACAGTATTGTGGCCCCCCACGATCATAGGTTTCGCGTGTTCTGTGACGATGGCTGGCTTGGTATAAAAGAGGTGTGGGATTTCGCAGCGCCTGTGCGATCCGTCCCGCTGGCGACGACGCGGCTGCGGCGGCAGCTGGAAAAGCGATTGCATTGGGATGGCGGCCGCACGCTGACACCCGTCGCTGCGCGCAAGATGAAATCGGCACGGCGCGGCTTTCCGATGGACTTCACGCTTGGGGTGGCAGAAATGGCCAGCGCCATTCGCGCAGGGCAGGTGCCGCGCCTTGCAGGAGAGTTCTCGCTTCATATCACAGAGGTCTCGCTCGCCATCCAGCATCCGGAACGGTTTGGCTGTGAATATCACCCGCGCAGCGCGCCCGGCCCGGTTGCGCCAATGCCTGATGTCCCGTGACTAAGGTGGTCCCCCCACCAGACCCTACAAATCTATCCCGCGCGGGCGCAGGATTGCCGCAGGCACTGGTCATTGGTGCCCCTAAGGCTGGTACCACGACATTATGCGCCACCTTGATGCGCCACCCCGGCATCTGGATGTATCCGCGCAAGGAAACCCACTTTTTCAACGATCACTACGATACGCGCGGCCTTGAGTGGTATCGCGGCCTGTTTGCCGATGCGCCGCCCGGCGCATTGGTGATGGAGGGCACGCCGGATTATGCGATGTCCCATTGTGTCGACAAGACAATGGCACGGATTGCGGCCCACATCCCGCAGGCGCGGCTGATTTTCATGGTGCGCGACCCCGTGGACCGTATTGAATCGCATTATGTACAGATGGTGTCGAACCACCGCACCATCGTTCCCCTGCAAAAGGCGCTTAAGCGCTGGCCCGAGATTATCGGGTCTAGTGACTATCCAGCCCTGATGGCAACTGTTCACCGGTATTTTCCGCCAGAGCAGGTGCTTGTTCTGTTTTTGGACGACTACATTGTTGATCGGACGGCCGTTCACCGGCGTGTGCTGACGTTTTTGGAGCTGGAGGATGCGACCCAAGACGTGCTGGACGCCATGGCAGCCCAACCTGCGCTGCATCGCCGCAAAGATCAGGCGATGGATCGTCCGCTACTGTCATGGCTCCGCCAGTCGCGCAACTTTGACCGGATCAACATGGCGCTCCCCCGATTCGTTGTGCGTGGTGGCAAGCGGCTGTTGCGCCGCAAGATTGACGTAGCGTCCACTTTGGCCCCGCAGGATCGGGCGCGATTGACCGCTCAATTCGCAGCGTCTTGGGCGAAATTTCAGAATGATTTCAGGCACTGACCGCCAAGTTCATGGGTGGAGTCTAAGTTTGTTGAAAAATTCTTAATATGAGAGTATTCTTTTCTTTATATAAAAAGTTTTCCTTTTGATCGAACCCCGTTTTAGGAGCTTCGAGTGTTATTCTTGAATATGCCTGACCGTATAATTCGGTATTGCGGTGCCGTTTTATGCGTCATTTTATTTTCCATCCCTTCGTTGCATGCTCAAGATGCATTAAATGAATCATATATTGAAACATTCGATGATTCCGATTTTCGCGATCGCTGGTGGTTTTCAAATTACGAAAGCGGCGGTGCCCATAAAGCGACGGCGTGGCGGCGCCGCATGGCCAGCGTTGAAATTCCGGTTGTCGATGCTGCAGGGCTAACGGGTGCATTGACCCTTAGACTTGCGCCGTCAGGAGAAAGTTCGGACCGACCTTTTCTTGGGGCCGAGGTGCAGCGCGGCGGCGGTCATCTATATGGTGATTACGAAGTCATCATGCAGGCCGGAAAAGGGCCGGGTGTCGTGACGGCCTTTTTCACCTATACCGGTCCGCATTTTGGCGATCCCCATGACGAGGTCGATTTCGAGATCCTTGGCAAGGACACCACCTCTGCTTGGATCAATCGCTTTGTCGACGGCGAGAGGATGCCTGGAATGACGTTGCCGCTGGGTTTTGACGCTGCAGCCGCACCGCACCTGTACAAGATGGCGTGGCGCACGGACTCGATTACGTGGAGCGTGGACGGACAAGACATCCACCAAATCACTGATGCTGACATGCCAATCCCATCTCACGCGGGCAAGCTGTTCCTAAGCCTATGGGCCGGACACGAAAAGCAGATTGGCTGGCTCGGAGAGGCTGATCCGGATACGCGGACGACGGCCCGCTTTTATTGTGTGTCCTATATTCCTGTTGGGGGCGCTGGAAAAAGCTGCGCCGATCATCCGGTTCCGCCCTCCTGACTTTGGCACCGCGGGGCCATCGTATTTCGTCCGGCCGCCTGTCCTATATTCGCATGCTAGGCCAAACCGCCGCCAGATCGCGGTCTAACAGGTCCGATAGATCGCGGTTCCGGTCCTGCAGGTGGCCTGTCAGGAACGCCTCAGTGCGGGGGGCCATCGGCGGCTTTCGCGTGCTTTTCAGCAGCAGCGGATTCACTTTGTGAAACCAGTTCTGGTACAGGCGGTTCAATAAGCGATCAGTCGCAGTAATCTGTGACCTCATGTGGGTACGGTACCGCTGCCGCGCGATGTGACGCCCGATCAGGTTCAACCCCCGCTGTGCGACGGTGCTAGACGGGTAAAACGTTCGGTTAAACCAATCCTGCTGCACTGGGGCGTCGAACCGCGGGGCACCGATAAAATCAAGCACCTCGTCCAACGTCTTTTGGCGATGAGCAATGAAATCCTCGAACAAGACAACGTGCACACGCTCGCGTCCCAGAACATCAAACCACAGGCGCAAATGCGGGGCATAGGTCGAGCAGGCGACGATGGACGGGTTCTTGCTGATCGCCGCCTCGAACGAGCGCGTTTCGCGCATCATCTTGATATCATGCCAATATTGCGAATAGGCCCGCTTGACCGGATCGCGCAGCATAAAGATGACACGCGCGTTTGGCATAAGATCGCGCACCCGGTAGGGGACCGCCGGAGAGAAGAGATAGCGCGTGGAATCCTCCCCCGTCATGCGCGGGGCAGAGGGCAGCGCAAAGCGCGATTTGTACCATTCGACCGCCTTTGGATCACGCCAATCGAGTGTGCCGCGCCGGACAAAAAAGAAGTCAGGCCAGTTTATCGGATCGTCTGCGTCTAGAAAATTCACCTCATCAGGCGGAAGCGCAATGTCGGGGTGCTGATCAAGGATGAAGTGCAGGGATGTTGTGCCGCATTTCGGCGCACCGCCGATGATGAAATCCGGCAAACGTCCGGCATCTGCCTGCGGGACAGGGGCAATAGGGCAGGGCAGTGATGCGGCGTCATTCATTCGCTATGCTCCGGGTTCATCTTAGTGCGCCCCAGCAAACGCAGCGCAAGATTTCGTCCGCTGCGCAGCACCGGATACAGGATGCGCGACCGTGTGGGCGACCGAAATACCCATACATTCAAGCGATTGAACCCACCTGATGGTGTGGTGATAAGCGCCAGCCGGTTCACGCAATCTTGGCCATGATACAGTCGGCCATCAAACTTCAGCACCATTCCTTCATCTAAGTCGAGCCCGGCTGCACGCGCCTCGCGCAGCTCAGGCCCGCCCTCGCGTGCATTAATCAAAGGCATCGGCCCGACAGCGTCACGCAGCCGCACCATGCTGACATAGGCGGCACAGAACGGACATTCGCCATCGTAAAGCAGCCACTGTTGATCAGGGTCGGGACGTTGTTCCATCGCAGTCTCCAGTTCGGAATCTTCGTAGGTGATCGTCAGACATGGCAGTCTGATTTGCGTGTCTTTGATCGATTCGCATCTCGCTTTGCGCTAGGTCTGTCGTCGGTTCTGACCGCGAAAAATGTGCTGGCGAAAGCCGTATGCGTGGTGTGCTGTGGCACCGTGCAAAAACTGCCCGACACTTCAGCGCCATCCTCTTCTAAATAGAAAACAGCCATTACTTTATAAGACCTTACTATAAAATCACTTGAGTCTAATGTGGTCGACATTGCCGCTTTATACAATTTAAAGGCGAAAAGTTTTCTAGTTTATTGGGCGGAAATACTCACATGATTTATGATTTTGTCATTCAGAGCAACAGTGTTAAGGTTTTGTTAATTTAACGGAAAATTTGTAATTTATAATCGGGAATATTCCTATGCTCGTGACGAATGGTCAGTCGGGGATTGATGTTGTTGATTTCACGCTGTCGGGTGCGTTCACCATTGAAGGGTGGATCCAATTCGCGCCGGGCACGTCGATCAGTAACAAGGATGGCTTTCTGCGCGCCGCGAACGGCGATGCGCATATCAACTTCTATCAAGGCCAGATGCGCTTTGCGGCCTATGTTGACGGCTTGCCCAAGGGTGATGTCGTCACCTCTGGCACGCAGGTCAGTACCGGGGATTGGCATCATTTCGCCATCACGCGCGATGAGAATGGGATCCTGCGGACCTATACCGACGGCGTACTAGACGGGACGGCCCTTGAGGCTTGGACCGCCGATCTGGTCGTTGACCGCATCGCCGAGACCAAGCGCGGGGTGACCGAAGGGTCATTCGACGAGATGCGCTTTTGGGACACCGCGCGCAGCGGCGCTGAGATCGCAGCCACCATGTCCGTCACCGTCGACCCGGCAAGCCCGGACCTTGTGCGCTACTACCAGTTCGATGATGTCTCAGCCGTCGTAGATGCCACCGGAGCCTCGGCCCCCATAACGCTGCCCGCCGGCACCTCCGTCGTCGCATCAACATCCCCCGTCACAGCAGGCGGTAATGCCGCGCCCGTGGCGATGGACGATGATGTTGCGACCGATCCGGGCACCCCGGTCACCATCGACGTGCTGGCGAACGATACCGACGACAGTGCGCTTGACCCCGCCAGCGTCGCGATCGCGGCTGGCCCGGCGCATGGCATCGTGGCGGTTTTGCCCGATGGGCGCATTGATTATACGCCTGCGGGCGGGTTCGAAGGCGTCGATACCTTTACCTACACCGTTGCCGACGATGAGGCTGCGGTCGGTCCGAGCGCAACCGTCACGGTGACCGTCGGTACGCCGAACGCAGCCCCGGTTGGCAATGCGGATACGGCTGTGACCGATCCGGGCACCGCCGTCACCATCGATGTGCTGGCCAACGATACCGATGATGGCACGCTCGACGCTGCCACTGTTGCCGTTGCAGCCGGTCCGGCCAATGGCACAGTCACGGTGCTGGCCGATGGCCGTATCGACTATACCCCCACCGCTGGCTTTCAAGGCACCGATAGCTTTACCTACACCGTCGCCGATGACCGGGGCGCGATCACGGCCCCGACCGAGGTTGCGGTCACGGTGGGCACGCCGCCTGCCGCGTCCTCTGGCAACCTCGTGACGAATGGTCAGTCGGGGATTGATGTTGTTGATTTCACGCTGTCGGGTGCGTTCACCGTTGAAGGGTGGATCCAATTCGCGCCGGGCACGTCGATCAGTAACAAGGATGGCTTTCTGCGCGCCGCGAACGGCGATGCGCATATCAACTTCTATCAAGGCCAGATGCG
>JAGXIQ010000063.1 GCA_024635625.1 Loktanella sp. | reverse complement strand
GCTGAGCACGACCAGCATGCCCTATGCCGCAGCATGGTATCGCAAAACCAGCCTCACCTTCACCGACGCCATCGCTTGCGTGCGTCTTGCCCTCTGGGTCGGAGATATTTTCCAACACTCTCCGCCAAACCGAAAACCACAGGAAATCCCGCCCGACCGCATCGTGCGCATGGCAGAGGCACTCTGCTTCGCCGCATAATGTACAAAGTCGAGCTTAGATCAGCCGCACCAATGCGTGCCGCTTTTTACCCGCTGACAGTTTCATCGGTGTCGCCAGCATCTCTGCTGTTACCATCATCCCAGCGTCGGTCAGTGCTGTATCGTTGACCCGCGCACCATTGTCGGCAATCAGGCGCTTGGCCTCTTTGCCAGAACCAGCAAGCCCGCTGCGAACAATGATCTGCGCAATAGATATTCCGTCGCCGAGTTCGGCTGCGGTCAAGTCCAGTGTCGGCAAATCGTCACCCACGCCGCCTTGTTCAAAGACCTCGCGGGCAGTGGCCTCGGCTGCTTCGGCAGCTGCGCGACCGTGTAGCAACGCGGTAACCTCGTTCGCGAGGATAACCTTAGCCTCGTTAATCGCAGACCCTTCAAGCGCACCCAGACGGTTACATTCTTCCACCGGCAGCTCGGTGAAAATTTTCAGGAATTTCGCCGTGTCCGCATCTGTCGTGTTGCGCCAGAACTGCCAGAAACCATAAGGTGCCAGCATATCGCCGTTCAGCCAGATCGCTCCGCCTTGCGACTTGCCCATCTTGCGCCCGTCACTGGTTGTCAGCAATGGAGTGGTCAAACCGTAGATTTCGTTATCCAGAACCCGGCGCGTCAGATCGATACCGTTGACGATGTTACCCCACTGATCCGATCCGCCCATCTGAAGCAGGCAGCCATAGCGACGGTTCAATTCCAGAAAATCGTAAGCCTGCAAGATCATGTAGTTGAATTCGAGAAACGACAGGCTTTGTTCGCGATCTAGCCGAGACTTCACTGACTCGAACGCCAGCATCCGGTTCACGCTGAAATGTCGCCCGATATCCCGCAAGAAGTCGAGGTAATTCAGTTGGTCCAGCCATTCGGCATTGTTCAGCATGATCGCGTCCGTAGGTGCGTCACCGTAGGACAGGTATTTTGCAAACACTTGCTGCATACCATCGATATTGTCTTGAATTTGGTCTGGCCCTAGCAAGGGGCGTTCGTCACTACGGAACGAAGGATCGCCGACTTTCGTCGTGCCGCCGCCCATAAGGGTGATCGGTTTATGACCGGTCTTCTGCAGCCAGCGCAGCACCATGATGTTCATCAGGTGACCCACATGCAAAGACGCCGCCGTCGCGTCGTACCCGATATAGGCTGGCACGACCCCGTTGCTCAGCGCGTCGTCGAGGGCCTGATAATCGGTGCAGTCGGCCAGAAAGCCACGCTCCATCATCACTGCCATGAAGTCTGATTTGGGATGGTAGGTCATGTCTTGTTCCTTGTCGCGTGCCGGGGCATCAATAGCGACGCTAAGGCGCAAGGGAAAGACCATGAAAATTACAGGACAGATCTGCGCCTTGGGCGCGATGTCCGGCACATCCTTGGATGGTATCGACGCGGCGGTGCTGATCACCGATGGCGTCACTATTACTGGGTTCGGCCGGCACGATTATCGCGAATATTCTGATCGGGAACGGGCCACATTAAAAGCAGCGCTAGGTCTGTGGCCAGACGATGATGTGGCCGCTGCTGCCCGCGTCATATCGCACGG
This sequence comes from Loktanella sp., assembly GCA_024635625.1. GTDB lineage: Bacteria > Pseudomonadota > Alphaproteobacteria > Rhodobacterales > Rhodobacteraceae > Loktanella. The sequence continues at coordinate 15,057 of JAGXIQ010000063.1, read as the reverse complement.
GCACCGCGTCGTTCTGGCGGGATTCGCGGATATCGACCTTGTTGGCTTTCATGGTCAGACGCTTTGTCATGATCCTGGTGGGCGCGGAACGCATCAATTGGGTGACGGTGACGCCTTGGCGGATGATTTGGGATGGCCGGTTGTCTGGGATTTCCGCACAGCTGATGTGCGATTAGGGGGGCAAGGTGCGCCACTCGCACCTTTCTATCACTTCGCTTTGGCGCAGTGGATGCAGGCGACCTCACCTATGGCTTTCTTGAACCTTGGTGGTGTCGGAAATCTAACGTGGGTCGATCCGGCAAAGGCTAAGCCCGAAGATCCGGGCGCGTTGATCGCTTTTGATACCGGCCCGGCCAACGCTTTGCTGGACGACGCAATGCTGAAACGTCGTGGCGTCGCACGCGACGAAGGTGGGGCCTTAGCTGCCGCAGGTCAGATTGATGATGACATCGTTTCGAACTTTCTGGCCCATCCATATTTTTACAAGATGCCACCTAAGTCTTTGGATCGAGATACATTTTCGGATTTATCGGTGGCAGTTTCGTCGTTGTCCGATGTCGATGCTGCCGCAACATTGACGGCTGCTAGCGCACTCGCTGTGGCGGAATCTTTGCAGCACTGCCCTTCACCCCCAAGCGAAATCTGGGTCTGTGGAGGCGGGCGGCATAACCCGACATTGATGCAAATGATTGCTGCCGCCGTCGATGTACCTGTGCGCCCCGTCGAAGATGCGGGCCTGAATGGTGACATGTTGGAGGCCCAGGCGTTTGCCTATCTCGCCGTCAGAATCGCACGTGGTTTGCCGACATCCTGTCAAGGCACCACAGGCGTGCGCGCAGCGGTTTCTGGGGGAACCATAAGCAAACCCTCGCCGAAATCACTGTGACGTGAAAGCCACGGGGTTTTCCTTTTCTATGAAATGGATGAAACAGAATCCGGTATGCCGCGCGTTTAACCGGCGTACTGACTCCCAAAGAAGGAATACTCCCATGAAAACATTTATGACCCTGAGCGCAGCAACACTGTTGGCGACCGGCACCGCAGCATTCGCTGGTGGCATGGCCGAGCCGGTCATGACACCTGCTCCGACCGTTGTTGCAGCACCGGTTGCTGTTGCACCGATGTCCGCTGACTGGAGCGGCTTCTACGCTGGTGCCAGCCTTGGCTATGGTCAGGTTTCGGCTAGCGATAACCTGTTCAACGGTGAAGAGCCCGATGGCGCACTTTACGGTCTGCACGCTGGTTACAACTACGACTTCGGTCGTTTTGTCCTCGGTGGCGAACTGGAATACCAAGGTACTGACATTCAGGACGATGCTTCCGGTATCGACCTTGACGCCGTTGCACGCGCTAAAGTGCGCGCCGGTTATGACGCGGGCAACTTCATGCCTTACCTGACAGCTGGTTATGCCCAAGCCTACACTGGCGGCGCATTGGATGCTGACGATGGCGGCGCTTTCTACGGCGTTGGCGTTGACTATCAGTTCGGCCAGAACTTCGTGATCGGTGCTGAAGTTCTGCAGCACCAGTTCGACGACTTCGACGGCACTGGTGTTGATCTTGATGCGACAACTGCTTCGCTGCGCGTGTCCTACAAGTTCTGATCAACTGATCCCTAAGACGAGGGCACCCTTTTGGGGGTGCCCTTTTTCAATTCAGCTATTGCTTTGCGTTGTATCTCATCATCCGGATGCCGCGTATCTCAAAGGACGCAAACATAGGTCCTACCCTGCGATGATGTCCCCCAAAATCTGAACATTATTGGTAAGCGCTAGATCGTCTGGGAGGGCTTTGCGTCGTTTCATGACAATTTATGGACCGCATTATGTTCGAATGGTGGCCTTGCGAGGCCCACCCCATCCTGAGATTTGTTGCATTAAGAAACGGTTAGCGCCGTTCAGTTTTTGACCGTAGTCTTTTAACACATAGGAACATGCCATGAAGGCCCTGACTGCTCTCAGCCTCGCATCCATCTTCACCCTTTCGTCACCCGCATTTGCAGGTGGCATGGCCGGACCCGTGCGCAACGATGTAACAAACGATATTTTCGGTTGCACCGGTTATCGAAACATGGATAGGCAGCTACGTGGGCCTTCAGGTCGGTACAGGGACATTCGATGGCGCGACCAGCGAGGATTTGACGTCCTATGGTTTGCACGCCGGATATCTGCGTGATCTTGGACAGTATGTCGTCGGGGCAGAGATCGACTATGATCGCCTTGAAATTGATACCTTTTCCAGCAACGATAACGGTGTGACCCGTTTGAAGGGTATCGTTGGCTATGACGCCGGAAAGTTGCTGCCTTACGCCATACTAGGTGCCGCGAACTTTCAGTTCGAGGACGGTCTGGGAGGTGATTTGGATACACTTGGCGTAGTCTACGGAGTTGGTGCATCCTATAAGGTGACAGATAAGGTGCGCCTTGGTGCAGAAGTTCTGCAACACTAATTCAACGACGTAAACGACACAGCACAGGACGTTGATCTGACGACGTTTTCTGTCAAAGCCTCTTACTCGTTTTAAGCGGGCAAATACCTGACATCGAAGGGCGCAACCGGTGGCCGGTTGCGCCCTGCTTTCTTGTAAAGCTTAGTCCATGTGGGCCGCGGCAAAGGTGCAAATACGCCCCAGCGCCTCTTGGAGACGGTCATCGTCGACAGTCATGGCAATCCGGATGTGACCGGCGCCACCTGAACCAAAGCTTTCGCCCGGCATAACGCCGATATGTTCTTTGTCGAGCAATTCATTGGCAAAGGCTTCGCCGGTCATACCCGTCGCGCGGATATCCAGCATTGCGTACATCGCGCCAGAGATTGGTGCCGCCCGGATTGCATTCTGTCCGGCCAAGGCATCCAGTACGATCTGTCGGCGGCGGCGAAATGGTGCCGCCACTGCTTCTTCGGCTGCGCTACCCTGCGCTAACGCAAAGACGGCTGCGTCCTGAATGAAACCGGCGACGCCATAGGTGTTGTGGGTGGCCAGATTGTGGATGGCATGAATTGCGTCCACCGGTCCACAAATCCATCCGACGCGGCTGCCTGTCATTGCATGGCTTTTAGACAGAGAATTTACGACCAACGTACGCTCGGTCATGCCGGGCAGGGCGCGGGGGCTTAAGTGCTCTCCTTCCCAAACTTGCGTGTCATAAACCTCGTCCGAGATCAGCCATAGGTCGTGGTCCTGACAGACGGTTGCAATATCGTCGAAAGTTTCGCGGGTATAGACGGCGCCCGTAGGGTTATTGGGAGAATTGATCAGTAGCGACCGCGCATCTTTGGCCGCAGCGTTTAGCGCGTCGTACTGCGGCTGAAATCCATTGTCAGCACTTACATGCACGGCGCGCGGCACAGCGCCGACCGCGCGGATCGTACCGGGATAGGTGGCATAATATGGGTCGATGAACAGGGCCGTATCGCCGGGGTCGCAGACGGCGTGGTGGGCTGCAAAAAGCGCTGCCTGACCACCGGGCAGAATGATCACATTCTCGGCGGTGGTCAGCACGCCAGTCTGGCTGGCGATCCTCTCTGCGACGGCGGTCCGCAGATCGTTATTGCCGACAACCAAGGCATAGCCCGTGTTGCCGCCAGAGGCGGAGCGGTGCATCGCATCAAGGATCGACTGATCCGTGCCGATGTCGTGCTCTCCCATGGTCAGTTGGATGATGCGGATACCAGCGGCTTTCATGGCGCGGGCGCGGTAGTAAACGGACCAGCCGTCGGCCCCGCCGCCGGTGATGCCTGAGATACGATTTGAGAGTTTCATGTGCGCACACAATCGTTCGGCGTACGGGGTGTCAACCCGGGCTGATCGCAGGCAGCGCGGCTTGTGCTTTGCGCGTTAGACTGGACGTGACAATTGTGTAGGACCCGGTGACCCGGTGTACCAGTTCCGCAGGATCCGCCGTTACCGGAACAGTGGCCCAACTGGCATGACAGTAGCGCGCCCGCACGGCGACGCCTGCCTCGATCAACATGCGGGCTGTGTCGATGCTGTCGGTTTTAACCGAAACGCCATCATTGGCGCCGCAGATCGCGAAAAGCTTGCCACCGACCTTCCAACTGTCGTGTTCCAGACCAAATTTATGGTCCAGTGTCGCGCCGGGCTGGACTGCGCAGATCTCATGTATCGATTGACGCGTCATGGGGTTAGTTTGCTGTGAACCCAATCTTCGGTCAATCCCGGTGCGACTGCAGGCTCGACAGGGGCGGTGTTGGGTGCTAACAAACGCGCTATGAACAAGCGCTGCATCATTATTCGCTGCATTATTTCCTGCTGATCCAGTCCGCGGGCCGCTTTTTCACGTTTCATCCCTGAACTGATTTCGCTAGGCCCGTAGGCGTAACCGCCCGTGCGAGGCCCCCATGACGAACACATTGCCAATCATTCGCCTGCAAAATACCCGGACCCGTCGCCGCGAGGAATTCGTGCCGATCGACCCCGCGCGGGTCGGTATTTATCTGTGTGGCCCTACGGTCTACGATCGGGCACATCTGGGCAACGCCCGCCCGGTGCTGATGTTCGACGTGCTGTACCGCTTGTTGCGTCAGGTTTATGGCGAAGCCCACGTGGTCTACGTGCGCAATTTCACGGACGTCGACGACAAAATCAACGCCCGCGCTGCCGAAGCCGGTCGCGAGATCGGTGACATCACGGCTGAAACGATCCGCTGGTATCACGAGGATATGGACGCTTTGGGCGCACTTCGCCCCGACCACGAACCGCGTGCGACCGCTTTCATCGGTGCAATGGTCGATATGATCAAAGAGCTGATCGACAAGGGCAATGCCTACGAAGCTGAAGGTCATGTCCTGTTCGCAGTCGATTCCTACGCGGAATATGGCGCTTTGTCCGGTCGGTCCCTAGACGATATGATCGCCGGTAGCCGGGTCGAAGTTGCGCCATACAAACGAAACCCGATGGATTTTGTGCTGTGGAAGCCCTCTGGCGCGGGTCAGCCGGGATGGGATAGCCCGTGGGGTGTGGGTCGACCTGGGTGGCATATCGAATGCTCTGCCATGTCTCGTGCTTTGCTGGGGCCTGCCTTTGATATACACGGTGGCGGCAATGACCTTTTGTTCCCGCATCACGAGAATGAAATCGCCCAGTCTTGTTGCGCTGACCCAGAATCTGGCTTTGCCAATGTCTGGCTCCACAACGAGATGCTGCAAGTCGAGGGCAAGAAGATGTCCAAGAGCCTTGGTAACTTCTTCACCGTTCGCGACCTGCTAGATCAGGGCGTAATGGGCGAAGTAATCCGGCTTGTCATGCTGGGCACGCACTACGGCAAACCCATGGACTGGACGACAAAAAAGCGTGACGACGCAGAAGCGACTTTGCGTCGGTGGTATGGCATCCTTGCCGGCCATGGCTTTGGTCCCGCGCTGATCCGGGCATTGAAAGCAGACGGCCAATGGCAGCCCGATGACGAGTTCCTTGGCGTGCTTGCCAATGACCTGAACACACCAGGTGCAATTGCGCGTTTGCATGTGCTGGCGAAAGGCAAAACCCCAACCCAGCTTGCGGGATTTGCCTTTGGTCTTGATTTGCTGGGATTAGTGCCAGACTGGGCAGACCTGCCGCGCCTTTCGGGCGGCGAGGGCGGTGCGAGCGTGGACGATGCAACCGCACGACGGATCGACGCATTGCTGGAAACTCGGGCACAAGCCCGGGCGACGAAGGATTGGGATATGGCTGACCGGGTCCGCGATATACTGACAAATGCCGGTGTGGTGGTGACAGATGTGGGTGGCCAAGCCAGTTGGCAGGCAGGACCCGGCTTCGACGCAGCCGCGCTGGAGGACATGTGATGTCACATGCGTCAAAGCAGCGAGAGGTGAGGCCATGACAAAAGAGAGGCTTTACCTTTATGACACGACCCTTCGTGATGGGCAGCAAACCCAAGGTGTGCAATTTTCGACCGCTGAAAAGCTGAAGATCACAGCAGTACTTGATGACCTTGGTGTAGATTATATCGAAGGTGGCTGGCCGGGCGCAAACCCAACGGACAGCGAATACTTTGAACGCGTGGGCCCAATGCGGCCCACGCTAACCGCTTTCGGCATGACAAAGCGCGCCGGACGTTCTGCCGAGAACGACGACGTTCTGGCCGCCGTGCTGAACGCTCAGACATCTGCTGTCTGTCTGGTCGGCAAAAGTCATTCGTTTCACGTGTCGACTGCTCTGGGCATCACGAATGCCGAGAATACCGAAAACATCCGCGCGTCTATCGCCCACATCGTGGCGCAGGGCCGCGAGGCGTTGCTTGACGCAGAGCATTTTTTTGACGGTTACGCTGCCGATCCCGCATATGCGATGGAAGCGATTCATGCGGCTTACGATGCCGGTGCGCGCTGGATCGTGCTGTGCGATACGAATGGCGGTAGCTTGCCCGATGATGTCGGTCGTATCGTTGCCGAGGTCATCGCGTCCGGTATCCCCGGCGATAAATTGGGGATACATACCCACAACGACACCGAACACGCTGTCGCTAATACGCTCGCTGCCGTTCTGGCCGGCGCCCGACAGGTGCAGGGCACGCTGAACGGGCTAGGAGAGCGGTGTGGCAATGCCAACCTGACAACCCTGATCCCGACGCTGCTGCTAAAAGAACCCTTTGCAAGTCGGTTCGAGACTGGTGTGACGCTAGAAGCGCTTTCGGGGCTTAAAAAGGCCAGTCGCGTGCTGGACGATATACTGAACCGGGTACCCGCCAAGCAGGCGGCGTATGTCGGTAGTTCCGCTTTTGCGCACAAAGCTGGACTTCATGCGAGCGCGATCGCGAAAAACCCAATGACCTATGAACACATCGACCCGGGATTGGTCGGCAACAGCCGTATCGTACCGATGTCCAATCAGGCCGGACAGTCGAACTTGCGGGAACGGCTGATGCAGGCGGGTCTTGATGTCGCACGCGACGACCCTGCGTTGCCACGTATCCTTGATAGGATCAAAGAAATGGAAAGTTGTGGCTATTCGTATGATACGGCTCAGGCCAGTTTCGAATTGCTTGCACGGGCAGAGTTGGGGCTGCTGCCCGAATTTTTCGAGGTTAAGCGTTACCGCGTTACGGTAGAGCGTCGCCGCAATAAAAAGGGCCGTATGGTCAGTTTGTCCGAAGCGGTCGTGGTTGTAAAAATCGCGGGCGAAAAGGTGCTGAACGTGTCCGAGTCCATCGGCCCGGACGGATCCGACCGTGGCCCGGTCAACGCGCTAAGCCGTGCTTTGGCCAAAGACCTTGGACCCTATCAGGCGATCATCGACGATATGCGGCTGGTCGACTTTAAAGTCCGCATTACCGATGGCGGGACAGAGGCTGTTACCCGCGTAATCATCGACAGTGCGGACGGGCAGGGACGGACATGGTCCACGGTAGGCGTCAGTGCAAACATTGTGGATGCGTCGTTTGACGCGCTGCTGGATGCAATAAACTGGAAACTGATCCGTGACGGTGCCTCGGATTGAGTGTTTGCAAAAAAGCGAGGACAGATGAGTTTTGAGGCCTGTGCCGCACTCGTTGAACGGGGTGATCCTGCCCGGTTTCGTGCAACAATGGCGGCCCCGGTCGCCGCGCGCCGTGTGCTGTTCCCAATTTATGCCTTCAATCTGGAAGTCGCCCGCGCTCCGTGGGTGACCAAAGAACCGATGATCGCCGAAATGCGTCTGCAATGGTGGCGTGACGTGTTGGCAGAGATCGCTTCTGGGGCCCCTGTTCGTACGCACGAAGTGACGGATGCCTTGGCAGACGTCCTTGATGCGCAAGGCGCGCGTGATCTGGATACCCTGATCGACGTGCGCCGATGGGATATTTATAGCGATGCATTTGCAGATCAGGACCATTTCGATCGTTATATTTCGGGCACTTCTGGTGCCCTGATGACAACGGCCGCGCGCTTGTTGGGGGATGCGGACGATACAGTCGTTGCCGACTTTGCCTACGGCGCAGGGGTGGCAAACTTTTTGCGCGCCATACCGGCGCTAGAGGCCGCTGGCCGTAAACCGCTTGTCGATGGCACCGTCGAAGGCGTCAGAGAATTGGCGCAGAATGCACAGCGCCGCTTAAATGCAGCGCGTGCCAGACATGGGAATGTCTCTGAATCAGCGGGTGCTGCACTGGTTTCGGGATGGCAGGCCCATCCGGTTCTAAAGCGGTCGGTACGCAATCCACAATCAGTGGCAGCCGGCGCTTTGGAGCCGGCCATATTTTCCGATCGCTTACGACTTTTGCAGGTCGCGGCCCTTGGGTGGTGGCGCTAGGCCGGTGCGCGACGAGACGTAAATGTCAGCCAGATCAGCGCACCCGCTGCCAATACCAACAGCGGGATCATTGCCAAGTTGACCATATCCCACCCCTGAACGGCACTGCCGCCGACGCAGTTCATTAAGCCACCAGAGGCGAGAGACGCCACTGTGACCATGCCAAAGACGATTGTGTCGTTCAGTCCTTGCACGACGCCACGCTCGGCTGTGTTATGCGATCCGGCCAGCATCGTTGTCGCCCCGATAAACCCAAAGTTCCAGCCAATACCTAGCAAAACCAACGCGCCGAAAAAGTTTGTTAGTGTGACACCAGACAGCGCTACGACCCCAGCGGCGCCAAGGATCGCGAGGCCAAGTCCGACGATACGTGTCACGCCAAAACGTGCGATCAGGTGGCCAGTGAAAAAACTAGGCAAATACATCGCGATCACGTGGGCAGATACGATGTCGTTGGCGTTGTTCTTGGTAAAACCACACCCCACGACGGCAAGCGGTGTCGAGGTCATGACGAGGTTCATCAGCGCGTATGAAACCATCGCGCAGATAATCGCGACGAGGATACGCGGATCGCGCAGCAACTGGCCACGCGTACGTGGCGGGATTGCACTGACCTGTTGCGTTTGCCCCCGACTGCCTTTTGGCAGGTCCAGAAATAAAAATAGCGTCATGCCAACGAGGTTGATCGCCGCGACCGAGAGATAGGTACCTAGGAAAGGCACGACCAGTGCATCCTGAACCAGCTTGTTCAATTGCGGACCGATCAGTGCGGAAATCAACCCGCCCGCCAGCACGTATGAAATTGCTTTTGGCTTGAAGCTGTCAGAAGCGACATCAGCGGCTGCGAAGCGGTAAAAACCCTGCGCGCTCATGTAGATGCCGGTGAAGAAAGAGCCGAGTAAGAGAACCGCAAATGAACCGATATATAGACCGAAAGCTGCGATCAGCGCGCCAAGGGCACCGGCAGAGGCACCCAGCACGAAGCCAAAACGTCGCCCGCGTCTTTGCATTAAAGGTGAAAGCCACGGTGCAGTCGTCATAGAACTAAACACGATGAAACTAATCGGCAACGTGGCCAAACAGACATTTGGCGATAACATGCGGCCTGCCAGCCCCCCGATGACGAAGATCATCGGCATCTGAGCGCCAAGGATCGCTTGGGCCGCGACGAGGACGGCCACGTTACGCTTTGCGCGGGAATCGTCGATCATCGGTGCGGCCTTTGCTGAGTCGCTTTGGGTTATGCCCTGTCAATCAAATGGGCGAAAGACCCGGCAGCCCGACCAGAGCGCAAGCCCATCGCAGGCAGTGACACCCCCTCGGCGTCTTGAGCGCTAAAAAGGGGTGGGCCAACAGCGTTTAGCGTCGTTGCGTAGTGGAACTCGTGTCCCCGCCAATTCCCTACCATCGGACCGTCCGTAGCAGTTAAATTACGGTACCCAAGATGCAGACAACGCTGCGCGAAAGAGGTGGATAGCCGAAGAAGCCCTGCCATCTGATGACGGTTCCCATCGGCATCTGTTAAGCTGTCGCCCATAGCCATGTACCCCCCACATTCACCATAAATATCCGTATCTTCTGCGGCAATCTTCAGGCTTCGCTTGAAGGATTCCGCTGCGGCGAGGCGACCTGCATGAAGCTCTGGGTAGCCGCCGGGTAGAAAAATTATATCGGCCTGCGGCGCAGGCTCATCTGCCAGCGGAGAGAAGAATGTGATCTCGGCTCCTGCCGTGCGCCAGTCTTTGATGTGGTGCGGATAGATGAAGGAAAACGCGTCGTCTTGCGCGATTGCAATCCGTTGGCCCGGTGGCGCAATTGTTGGGGCCGATGACGTCGGTAGGGCTGTCGCGATATCGACGAGGGCTTCAATATCGCAACCGGCCAAAATCCAGTCTGCGGCGCGATCAAGGAAGGCCGGAAGCGCTGGGTCCTCTAATGCCTGAACCAGACCTAGGTGTCGCGACGGTCTAGAAAGGTCAGCTCGGTGTGGCAGCACACCTAAGACAGGCAGCTTGTCGGGGGCAAGCGCACGGCGCAGCATGCGTGCGTGGCGGTCAGATCCAACATTATTAAGAATGACACCCGCAATCCTGACATCCGGATCGTGTCGTGAAAATCCTGAGACGAGAGGTGCGATAGATTGCGCCATACGGGCGGCATCGATGATCAAAACGACCGGCAGTTTCAGTAACCGTGCGAGATCGGCTGTGGACCCTGCGCCATCGGGCGGTGCGCCATCAAACAGGCCCATCGCGCCTTCGATTATCAAGAGGTCAGAAGAGGTTGCACGCGCCCGGACCGCACCGGCAGACATGGCCCAAGCGTCAAGGTTCAAGCATGGTTTACCGGTCGCTGCAGCATGATAAGCGGGGTCAATGTAATCTGGCCCTGATTTTGCACCCCTGACAGCGTGTCCCATGCGGGACAACGCGCGTAGCAAACCAAGTGTCACTGTCGTCTTGCCGCACCCAGACGACGGGGCTGCTAGGATCAGGCCCGGCATCGGGTTTCAGATACCATCGCTGGTCGGTTATTTGACCATATGAACGTGGAGGTCATGCGCTTTCGGCGGGTAGGCCGCGGCCGAGTGGGTCAAGGTTACGCGGTGCCTCTCCTGCTGCCATTCCTTGCCAGTCAAGGACCTGACGCATCAGGACGGACTGGCCGACGCAGATAATGGCGGGTGGCTCTAGCCCTGCGCGCGCGATGTCGTCGACGATAGCGCCAAGAGTGGTTTCAAGCACCTGTTGTTCCGGCGTCGTAGCAGTCGTCACGACGGCGACTGGTTCAGATGGGTTACGGCCTGCTTTCATCAGATGCGCCGCGATTTGGGCGATATGCTTCATGCCCATGTAGATCACGATGACCTGAGAACCCTTTGAAATACTCTCCCAATCCAATGATCCGGGCGTATTTCCGCTTTGATCGTGGCCCGTGACGAATGTAACCGATTGATTGACGTCCCGATGTGTTACGGGGATGCCCGCGTAGGCCAACCCACCAATGCCCGCCGAAATTCCGGGGATGATCCTGACCATGACGCCATGTTGCACCAAGGTTTGCGCCTCTTCTCCACCTCGGCCGAAGACGAAGGGATCGCCGCCCTTTAACCGCAACACACGTTTGCCTGCACGGGCGAGGTCGACAAGATGCAGCGATATATCGCGTTGCTTGGCGGATGGCTTGCCGCCGCGTTTGCCCGCATAGATATGCTCTGCCTGTGGGGCCCAGTCGAGGATCGCCTCTTGAACAAGGGCGTCGTAGATTACGACGTCGGCCTGACGCAGCGCGTTCAAAGCATGCAGTGTCAGCAGTCCTGGGTCGCCGGAGCCCGCGCCGCAAAGCCAGACCCAGCCCGGTTGCATCACGGGCCAGTCGTACGGGGGAAGTGTGAGGTGTTGTGCCATGTTCCGCTTATGGCGCGAACTGCAGCACTTGAAAAGCTTAGGATGCGGCATTTTCATCGTCGTGACCCGGCGCTAAGGTCGCATTATGATGACCAAGCCCCAAGGACCGTTGCGCCGTGGTTGGACCACAGGTGCCTGCGCGACTGCCGCGACGCGTGCGGCTTTACTGCGTCTTTGGGGCGGGCATTTTCCTGACACCGTGCAGATTACCCTGCCTAAGGGTGAAACGCCGATTTTTTCGCTGGCACATTCGGACGCAGGCGACGGATGGGCAGAAGTTGGCATCACCAAAGATGCGGGCGATGACCCTGATGTAACCCACGGTGCGCTGATTGTGGTGCGCGTCACTGCTAGCGCGGGTGGTGTGACGTTTTGCGCGGGCGAGGGCGTCGGCACAGTGACAAAACCCGGGTTGCCCATTGGCGTGGGTGAACCCGCAATCAATCCTGTGCCGCGTCTAATGATGACGGAACAGGTGACAGCGGTGGCTGCACAGTTTGGTCAGACGCCGGATGTGAACATCACTGTCAGGATCCCCGGCGGCGCTGCGATTGCGTTAAAGACGTGGAACCCTCGGTTGGGTATCTTAGGCGGCTTGTCGGTGCTCGGCACGACTGGAATCGTGCGACCGTTTTCATGTGCGGCTTGGATTGCGTCAATCCACCGGGGTATTGATGTTGCCCGGGCGGTTGGCTTGACCCATGTGGCGGGCTGCACCGGGGCCACCAGCGAGGCTACAGTGCAGGCATTGCATGGTTTACCCGACCACGCGATGCTTGACATGGGGGATTTTGCGGGTGGCATGCTGAAATATTTGCGGCGCCACCCTGTCGCCCATGTGACGATCGGCGGGGGCATCGGAAAGATGACCAAGTTGGCGCAAGGCGCTATTGATCTACATTCAGGCAGGTCGCAGGTCGACTTCGCAGCCCTTGCCATACTGTCAGGATGTCCGGCTGTAGCAGAGGCGAATACCGCCTTGCAAGCCTATCATATCGCAGGAAAACCTTTGGCCCAAGCCGTCGCGGACGCTGCACTTGCAGTCATTCAGTCCGGCTACGGAGGCGAGATGACATTTGATATCGTAGTGATCGACAGAGCGGGCGGCATATTAGCACGGGCCGGCACATGACTTTGCTGCTGCTAGCTGGGACTGGGGATGCGGGACAGATTGCTGACGGTCTTGCGACATTAGGTATCGATGCGGTTGCTTCTTACGCCGGTGCGACGCAGCGGGCCGCCCCTATGGCGTTACCGACACGCGTCGGCGGCTTTGGCGGGCAGGCAGGGTTTGAAGAATACTTGAATGAAGCAGGTATTACCGCCGTGTTGGACGCCACACATCCATTTGCTGATCGGATAACCCAACGCACTGCCGCTGTCTGTGCCGCGCGCGCTATCCCGTATCTTTATCACCTGCGCCCCGCGTGGCAGCCAGAGGCAGGCGACGACTGGCGCGAAATCGCTCGCGAAGAAGATGCCGCTGCCATTGTTCCAATCGGCAAGACAGTCTTTCTAGGGACCGGGCGGCAAACTCTTAATCGGTTTGCCAACCTCGTCGGTCGGCATGTGATCTGTCGCCAAATCGACCCTCCGACGGCGCCGTTTCCGTTCGAGGGTGGAGAGTTCCTCATCGGACGCCCGCCGTTTTCAGTGGGACATGAACGCGAGTTGTTTGCCGCACTTGGCATCGACTGGATCGTTGTGAAAAATGCGGGCGGCGATGCAAGCCGCACAAAACTGACTGCGGCCCGCGCGTTGCGTATTCCTGTTTTGATGATCCGTAGGCCCGCACCACCCAACGCGCCCATAACTGACAATGTACAAGCGGCTGTCGACTGGGCCCGCGCGCAATGACGGGCCGCATCATTCACGGCGATTCTTGCGTGGCAGAAGGGGCGGCGTGGCTTGCACAGCGCGATCCTCGTTTTGCACGGGCGTGGGGCGATGTTGGGCCGCTCCCTTTGCGACTGCGAAATGATGGTTTCACAGCACTCGTTTCGGCGATCTGTGGGCAACAGGTCAGCGTGGCCTCTGCCAATGCCATTTTTGGTCGATTACAGGACGCGGGGATGACCACAGAAACGGCGGTACTTGCAGTCACCCAAGATGATCTGCGCGCACTTGGACTGTCACGGCCTAAGGCGCGGTATCTACATGCCTTGGCCGCTGCCAAGATCGACTTTGCCGCCCTGCGCGATATGCCGACAGATCAGGTTCTGTCCACTTTGGTGCGGGTGCCCGGCATCGGTATTTGGACCGCAGATATTTACGCAATGTTCAGCCTTGGGCGCGCAGACGTCTTTGCGCCGGGCGATCTGGCGTTGCAGGAAGGGGCGCGGTTGTTGTTTGATCTTCCCGCACGTCCTACGGACAAGACTCTGCGGGCGATGTCAGAAGATTGGTCGCCATGGCGGTCGGTTGCGGCACGGCTGCTCTGGGCCTATTACGCCCATATGAAAACACGAGAAGGGATCCGATGACACGCGCATTGAACGCAGGCCGCAAGGAACCAGCATCCGGAGAGGTCCGCGCAGCGGTCATCTTTTTACATGGCTATGGTGCTAACGGGGCCGACCTGTTGGGTCTGGCCGATCCACTGGCCGAACATATGCCCGACACTTTGTTCATTGCGCCTGACGCGCCAGAGGATTGTGCCGGCTCGCCAATGGGGTTTCAGTGGTTTCCAATTCCATGGATCGACAGCAGCTCCGAAGAAGAATCAGAGGCCGGTCTGCGCCGCGCCGCTGACGACCTGAACGCCTTTCTTGACGGTGTGATGGTCGATGAAGATCTACTGCCCGACCAGGTGATGGTCGTTGGCTTTTCCCAAGGTACGATGATGGCGCTGCACGTACTGCCCCGCCGCGAAGAGCCAGTCGCCGGCCTTGTGGCGTTTTCTGGTCGCCTTCTGCAGCCAGAGGCGCTTGTTGACGAAGTCGTCAGTCGTCCGCCGATCTTGCTGATCCACGGTGATCTTGACGACGTGGTGCCGCCGCAATCCTTGCCGCTTGCAGCAGAGGCCTTGCAAGGTGCGGGCTGGACAGAGGTCTATGCCCACGTCATGAAAGGCACCGCCCACGGAATTGCGCCTGACGGGCTGCAAGTTGCCCTCGCCTTCATGGCCGACCGCTTGGGTATGGATTGATGTTAATCCTTCTGTGAGGTCGATCCGCTAAATCACGTCCAAGTGGTTGTGATTGGATTGGACGTGAACAGATTTGTGGCAATATTTGCCCCGAAAGGCGTTGTCAGTTTCATGGCGCGTCTTGTCATGACTGTCGTCTTGATTGGCGCGCTGAACAACCTGCGCGATTTTCTTGAAAACGGCGATCAGGCCAGTGGCTATCTGATTAATCTGTCACGGGCCGCTTTTGTCGGCTCTCTATTCGTTAT
>JAGXIQ010000006.1 GCA_024635625.1 Loktanella sp. | reverse complement strand
GGAAGGCGCGGTCGTGTTCGAGGAGGAACGCGACTATATCTCTATCGCGACGACCCGGCCCGAAACGATGCTGGGTGATGGTGCCGTCGCCGTCCACCCCGATGACACCCGCTATGCCGCCATCGTCGGCAAGCTGTGCGAAATCCCCGTCGGCCCCAAGGAATTCCGCCGCCTGATACCGATCATCACCGACGAATACCCCGACATGACTTTTGGGTCGGGTGCCGTGAAGATCACCGGTGCCCATGATTTCAACGACTACCAAGTCGCCAAGCGCGGCGGCATCCCGATGTATTCGCTGATGGACACCAAGGGTCGCATGCGCGCCGACGGTCGCCAATACGCCGAGGAAGCAGCCACTGCCCAACGTATCGCGAACGGCGAGGAAAACTTCGACGAGGCCAAGATCGCCGCGATGAACCTCGTTCCCGACGCCTACCGCGGCCTCGATCGGTTCGAGGCGCGCGACAAGGTCGTCGCCGACATCACCGCCGAAGGTCTGGCCGTGATGACCGTCGCCACCGATACACGTCTAGGTAAGGCCGCGCTCAAAGCCCCTACCGCGCCAGAGGAAGGCGGCGAAGCCCGCACCGAGGCCGAAGAACTCGTTCCGCTGGTTGAGTCCAAGAAAATCATGCAGCCTTTCGGCGACCGCTCTGGCGTTGTTATAGAACCTGCGCTTACTGACCAATGGTTCGTGGACACGGCCCAGATCGTCGGCCCGGCGCTGGATGCCGTCCGCGACGGCCGCACCAAGATCATCCCCGAAAGCGGCGAGAAGGTCTATTATCACTGGCTGGAAAATATCGAGCCTTGGTGCATCTCTCGCCAGCTGTGGTGGGGTCATCAGATCCCGGTGTGGTATGGCCTTGATCTGGGCGTTGCAGACGAACACAACCCATCGGGTGATCTGGACGAGGTCGAACTGTTTGAATTGCTGCTACAGGGCGGCATGCTTCACCGTGACGATATCATGCACTGCGGTGTCGATCCGGACCGCATTAAATCGGCTTTCGTGTTCGACAACGCCGACATTCCCAGCCCTCTCAGCCACGCCAAAGTGGTCGAGGTCAGCAACCGCGCCGAAGCGATCCAACGCTTCAGTGAAAGCCTTGCACAATACAATGTGTCCCAAGATCCAACCCATCTGGAATATCCGGTGTGGCGCGACCCCGACGTGCTCGACACTTGGTTCTCATCCGGCCTGTGGCCTTTCGGCACTCTTGGCTGGCCCGAACAGACTCCGGAACTGGCAAAGTATTTCCCCGGCGACGTACTGGTCACGGGCCAAGACATCCTGTTCTTCTGGGTCGCCCGGATGATGATGATGTCGCTTGCCGTGATGGACGAAGTGCCGTTCCACACCGTCTACCTGCACCAACTCGTCCGCGACGCGAAGGGAGAGAAGATGTCCAAGACGCGCGGCAACGTCATCGACCCGCTTGCGATGATCGACCTCTACGGTGCCGACGCCCTGCGCTTCAACAACGCGTCCATGGCGGCGATCGGCGGCGTGCTCAAGATCAACGAGGACCGCATCAAGGGCTACCGCAACTTCGGCACGAAGCTGTGGAACGCCACCCGTTTTGCAGAAATGAACGACGTCTTCACCGCCCCCCGCGCGGACGGCGTGCCGCAGGCGACGCAAACCGTGAACCAGTGGATCATCGGCGAAACGGCGAAAGTCCGCGAAGACGTAGACGCGGCCCTCACCGCCTACCGCTTCAACGATGCGGCCAACGCCCTTTATAGTTTTGTCTGGGGCAAGGTCTGCGATTGGTATGTCGAATTCTCCAAACCACTGCTGCTGGACGGCGCGGAAGCGGAAAAGCTAGAAACCCAACAGACCATGCGTTGGGTGCTGGAACAGTGCATGATCCTGCTGCACCCCTTCATGCCCTTCATCACCGAAGAGCTGTGGGCACTGACCGGTACCCGCACAGAAATGCTTGCCCTGACCGCGTGGCCAGAAGGCCTGACGGCGGAACTGGTAAACCCCAAGGCACAGGCCGAGATGGATTGGGCGATTTCTTTGATTGACGGCGTCCGTTCCGCCCGCGCCCAGATGAATGTGCCAGCCGGCCTAAAAATCGACGTATTGCGGATAGCGGCTGACGCCGATGCCCAACGTGCCGAAACGAACAACCTGCCGATGATCCAGCGCCTTGCCCGGATCGAAAAAATCGACGCCGCAGCAGAGGTACCCAAAGGCTCGCTTACTGTCGCCGTCAAAGGCGCCGTCTTCGCCCTCCCCCTCGCGGGGCTCATTGACGTGGATGCGGAAAAGGAACGGCTTACTAAGGGCTTAGTGAAGTTGGAAAAGGAAATTAGAGGTCTTGCCGGTCGCGCAAACAATCCAAAGTTCGCAGATTCCGCCCCGCCAGAGGTGGTAGCAGAAACCAAACAGAACCTCGCCGACCGCGAGGCCGAGGCCGACCAGTTGAAAACCGCCCTTGCCCGTCTGGCAGAGATCGACTGAGCGACAGGCGGCATCTGGTCCGATAAACTCCCGTCGGAGGCGCTGTCTTGCGCCCCCGGCACCCCATACCCACGAGGCCACCCAGCCTCGCTTTTTTCAAATACTCCCGTCGGAGGCTCTAATGGCCGATACCACTGACCCGCGCCTGACCTCCTTGGCGCAATCCCTTCCCGCCACCGTCCCCTTCGTGGGGCCAGAAGCGCAGGAGCGTGCGCGGGGCAAACCCTTCGTCGCGCGCCTTGGTGCAAATGAATCAGGGTTTGGACCGTCCCCCAAAGCTATCGCTGCAATCCAAAATGCGGCTGGTATCGTTTGGCAATACGCAGACCCAGAGGCTTACGATTTGCGTCAGGCCCTTGCCGTCCACCACGGGATCGACGCGGAACATATCATGGTCGGTGAAGGCATCGACACACTGCTTGGCAATCTGGTGCGGCTGTTGATTGCACCGGGTGATGCTGTAGTAACAAGCGCCGGGGCCTATCCCACGTTCAACTATCACGTCACCGGCTTCGGCGGCGTATTACATAGCGTACCCTACGCCGGAAATTACGAAGACCCCGAACGATTGATCGCCAAGGCCAATGCAGTCGGCGCCAAGCTGATTTATATCGCCAACCCCGACAATCCGATGGGCAGCCACCATGATGCGGTGACCCTGCAGCGGATGATTTCAGCGGTCCCCGACGGCTGCCTGCTGATCCTTGACGAGGCCTACATCGACCTTGCCCCCGAAGGCACGTCGCCATACGTCGCGCCGCAAGACGACCGCGTCATACGCATGCGGACATTCTCCAAGGCCTACGGCCTAGCGGGTGCGCGGGTCGGCTACGCGCTGGGGGCCAAGCCTTTAATCGCTGCGTTCGACCGCGTGCGTAACCATTTCTGCATGGCGAAGCTGTCCCAGATCGCGGCATTGGAAGCACTGCAGGATCAGGACTGGCTTGCGCACGTGCAAAATGAGGTCGCCGCTTGTCGCGACCGCTTGGCGGCCATCGCGTTAGACAATGGCCTGACGCCCCTGCCTTCGGCCACAAACTTCGTGACCATAGACTGTGGGGCGGACGGATCATTTGCCCGTCGCGTCCTGCAAGCCATTGGTGAAGCAGGCATTTTTGTCCGTATGCCTTTCGTCACCCCGCATGACCGCTGCATCCGTGTCAGCTGCGCACCAGAAGCAGACATCAACGCATTCGCAACCTCGCTACCCTATGCGCTGAAGGCCGCCCGCGCGGCAACGTGACACCTGTCCTGCTCTTGTTGGTCTCGTCAGAAAGCTTATCTCTTATCAATAAAATGCAGGAGAGCGAGTGATGTCGACGACAACGGGTGCAGTGATCGGATTGGTGGCAGGGGTTGTCCTTGGAGCTGGCGGTCTGATGCTGACAGGCAATTCCACGGAAATTGACCATGCCGGAATGGCGATGGACGAGATGCCTATGACGGACAATCCCGACCACGACTTCATGGCCGGAATGGTGCCTCACCATATATCCGCAGTTGAAATGGCGAAAGAGGTCCTTAAGACCTCGACCGACCCAGAAGTCACGGCGCTGGCGCAGAACATCCTTGCCACCCAGCAGACCGAAATCGATCAGATGAATGTTTGGCTGGCGGCAAACCCCCAGTAACCCTTAGCCTGCGGCAATAACCTTAGCGGCGGCACGTAATGCGCCTTGCCCATGGGGGATGCCGCAGGCTATAAGGCCAGCTTCGATCGTGCCGACGATACCCATGATCATCTGCGCGTTCACATGCCCCATGTGACCTATGCGAAACCATGCGTCCGCGGGTTCGCGCCCTAAACCGATACCAAGTGTCAGCCCCGCCTGATGCTCGCACCAATGTCGCAGTGCATCGCCCTGCCCCGGCCCCATCCCGATAGATGTGACCGAATGCGATCGCATCGCGGCATCAGGCACATTCAATCGCAGCGGCCCATCAGTACCCCAAGCGTCGCAGGCCGCCCACAGCGTTCGGGACAGCGTCGCGTGGCGTGCCCAGACGTGCTCTAGCCCTTCATCCTTGATCATATCAAGCGCGACCCGCAGACCATACAGATGATGAGTGGGCGCAGTGCCGTTAAAATATTGATAGAACATCGCTGGCCTTACTCGTGGTCGCCAATTCCACCATGCCGATACCGACGCCTTATGTCGTGCATCTGCCCGGGCATTAAAGAAGACGAACGCAAGACCGGCGGGCGTCATTAAGCCTTTTTGACACCCCGCCATCATCACATCCACACCCCAAGCGTCCATCTCGAACACGTCGCAACCCAATGAAGCCATGCAGTCCGCCATCAAAAGCGCGTCATGCCCTGCTGCATCCATCGCTACGCGGACGGCATCCACGTCGTTTTTGATGCCAGTCGATGTGTCGACCTGACAGACGAGGACGGCCTTAATGCGGCCTTCTGCGTCAGCTTTCAAAGTGGCCGTCACCTGTTCCATATCGACCGCGTCCTGCTGGCCGAAATCCAGAACTTCAACCGTCAGGCCGAGCCCTCGTGCCATTTCAGCCCAGCCATGACCAAAGCGGCCTGTCGCTAGCACCAACACCATGTCGCCGGGCGTGCAGACGTTAGCCAGCGATGCCTCCCACGCCGCATGGCCGTTCCCGATATAAATAGCGACTTCACCTGCAGTGCGCGCGACAGCTTTTAAATCGGGGATCAGGCTGTCTGTCAGGTCGTGCAGCTCGCCTTCATAGATATTGGGAGAGGCGCGGTGCATGGCCCGCAGCACGGCATCGGGCATGACAGAGGGTCCGGGGATCGCAAGGTAGGAACGGCCTTGGGCGAGTGACATCGGCGAGGTGCTTTCAGTTGAAGGGTTGCGGTGACACTAGCCACGGTCGTCCCGGCGTCAACACCGCACGAACCGCCCCGCAGCTTGCCCCGCCGTGATCGAAGGGCTAGACGTCTATGCCAGACCGGACACACAGCAAAGGCCACCGCATGCTGCGCAAGATCGTCATCGCCCTGACGGGCCGCGACAGCCTGACAACGGGGCACCGGATCGACGATGCGGCATCCCGGCGATTGGCTTGGTTGCACTACTTGCTCGTCGATCATGGCTTCTTGCGTTATCGCTGGACCAACTTTGCAGAAATCGCCCCCGGCGTCTTCAGATCCAACCATCCACACGAAAGCCGCCTGAAGGCTTACCGCGATCAGCAAGGTATCCGTGCGGTGCTGAACCTGCGCGGTGCAAACGACACGCCAGCGTATATGTTAGAAGAAAAGGCCTGTCGCGACCTTGGTCTAGAATTGGTCAGCGTCGCGTTCGCCGCGCGCGCGGCCCCCAAAAGAGAGAAGCTGCTCGCGTTGTTCGACGCCTTCGATACGATCCAGCGTCCATTTGTGATTCATTGCAAATCTGGGGCGGATCGCGCCGGACTGGTGTCGGTGCTGTATCTGCTGGATCAAGGCGTGCCGCTGGCAGAAGCGCGTGTGCATTTATCCCTGCGATACCTGCACCTTAAGCACACAAAGACGGGTATTCAGGACGCATTTCTAGACGTCTACGCTGCCCGGCTCGAAAAAAGCCCTATCTCTATCCGCGACTGGGTAAATACAGAGTACAACCCCGAAGACGTACGCGCGCTTTTCGCCAGCCGCCGCACCCTGAACCTATGAGCAATAGTAGCAGTACCGACGCCTTTCGCTGGCTTTGGCGCAACTACTTGCGCCGATACCGATGGATCATCGCTGTTGCCATCATCTTGATGGCCCTAGAAGGCGGGATGCTGGGCGTACTGTCCTACCTCATTCAACCGATGTTCGACCGCGTCTTTGTGGGCGGCGACGGCGGCGCATTATGGCTGGTTGGCTTTGCGATCATGGGCATCTTTCTGATCCGTGCCGCGACTTCGACCGGGCAGCGCGTGATGATGATGATCGCTAGCCAGCGCGCTGCCGCCGCGATGCGCGGTGACCTTCTGCGCCATCTGATGCGGCTCGACAGTGCTTACCACCAAATTAATCCACCCGGTCAGCTGATCGAACGGGTCCAAGGCGACGTCACGCTCGTGAACCAAAGCTGGGCCGCGATCCTTGTTGGCCTTGGACGTGATGCGGTGACCGTCGTCGTCCTGTTCGGCGTCGCCCTATCAGTTGATTGGCGCTGGACACTGATTGCATTGATCGGCACTCCTTTTCTGATCTTGCCCGCCCTGCTGGCACAAGCTTATGTGCGCCGCAGGTCCGTCACCGCCCGTGACCTTGCAGGCCGCATGTCCACACGACTGGACGAGGTTTTTCACGGCATCAACCCGATCAAACTGAACGCGCTGGAACGCTACCAGTCTGACCGCTACGACGACCTGACCAACGCGCGCGTCGATGCAGAGGTTAAGGCTGCCGCCGGGCAGGCCACGGTACCCGCGATGATTGACGTCATGACCGGGTTCGGCTTTTTGGCCGTGATGATCTACGGTGGAGGAGAGATCATTGCGGGCACCAAGACCGTCGGCGAATTCATGTCGTTCTTCGCCTCTATGGCACTTGTATTCGACCCGTTACGACGTCTTGGCCAGACCAGCGGCCAATGGCAGGTTGCAACCGCCAGCATTGACCGCCTCCGCGGCGTGCTAGCCGAACGCCCGACCCTTTTGTCACCCGCGAGCCCCCTGCCCGCGCCGACTGCCGCGCCTTCGGTGGAACTGATAGAAGTGACATTGACATACGGAGATTTGCCCGTTTTGAAGGGTGCAAGCTTTACCGCGGTGGCGGGTCGTACGACGGCGTTGGTCGGGGCTTCGGGTGCTGGAAAAAGTACAATTTTCAACGTACTGACCCGGCTGGTGGAACCCAACGGCGGCACTGTAAAGATTGGCGGCGTGCCGGTGGCGGACATGGATCTTAGTGCGTTACGCGGATTGTTTTCCGTTGTGACACAGGACGCTGCTCTGTTCGATGAAACGCTGCGCGACAACATCCTGCTTGGCCGTGACGATATACCAGATGACCGTCTGACTACTGTACTTGACGCGGCGCATGTTACCGATTTCCTGCCGCAGCTTGGCAGTGGCCTGGACAGTCCAGCAGGCCCGCGTGGGTCGAACCTGTCAGGCGGCCAGCGCCAGCGGGTGGCCATCGCACGTGCTCTGCTGCGCGATACACCAATCTTGCTGCTGGACGAGGCGACAAGTGCGCTGGACACAAAATCAGAAGCCCTTGTTCAGGCGGCCTTGGAAAAGCTATCGGTCGGCCGTACGACTTTAGTGATCGCCCACCGACTGTCGACCGTGCGCAACGCGGACAGTATCGTGGTGATGGATCAGGGCCGCGTCGTGGACCAGGGCACGCACGAGGCGCTGCTTGAACGGGGCGGGATCTATGCCGATTTATATGCCATGCAGTTCAAGTCGAAAGAGGATCAAGCCAATGACTAATCGCGTGGTATTTTCGCTGACCGGCACCGACCGTTTAGCTTTCCTGCAAGGTCTGGTAACCAACGATGTCGCCCGTGCGGCGGGCGGGATCGTCTACGCTGCGTTGTTGACCCCGCAGGGTAAGTATATGGCGGACTTCTTCGTTTTGGGCGATGAGGAACAATTGCTAGTCGATGTTGCCGAAAGTCATGCCGCCTTACTGCTGCAGCGGCTGACGATGTACCGCCTGCGCGCCGACGTGCAGATCACGCAAACCGATATTATCGTATCACGTGGCACTGGCCCGGCCCCCACTGGCGCATTGCCTGATCCACGCGATCCGGCATTGGGCTGGCGATCTTACGGTGCTGAGGATGTCTCTGACGGCACAGACTGGACGACGCTGCGCGTGACGCATCTTGTACCAGAGTCTGGCGTCGAATTAACTCCCGAAACCTACATTCTAGAGGCCGGTTTCGAACGCCTGAACGGCGTGGATTTCCGCAAAGGCTGCTTTGTGGGTCAGGAAATCGTTGCCCGGATGAAACACAAGACTGTCTTACGCAAAGGACTGGTCCGGGTTTCGGTCGAAGGTGATGCTCAACCCGGGGATGAAATCTTGTCGGGCGACCGCGTGGCTGGACACCTACACACAGTAGAAGCGGGACAAGGTATCGCCTACCTGCGCTTCGACCGCGCTGCAGACCTGCACACGACAGGCGCTGTGCTGACGCCGCGGGTCGGCGACATTCCGATATCAGCATAACGAAATATTAGAATTTCTACGCCAGTGTACCTCCAGAAACCGGAGGAGGACTTCATGACGCCCCAAAAAAAAAT
>JAGXIQ010000062.1 GCA_024635625.1 Loktanella sp. | reverse complement strand
TACGGTGATCGAACAGGTGTTGACCGGAACCTACGCCGACGGGCTGGGCGAGGTGAAGCAGGTGCCCGACCGCATCGACTTTGACCCGTTTCCTTGGCAGTCCATGGGGGTCTGGATCCTGACCCAGATGAAGCGCTGGGGCTATATCGAGGGTGACGTCGACTACAAAGGCGTGGCCGAACAGGTCTATCTGGCCGCAGACTGCCGCAAGGTGATGGAGGATCTGGGTTACGAGGCCCCGGCAGAGAACTACAAATCACACATGATCATGGGCAAAACCTTTGATCCGGCAGAGCCCGCCGCCTACGTCGACAGCTTTGCGATCAAGAAGGCATAAGGGATGACCAACCTGTCCCTCAACGCCCGCGCGGCCCTGCTGTCGGTCCTGATCCTGTTCGTGGGTCTGGCGGTCTGGGAACTTTCGATCCCTGCCCAGCAGGCCGTCGGAGAGCTGACGGAATACGAAAAACTGACTGGTGCCGGCGCGCCCCGCGCTGGCGTGCCGCCCCCTAGTCAGGTCATCGTCAAGGCGTGGGAGGAATTGAGCAATCCGTTCTACGACGCCGGTCCCAACGACAAAGGGATCGGCATCCAGATCGGATATTCCATCTACCGCGTGTTGACGGGCTACTTGCTGGCCGCCTTGATCGCGATCCCGCTCGGATTTCTGATTGGCATGTCGCCGGTCGCCTACAAGGCGCTGAACCCGTTCATTCAAGTGCTGCGGCCGATCTCTCCGCTGGCGTGGATGCCGCTGGCGCTGTTCATCATTCAGGACAGCGAGGCGTCGGCAATCTTTGTGATCTTCATCTGTTCGATATGGCCGATGCTGCTGAACACAGCCTTTGGTGTGGCAGGTGTGCGCAGCGACTGGGTGAACGTGGCCAAGACCCACGAACTGAGCCCGCTGAAAACTGCCTTTACCGTGATCCTGCCCGCTGCCGCACCGACCATCGTGACGGGAATGCGCATCTCGATCGGGATCGCCTGGCTGGTCATCGTCGCGGCAGAAATGCTCGTGGGTGGGACTGGCATTGGGTACTACGTCTGGAACGAGTGGAACAACCTCGACCTGACCTCCGTCATCTTTTCAATCCTCATGATCGGCATCGTCGGCATGCTGCTGGACGCGATGTTCGGCCTGCTGCAACGCCGCGTCGCTTACGTTGAATAAGGAATTCCCATGAAACCGTTTCTGAGTATCGAGAAACTGACCCAGCGGTTCCCCGACGGGCAGGGCGGCCAGTTGACTGTCTTTGAGGACGCCACATTTGGCGTGGAAAAAGGCGAATTCGTTGTGATCCTGGGGCATTCCGGCTGCGGCAAGTCCACGATCATGAACATCCTTGCGGGGTTGGCAGATCCAACCAGCGGCGTCGTCGTCATGGACGGGCAAGAGGTCCGCGGCCCCAGCCTAGACCGGGGCGTTGTGTTCCAAAACTATTCCCTGCTGCCGTGGCTGTCGACGCTGAAGAACGTGACCTTTGGCGTCGCCGCCCGCCACCCGGAATGGACCAAGGCGCAGGTCACCGAACATGCCGTCAAATACCTTGGCATGGTGGGGCTTGAAGGTGACGTCATCCACCGCAAGCCCAGCCAGTTGTCGGGCGGCATGCGGCAGCGTGTATCCATTGCGCGCGCCTTTGCAAACCATCCCAAGCTGTTGCTGCTGGACGAACCCTTTGGCGCGCTGGACGCGCTGACGCGGGGCACGATTCAGGATGAACTGCTAAAGATCTGGGGCGGGACCGAACAGACAGTCTTTATGATTACCCACGATATCGACGAGGCGATTTTGTTGGCTGACCGCATCTTACTGATGACCAACGGCCCCTTTGCCCGCGTGGCTGAGAGCGTCGAGATCACAATCCCGCGCCCGCGCAGCCGGACCGAAATCGTAGAGCATCCGAACTACTACGCCATCCGCAACCATCTGGTGCAGTTTCTGGGCCGCCGGTCCAAGGAATTGGCCGGCCAGCAGACCGGCACCGGCGAAACCAACCGGCCAGAGACGGTGCGCATCGACAAAGCCGTCCCGACCGACGACCCCGAAGACCGCCGTCCGACCCTACGGGCCGTCACCAACTAAGACCGAGAGGAGCAACCAGTGAAAGACTTTACCATGACCGAGACGATGACCAAAGAAGACGTGACCGCCATGATCCTGTCGGCCAAGAAACAGGCCGGGATGACCTGGGAAGGCATCGCCGAAAAGATCGGGATGTCCCCCGTCTGGACCCATTCCGCTGCGATGGGCATGAACGCCTTTCCGGCCGACAAGGCGAAACTGATGGTGTCCACCATGGGGCTGCCGCAAGAGGCCGAGGCCCTGCTTTCTGAAAGCCCGACCAAGATCTGGACGCAATCCGTCCCGACCGATCCCTGCATCTATCGCTTTTACGAAATCGTCGGCGTTTATGGCCCGACCTTGAAGGCGCTGATCCAAGAGAAATTCGGCGACGGCATCATGTCCGCCATCGATTTCAACATGTCTGTGACGCGCGAAGAGAACCCCAAAGGCGACCGGGTCAAGATCGAGATGTCGGGTAAGTATCTGGGCTACAACAGCTGGTAACCCGCGACCGACCGTCCCCCCTTTTGCGATCAAGGAGACCGCGATGACCCGCATGCCCGTGCCACCCTTTACCCAAGCAGATGCCGCGCAAAAAGTGCGGCTGGCGGAAAATGCGTGGAACGGGCGGGACCCGCAGGCTGTGGCGCTGGCCTATACGCAGGACACGCGGTGGCGCAACCGGTCCACGTTCCTGACCGGCCGCGCCGCCGTCGTGGCATTTCTGACGCAGAAGTGGTCGGTCGAACACGACTACCGTTTGATCAAGGAACTGTGGGCGCATGCCAACGACCGGATCGCCGTGCGGTTCTGCTATGAATACCATGACGACGCTGGCCAATGGTTCCGCGCCCACGGCAACGAAAACTGGGCGTTTGACGCGGGGGGGCACATGGCCGAGCGCCATGCCTCGATCAATGACGTCCCGATTGATGCTGCGGATCGCCTGTTCCACTGGCCACAAGGGCCGCGGCCAGACGACCACCCTGACTTGAGCGAGATGGGCCTGTAAGCAACCAAAGTGCGAGCAGTCTTCTTGACATGTTGGCTGATAGAAATATTTCGTTGTCGCAGATATGACGTCTGCGGAAAGCTATTTCGATCAGGCTGCTGGAAAGCCAAAATTGCCATCGCACGCGCGACTACTGCTCTGACGGGTGCAGCTCACGCCTAACGAATTTCGCCTTGGCAATCTGGGATGCTAACTGGATGACCGCTGCGCGAAGATGTTTCTATCGCTGCAATCAAATCATGAGAGGCAAGCGCCTCTCTGCCAGTGACCAAAGGCTTGCGCTCATGCCGGACCGCGTCGACGAAATCTTCGATCATGGCCTGATGCCATTCGTGCTTGCCCCCCAGCAAAGGGTTCACTTTTTGCGGGGCTTTATCCTTTGCCTCAACCGCGACGCGCCCGTCGCGCCAGCTGATTTTAAGGGCATTTTTGTCCAGCTTTAGGCTCGCATGTTCAAAGTGTAGCCGGATGACTTCTGTGCGGTGCGGGAACATCGCCGTGCTTGCGACAAAGGACCCGGACGCGCCGCATTTAAATTGCAATCCGGCAATTGCGAAATCCTCTGCTTCCATCCGGTGCAGAGGCGTCGTGGCCGTCATGGCCTGAACCCGGCTGACGGGGCCGGTCAAGCTAAGGGCAAGGTTGATCGAATGAATGGCATTTGTAATCATGACACCCCCGCCGTCCCGCGCATAGGTGCCGCGGCCAAGTTCGTCGTAGTATGATTGGTCGCGCCATAGCGGCACGGCGATTTCCACCAATCCCAACCGCCCAAGCGCACCGCTGGCGACATGGCGGGCCGCTGCAATCGCAGGGGGCCGCACGCGATGCTGGAACAGGATGCCCAGCTTTACGCCTGCGCGCTCGCAAATTTCGACGACTTCGCGCGCTTCCTGAGGGTTTCTTCCTAACGGCTTCTCTAGCAGGATATGCGTGCCGGCTTGCGCCAATGTGGTGATGACCTCTTTGCGCACGCTTGGCGGCGTGGCCACGATGGCAATTGGAATATCGGGGTTGGCCGCAACCGCCATCAAATCAGACGAGAAGTCGGGTATAGGCCCATGATAGAAGTCCGAGAGGTAGCGCGCCTTATCGGGATGGCGCGACACGATGCTGCAAAGCGCGACCACATCCTGCGCATCTGACAACGCCGCGACGTGCGTTTTCGCAATCATGCCAGCACCAATGAGGGCGACACCTGCCCGATCCTGCTGAATGAACTTTGCCAAGGCTATCTCCTCATTCTCGATTGTTAGGCGGTACGAAACCTTGTGTTTGCGGCACCCAAACCGCGACTCTTATTGGGTGCAGGGTAGGGGCCTGATCGCATCTGCTCCACCATTTTTTCTTGGCACCTCTGCGGGCCGCCGCTCGCGTAGATCGTCTCTGGCAGGGTCTCGGGACCAGCTTCAATCCACTCCGTTGATTGCTCGGACCCAGTCATCTTGCGCCGGGTTTTGCGGCCAGTATTTGCCGCCACCGGTCGCTAATTTCACCGTCTAGTATACTAGAATACAATCTGCTAGCGTCAGCTTCGGGAGATTCGACTATTACTACAACTTAAGCGCCGTCTCGGTGCGTGCTGTCATCATGCGCGCGGGAGCTATGCGCACTGAAATTGTTCGAGGAGGAACACATGACAACTTTTAACACTGCGAAAACCTTTTTTAAGGGTGCTGGCGTTGCTGGCCTTTTGACAGCGGCGGCTTCGGCGGCCAGTGCGCAGGATATGACGTTGCGCGGCGCAAGCATGTTTGACGAGGACCATGCGTTCACGAAAACAATGGTGCGGTTTGCCGAACTTGTAGACGAAAAATATGACGGTGATGTTACGTTCGACTTGCGGTTGAATGGCGAGCTCGGTGTTGAAGCCGACTACGTCACGTTCCTGCAACAAGGCGTTGCTGTCGATTATACCGTCATGGCCCCGTCCAATATGGCAACCTTCGCGCCGTCTATTCCGCTGATGGATATGCCGTTCCTGTTCCGCGATCAGGCCCACTGGGAGGCCGTGCTGTCTAGCGATGTACTGGCCCCGCTCGAGGCAGAGCTGCTGGAAAAAGCCGACATCATGGTCGTCGGTTATACTGGTGGCGGTGTGCGTAACATCATTTCGAACGCACCGATCGCGAACCTAGAAGAGCTTAACGGCTTCAAGATGCGGGTGATGGGCGCGCCTATTCAGGCGCAGATTTTCTCTGCCTTGACAGCGGCCCCGTCGGCGATCGCCTATAACGAGGTGTATAATGCCATTCAGACCGGCGTGATCGCTGGATTTGAAAATGAAGCGGCCAGCATTCAGAACCTGAAGTTCTATGAGGTCGCGCCTTATCTGACGCTGACCCGCCATGCCATCACGGTGCGTCCAATCGTCATGAGCGGTAAAACCTTCCGCAAGCTGCCCGAAGACCTGCAGGCTGCCGTTCTTGCTGCCGGTGAAGAAGCCGGGACATTCGGCCGAGAGCTGGAATCCCGCGAAGATGCGCAAAAACTGCAGGAGATGGCAGACGCCGAACAGTTGACCGTTCTGGAATTCGAAGGTCGTGAGCAGCTGCTCGATATGGTTGTGCCTGTGCAGGACAGCTATGCCGAAAGCCTTGGAGCAGTCGAATTGCTGACAGCCATTCGCGACATGTGATCCCGAAAAAACATGAAGGCTGCGTTACCCGAAGGTATTTCGGGTAACGCAGCCCTTTTTTACTGACCTAAAGAAGCAACGAGCGGGGACTTATTGTGGGACGCATATTAGAAGCATTTTGCCAATGCCTGCGCATCCTGTTGGGCGTATTGACTGCGGCCTTGGCAATTCCCGTCGCGATGCAGGTTATCGCCCGGTATACAGGGATAATTCCCGTGTTTTTGTGGACCGAAGAGCTTGCGACGTTTATCTTCGTTTGGGTCGTGATGATTGGTTCTATGGTTGCCGTCTGGGAAGGCACCCATTTCGACGTTCAGGTTATCCCCACTGCGACAAAGCCACTGTCGGTCTTACTGCAAAATGGTCTTGTTCTGGTGCTTATCGGCGGCTTTGCCGTCGTGTTCGCATGGTATGGTATCGAATACGCGAAGTTCGGCTATTTGCAGAATTCTGTTATGATGCAGGCGAATAAACTGATTACATTCATCTCTGTGCCGATTGCCGGTGCGGTCTGGGCGGTATTCGCCTCTTTCCGTTTGTACGAGGCAGTTACCCTATATCGCAAATCGCAAAAGGTCGCCTCATGATTATTTCTACAGGACTGGCCTGCGCCATTTTGGTCGGCGGCTTCCTCTTGCTCGTGCTGCTTCGGGTACCGGTGGCCTTTGCTTTGGGGATTGCAACAATTCCTGTCGTCGTTCTGGACATCCGGCTGACGCCGTTCATCGTGATCGACCGGATGTTTCAATCCTACAACTCGTTCATTCTGCTTGCGGTCCCATTCTTTCTGTTGGCCGCGAACCTCATGAACTCTGGCAAGATCACCGACAAACTGATCGAGCTGGCGCGCGTTCTGACAGGCTGGATGCCCGGGGGACTAGGCCACGTAAACGTGGCGGTCTCTATGCTATTCGCGGGTATTTCGGGGTCATCGACCGCCGACGCTGCCGGTTGCGGCAAAATCCTAATCCCGGCAATGGTGCGTGAGGGCTACGACACGCGGTTCGCTATCGCGATCACAGCGTGTTCGTCCGTGATGGGCGTTATTATCCCGCCCAGCATTTTGATGGTGGTCTGGGGCGGCGTCATGCAAGTGTCTGTCGGCGCATTGTTTTTGGCCGGTGCGATCCCTGGGCTACTAATCGGACTTGCGCTGATGGCGACCGTCTATGGTTATGCCAAGGTCTATGATTACCCGACAGCAGGGCGGCCGAACTGGGCAGAATTCTGGCATGCGTTCAAAGGCGCGGCGCTGGCGATGCTGACGCCCGTGCTTGTGATCGGCGGTATCGTAGGCGGCATCGTGACACCGACGGAAAGCGCAATTATTGCAGCAGGTTATGCCTTAATCCTTGGTATGTTTGTCTACCGCACCGTGAGCCTGCGCGATCTTGGCGGCATCTTCTATGACACGGGCCGGTTCGCATCGATCTCGCTTTTCGCAATTGGCACCGCTTCTGCCTTTGGCTGGATGCTGGCGTTCTTTAATGTGCCGCGCCTGATCGTCACCTTTATGACGAGTCTCGAGTTTGGCTACTATGGCACGGCGCTGGTCATCGCGGGGCTATTCTTGTTCTTCGGTTTGTTCATCGACGCAATCCCGACGATTATTATTCTAGGCACAGTCCTTTTACCTGTCGCGGCGGCTGCCGATATCCACCCGGTTGTGTTCGCAATCATCGGCATCGTCTCTTTGGCATTTGGGCTTGTCACACCTCCCTATGGATTGTGTTTGCTTATATCGGCGTCAATTGGCGGGATGAATGTCGTGCAGGTTATGCGTGATGTGGTGATTATCCTTATCCCGATGCTTTTGATCCTACTCCTGATCATTATTTTCCCCGAAATTGCGTTGTGGCTGCCAAAGACCTTGATGCCGACAACCTTTCGCTAAGGCCAATCACTGATCTACGGCCGCAATTCAGCGCTTTGCCGTGTATTGAAACACTATCACTTAGGTAACGTATGACCCGAAACGCGCCGTGGTTCGTGAATAACTTTATGCCCCGATGGCTTGATCGTGTCATGACGCCTTGCGGCGCGGTGGTAGAAGCGCTGGATATTAAGGGCCAGGCCGATGCCGCGTCGCCATCGACCTTGACACAGGCCCGCACGATATTTGCTTTGGCGCAGCTTTATTTGGCGACGGGGGATGAACAATTTCGATCAGGTGCCTGCACCATATACGTGTTTATGGACGATGCGTTGCGCGATCCATCCGGCGGCTATTGGGCAAATTGTGACAACACGCTGCGGCGGACCTATGACCAGTCATTTGCGCTGCTGGCCCTGACGACATTGCGAAAAATTTCGCCGCAAACCGTTCCGGAATCCCGGATCAATGACCTGTGGGATTTTGTTCAGGGCACTTTGACCGATCCTGAAACGGGGGCGCTTTGGGAAGATAGCGCAATGGCGGCGCAGGGCGCGCGGGCAGGTGACCTGCGCGCGCAAAACCCGCATATGCACATGCTGGAAGCTGTGCTTCAGGCTTTTGAAATGACAGCCGATCCCGTTTGGATGGACCGTGCGACGCATTTGGTGCAGCTCGCCGCGCGCTACTTCGTTGACCCCTCGACCGGCGCGATAATAGAATTTGTCGGGCCGGATCTCGCCCCGCTTGCGACCACGGAAGGCGGGCGTCGAGAACCAGGTCACCAGTACGAATGGGCGTGGCTTTTGCACCGCTACGTTGCTTTCGGCGGCGATGGCATGGCCCGCGCAATGGCAGACCGTATGATACATTTCGTAGAAGCGACCGGGCTGCGCGGCGACGGAGTTTTGAAAGGGGCGCCGTTCGACGCCTTGGATGCTGCCGGACGCGTGACCGAAGCGAGCCACTTGCTATGGCCGCTGACCGAGGCCGGAAAATACGACGCGGCCACTGGCGCTGCGGACCGCGCCCGCGACATCGAGGCGATTATATTCGAGAGATACTTTGCCGCAGGGCCGGATCCAGTCTGGTGCAACCAACTGGACCGCGAATGCAGGATCCTTTGGCCCACCGCGCTTAGTCGCCTTATTTATCACATCGTGCTATTCGTCACGGAAGGGCAAAATGCGGGGCTGTGGCAACTAGGGTCAGGACCCATCAATCGAATTTAGGCTCTGCGGCCTGCATGCCGCTATACTTTGCGCGCCACTTATAGAAAGACGCCGTGCTCATGCGATGCTCGCGGAACAACTCAGCCATCTGCATGCCTACGTCCATGTTGCAACCATTTAGAAATGTCACCCGCTGCGCAAAGCAGGAATGCCACTAGGAGCGCCGGCGGCAGCAAGGCTTAGCAGCCCGGAGACCTCAAATATCGCAGGTATGATAAGCCTTGCGGGATCGCTCAGCGGACGTTCGGGCGAGACGCGGCGAAGGTCCTGAAAGAGCCCTCTCTACCAAATTTCTGCAACGCAGTTAATGTCAGCTATCAGGTGACGGTCAAAAAACTTCAACAACTGCTTGAGTTTTGAAC
>JAGXIQ010000061.1 GCA_024635625.1 Loktanella sp. | reverse complement strand
GACCGCGACCAGTCCATGCTGTCGCCCAGACGCTTGGCCTGATCCTCGATCGTGCCGCCGGATTGTGCTTTCCAGTCCCAGATTTTCGCGATGAAAGCGTGGCGGCCCAGATTGGCGCGTCCGGGTTGCTGAGCTGCGGCCAACTGCTTTTCGACGACCAGCTGCGTCGCGATGCCCGCATGATCGAGGCCGGGCTGCCAGAGGGTGTCAAAACCCTGCATCCGCTTCCACCGCGTCAAAATGTCCATCAGCGTGTGGTTGAAGGCGTGGCCGACGTGTAGCGCCCCCGTGACGTTCGGCGGCGGTAGCATGATTGTGAACGTCTCGTTGCGCCGCTTGCCTGCCCCAGCCTTGAACGCGCCGACCTGTTCCCAGGCGGCATAAATCGCGGCTTCGCGTGCGGCGGGGTCGAAGGTTTTGTCCAGAGCCATAGGGCGCGTCCTTTATATCGGTTTGTACGGGGTTTATCCAAAGGGGGGCGTGGCGAAAAGGGGCAATGGCCGGGGCTGGACACTGCCTTGATCCCGTTTAGGTTCTGCGTTGAAACATTAAAGGTCTCAGGTCATGGAAAAATTCGGGAAAAGCCAGCCGGTCACACGGGTCGAGGATCAGCGGTTCCTGACCGGGCAGGGGCGGTATGTAGACGATGTTGCCCCTAACGGTGCACTTTACGCTGTGTTTGTGCGGTCGCAGGTCGGGCACGGGGCGTTGTCGGGAATCGATGTCGCAGATGCGCGCGACATGCCGGGCGTGCATGCGGTTATCACAGCAGACGATTTGGCGGCGGCGGGCGTGGTGTTGGACCTTGCAGGTCATCAGGTGACAAACCGCGATGGCAGCAAGGGGGCCTTTACACATCGACCCATTCTGGCGCAGGGCCGGGTGCGCCACGTTGGCGAACCTATCGCCTGCGTGATCGCAGAGAGTTTGGCTGAAGGTCGCGATGCTGCCGAGGCGGTGATGGTCGAAATTGACGATTTGCCTGCCAAGGTGGATGTGGCCCTTGGTGGCGAGGTGCTGCACGACAGCGCACCAGATAACCTAGCGTTCGATTTTGGGCTAGGCGATGCAGAGGGTGTCGATGCCGCAATCGCGGCGGCCTCTCGTGTTGTCACGGTTCAGGTCACGGATAATCGCGTCATCTGTAACGCGATGGAGCCGCGCGGCTGCTATGCCGAAGTGACCGAAGGACGCTTGCACGTCGCCGTGAATGGGCAGGGCGTCTGGGCGACGAAGAGTGATTTGGCCAAGCATTTCAAACTAGACGCTGCCGACGTGCATGTCACCACGCCTGACGTCGGGGGTGGATTCGGTATGAAGGCGATGCGCTATCCAGAACCCTTTGTCGTGGCGCACGCGGCGCGGCAGTTGGGCCGCCCCGTCCGCTGGATGTCCGAACGGACAGAGGGCATGCTGACAGATAACGCAGGACGCGATCTTGTGACGCAGGCGACTCTGGCGTTTGACGCCGATCATCGCCTGACCGCTTATAAGCTCGACACGATCGCCAACATGGGGGCCTACAATAGCCAGTTCGCCCAAGGCATCCAGACGGACCTGTTTTCCAAGGTACTGACAGGCACCTACGCAGTGCCACACGCCTACATGCGCGCCCGCGGCGTCTACACGAATACGACTCCTGTTGACGCCTATCGCGGTGCCGGACGGCCAGAGGCGATCTTTGTCCTTGAACGATCAATGGACGAGGCGGCGCGGCAGTTGGGCATCAGCGGGTGGGATCTGCGCAAGCGTAACTTTATCCGGCCAGACCAATTTCCCTATACCACACCTACGGGCGTTACATATGATGTCGGTGAATTCTCAGCGTTACTTGATACCGCACAAAACAGCGCTGACACGGGTGGGTTTGCCGCACGCAAGGCAACCTCTGCCAAGGCGGGCAAACTGCGCGGGCAGGGGCTGTGTTACTATATCGAAAGTATTCTGGGTGATCCTTCGGAAACGACCACGGTCGAGTTTACGGAAGATGGCGCATTGATCTACGTCGGCACGCAATCAAACGGGCAGGGGCACGAGACCGTTTACGCCCAGTTCCTAGCTGACCAGACTGGCATCCCTGCCGACAGGATCACTGTCGTTCAAGGCGATAGCGACCTGATTCCGACGGGCGGCGGCACGGGGGGGTCACGGTCTGTAACGGTGCAGAATACAGCAACGTTGGCCACAGTCGGTGCTATGATTGAAAGCTTTTCTACTTATTTGTCAGATATGGAAGATGTGGCGGATGTGACTTTCGACGATGAACGTTTTCGCATCCCCGGATCAAACCTGACCCCGACAATGCTGGATGTGGCCGATATGGCCCGCGCCGACGGCCGCGCCGATTTGCTGCGGCACAGCCAACGCATCACGCTAGACAACCGTAGCTTTCCAAATGGTGCCCACGTGGTCGAGGTCGAAATCGACCCGGAGACGGGTCAGACGGTCGTCGACCGCTATACCGTCGTCGACGATTTCGGTAATCTGATCAACCCGATGCTGGTCGAAGGTCAGGTTCACGGCGGCGTCGTACAGGGCCTTGGGCAGGCGCTAGCGGAACGTGTGGTCTTTGACGAGGATGGTCAGCTACTGACTGCTAGCTTCATGGATTACGGCATGCCGCGCGCCGTTGATGTGCCGCTGATCGGCTTTTCAACCCGTGGCACACCGTCGCTGTACAACCCTATGGGCATGAAAGGCTGTGGAGAGGCGGGGACCGTCGGCGCGCTGGCCGCCGTGGCCAACGCTGTGTTGGACGCGCTTTGGGACGAAGGGGTGCGCAAGGTCGAGATGCCGTTTACCCCGCACCGCGTCTGGTCATGGTTGCAGGAGGGGCAGACCAAGGGTGAAGCCGCGTAACAGGCTCCTCGGCCTATTTGGCCGCCAACCTCGCCAAAAAAGCGGCGCACCGCGTGGGCGCGGTCCGGCGACGCATGTCATCATTTTGGATGGCACGATGTCTTCGCTTCGTGAAGGGCATGCGACGAACGCCGGCCGCACTTTCAAGCTGCTCAGAGAGGCCGGTCAGCGCGCCAATCTGACCGTCTACTACGAGGCGGGGATTCAGTGGCCCGACTGGCGTCATACGTGGGATGTGATGACCGGTCGGGGCACGAACGAACAGATTCGTCGGGCCTACGGCGTCCTAGCCTCTCGGTATCGGCCCGGCGACACAATTGTACTGATGGGCTATTCGCGCGGGGCCTTCGCTGTACGGTCATTAGCTGGGATGGTCGGGCGTATCGGCTTATTGCGTCACGATCAGGCAACGGTCAGCGCGGTCAGGACGGCGTTTCGACATTATCAGGGCGGCGGTTCGTCCGAGTCTGCGCAGGCGTTTCAGCGCCTCATGTGTCATGACGCCGTGCAGATAAAGGCGGTGGCCGTCTGGGATACGGTAAAGGCGCTGGGCCGTCGCACACCACTGGACCGCGCCGATAGGCACGGGTTTCATGATCACCGTCTGGGCCTGCACGTTCGCCATGGCTATCACGCGTTGGCGCTTGACGAACGCCGAGAGATCTATCGGCCCGTCATGTGGAACACGGCAGAGGATCACCGGGCCACGGTCGAACAGGTTTGGTTTCGCGGGACACACGGTGATGTCGGCGGGCAGGTGGGGGCGTACCCCCAAGCCCGCCCACTGGCAAATATTCCACTCGTCTGGATGTTGGACCGGATTGCGGGACTAGGGGTGCAGCTGCCAGACGACTGGCGCGAGCGTTTTCCGTGTGATGCGACCGTACCATCCGTTGGGCAATGGCGTGGCTGGGCCAAGCTTTTTATTCTGCGACGTCCCCGACGCATTCTGTTCGATCCATCAGAACGCCTACACGACTCGGTCGGCCCAGCCCCGAAAACGGTCAAGCGATCTGCATGATCAGGCAGGTCGTCGACCCAGTGGCGTAAAGTTTGCCATCAAGACCTTCGATCCGTCCGGTCGCAACACCGGTTGATCGCCCCGCATGGTCGACAACACCTGTCGCCGTCACTGTGGTGCCCAACGGGATCGCGCGGACGATATTAATCTTGTATTCCAACGTCGTATAGATTGCGCCTTTCGGGATCGTTGTCATCACCGCACAGGCCATGCAGCTATCCAGCAGTGTGCCATACCACCCACCATGTACGCTGCCGACGGGGTTCGTGTGGGCGAATTCAGGGGTGCCGCGAAATATCGTGCAACCTTTTTCGACCAAACCCAGTGTCGTATTCATGATCTGTGCGATGGGCGGGCCGGGCAGTTCCCCACGCTGAATGGAAAGCATGAAATCCAGCCCCGACATGGATAAAATCTTGTCGCGGTCGGGCAGGTCGAACGGTTTTAAGGCAAATTGCATGTCAGCTTCCGGCAAGTTTTGCCTGAAGCTGCCGGGTCAGGCGACGTTTTGCAAGCTAGGACGTGGCGCAATGCCAAGGGCTCGGCAAACATCATGGGTCAGCTGCGGCTTATTAAGCGTGTAGAAATGCAGGTGGTCGACACCGCCTAGTAGCAGATCGTCACACAATTCTGTCGCCAATGCGGTCGCCAGCAGATCGGCGTTTCCGTCACGCAGCGCGTGTTCGAAGGCCTGTGCAATGACAGGTGGAATGGTAGTGCCGGTGGCCATGGCGAATTTTGACGCGCCCTTACAGTTTTCGACGGGCAGGATCCCGGGGATGATCGGCGCGGTGATCCCCGCCTTCACGCACTTATCGCGAAACCGAAAGAAGGTGTCGGCCTCGAAAAAAAACTGCGTGATCGCAGCGGCAGCACCGGCGTCGATCTTACGCTTCAGCCACGCCACGTCTGCGTCCTGACTTGCGGCCTCGGGGTGCTTTTCGGGGTAAGCACCTACGCGTAGCGTGAATTTGCCTGTCGCTGACAGCGCCTCGATTAATTCCACCGAGGATGCAAATCCGTCCGCATGGGCCGTGAATTTTTCGCTGCCCTTTGGTGCATCGCCGCGCAGAGCCACAATGTCTGTTATTCCGGCGGCGGCATATTCGTCAGCGATTGCAAGTGTTTCCGCCCGCGTTGCATCGACACACGTCAGGTGCGCCGCCACTTTCAGGCCTGTTGTCTTGTCGATGGTTGTTACCGCTTCATGCGTCAACTTGCGTGTGGTGCCGCCAGCGCCGTAGGTCACGGACACAAATTCAGGCCCCAGTGGGGCCAACGTATTCACGCAATCCCAAAGACGGAATGATCCTTCCAGACTTTTAGGTGGGAAGAACTCAAAAGAAATCTTAGGGCTGGTCATGGCATGGTCCTGTCTCTGTGGTCTTGCCTTATATGGCATCGGGTGGGCATATGAGGCAAATTCATAACGCTCACGATGATTATGAGGAGAACCGCGATATGCACATCGAGTTCCGTCACCTGCGTACGATCAAAGCAATTCATGATACTGGCGGCTTGTCGAATGCGGCGGATCTGTTGGGCATCACGCAGTCCGCTCTGTCGCACCAGATCAAAGGGATCGAAGATCAGGCGGGTGTAGAGCTTTTCGTTCGGCGCACCAAGCCGCTGAAGCTTTCGGCTGCGGGTATGAAGCTTCTGGCTGCGGCAGAGTCAATCCTGCCGCAAGTCGCTGCATTGGAAGCAGAATTTGATGGGCTGATCGCCGGCAAGGCCGGGCGATTGCATATTGCGATCGAATGCCACGCTTGTTTTGAATGGCTGATGCCGGTCCTCGAAGCCTTTCGTAAGGCTTGGCCAGAAGTGGATGTCGATATTCGGCCGGGTCTGGCGTTCGATGCGCTTCCGGCGTTACGTCGGGAAGAGGTGGATCTTGTGGTTTCGTCTGATCCAGAGACGCTAGAGGGTGTCGAATTCACGCCGATCTTCGACTACGAACCTGTTTTTGTTGCTGCAGCGGTTCACCCCTTGGCCCAGAAAGACTTCATCGAAGCCGAAGATTTTCGGGGTCAAACCCTAATAACCTATCCCGTGGACAGGCATCGGCTGGACGTGTTCAGCGAATTGCTGACACCCGCCAAGGTCGAACCCGCCGCCGTCCGTCAGGTGGAGCTGACGGCCATGATCCTATTGCTGGTCGCGTCGAACCGGGGGGTTGCCGTACTGCCGGACTGGGTCGTGCGTCAGGTACGGTACAATTCCGATTATGTCACAAGGCCCTTAACGACCAAGGGAATCACAAAGCGATTGTACGCGGCAACACGTACGGCGGATGCGGGATTACCGTACCTAAGCCATGTGATCCGATTAGCGCGACAAGAAGCCGTGAAATTGCAACGCCTCTAAGTTGCGGCGCTGGCGCAGCCGCATTTTAGCATTGCCACGACCCGCACAAAGGGTTGGGCCGATCAATAAGGGTACTCTGGGACGATGCGGCAGCCGATGCCCCGCAAAATGTATAATAGTTTTTTGTATTTCTATAGCTTCCGCCACAATTGCGGAAATAAGGCTGCGGTCCCTATCTAGGAAGGATCTCGCCATAACGTCCGTCGCTAGGTCATTGCCCAACTTGCGCACGAACCCAGTGTAAGCCTCAATTCGTCAAATTCCAGATCCTATAGATGCCGGAACGACACAAGCCCTGTGCCGAAGTCGTCAAGCGAGATGCGCGCACCTGCCAGTCGCATATCAAGATCGAAGTATGGAACATGCGCCGGGCGCGCGACAAAGATATCCTCTATGACCTCAAAAGTCTGATGCGAACGCAACTCCCGGTGCTGCCCGTGAGCCGAGATCAGCGCTTCAAGACCGGAATTCGCGCCCGACGTGACTTCTGCGAAATTGACTGAAATCCGCTCCGGTAAAAGGTGTCATGTCTCGAGGGGTGTCATTTCCCACAAAATGGCATGTAGGAAGTGTTGCTAGAAAAATTGCGTGAAGCCCTAAATCTTTGATAGTTGGTGTCAAATAGCCCCGGCGACCGCATCTCTCCGGTTGGCAGGGCACAGCGGGCCGATGCCTCTAGGCCTATGATCCGATCAGATAAAAGGCTAATCTGCGGTCTGTAAAATGGCTGAATTTCACTACGCTTTATTG
>JAGXIQ010000005.1 GCA_024635625.1 Loktanella sp. | reverse complement strand
CGGATGTCTGCCGCCCACAGCCAGCACATTCCCAGGTCGCGCGATTTCGCTTCAGGGGCCAGCCCTTGCAGGTGCCACAAGAGGGGCAGACGAAGCCCTCAGGCCAACGACGTTCCGCCAGATAACACGAACACGCTTCCTAATCGCAAAAGCGGGCGTCGAACGCCTAGCGGGACATCGGTCTGTCATTTTTCCATCTGCTCGGCATGCCTGGAACAATACAGGAACATTACCGATTATCAAGCCTGGAAGGACAACATCATGTGCTGCCGGATCAAAGGGGATAAGCCTTTGCAAAGCTACTGCACACCAAAATCCTAGAAAATGCCGACATTATTGATGAAATGAAAAGCGACCGATTAACCTTCATTCATGCTCTGCCTGATATTTTGCTTTTGGCACGTAGCGTCCAAGCCGAAAGTAATACCCTCGTCATACTCACAAATGAAGAGCTTGGCGCAGCGCGTGCGAGCGATCGTGATCGAAAAGTAATGAAATACGGATACCTTGCGCTCGTCACGGCCATCAAGGGCGCGGTGTTTGCCTTGATCGCAGCGCTTCAATACGCACAACTTAAAATTATTATGGCAGCCCAAAAACAAGTCGGCGCTATGTCAATTCGGAACGCCGAAATTGCCGCGGCAGCGCAGGCGGCTAACGAAGCAAAGACAATTTTTCTAGCCACGATGAGTCACGAAATTCGGACGCCATTGAATGGCATTATCGGTGCCGTTGATTTACTTTTTGAGACTGCCCTAACGCAGGAACAGTCCCGGCGAACACTAACGATCCGTCGTTCAAGCCATATGCTACTCGATGTGATTAACGACATTCTTGATTATTCGAACCTTGACGCAAATGGAGTGACATACCAGAATGCGCCTGTGTCATTGCCAGATGTCGCAGATATCCTGACTGACGTCTTCCGCCAAAGACTACTATGAAAGACATCATCATGCTGCTGCAACCAACTCCAGATTGCAGTTGTTCCTGCTTTTGCTGCACCGAGCACAAAGAAGTTGGGAGCCGTGTTTTGAATTGTGTTGCTCATGATGGCAATGATAGAGATTTATCATCTTAAAAACATCGATTTAAAGGTAAATTTTTTCGCTCATCCGTATCGGCGCCTACCCATGCGGGTATAGGTTTATCAAGGTGACGGGTGAAGCGGGTTTTTGATAAGCCCGGGCTTTTTTCTTAATCGCAATGTCAACATATTGATCGCACCGCCACTGTTTGTGGCGCCTGTGGTGAAAGAGCCACCACTGGCGTTCACTGATTGCTCTTCTCAACGTATAATGACTGAATGATTGTTCTCGAAAGCGTCTGCGCAACCGTCCTGAAACAGAAAGACGGGCGTATGGAGTATCTGGCGTTTCGACATCCATAGGCAGGAAAACCGTTGTTTAGGGGCATCGCTAAAGTGGATATTATCCGTTGGGCGGATATCAAAAGAGTACTGCGCGTAGGACGCTGAATCGTTCATTTGTTAAAACCAAACAGCATGGAGGGTGACCCGATTGGGTGAGGCTGCCAAAGGTTTCCCTACTGCTATTGCGCGATACCAGATCGTCTAGCGACGTTGCGCCGCCAAACAGGATGATTTGGTCTTACCTTCGCTTTCTTTTGGTGCGCTGCCTACGCCCGCCTTTAGTCTGGCGAGCAGACTTTCACGGAATCTTCGATTTCGGTGCGCCCATGCTATCATTA
The DNA here is from genome assembly GCA_024635625.1 of Loktanella sp. Classification (GTDB taxonomy): domain Bacteria; phylum Pseudomonadota; class Alphaproteobacteria; order Rhodobacterales; family Rhodobacteraceae; genus Loktanella. Next base: position 13,934 of record JAGXIQ010000005.1, on the reverse strand, counting down.
GTATGATGATGTGCCCGTTCGTGCTGACAGCCATACGTTGAGCAGCAACGAAGCGACCTGATTTTTAAATTGTTGTTTTTAAACAAATACTGCTCGTTAGTGCAGCATCGATTGCCCGGCCATAGCGTCACCATAGACTACATACGAATGAGGGCGTCGGCCCACCCGAAACGGATCCTCCTAAAGGTCAATTGACGGTTTCTGACTGTCGCACCAATCTGACAGGACATGAAATACTCATGTTTGTACGGGAGGTTTAGAGGTTTTGAAACGTTCTGATATTGGGCAAAAAGCGCCAGCCTCTCCGGATCGACGCGAGTTCATCAAGAAGTCGGGGCGGTTTGCTGCGGCGGCGCCCGCCGTCACGTTCCTTCTTTCAACCTCCCTCGCTTCCGAGGCCGTGGCGCGCTCCGGCGGTGGCGCTGCGAGCAGCGGGGAGCGCGGCAGACGTGGCGGGCTTGGCGGTTTCCTTTCTTCATTGTTCCGTTGGATCTTTGGGGGCTGACGATGGAAAGGCTTCTGCGTCGACGGGTTGGACCTTCGGCGTGCTCCCCAAGATCGACATCCTTGGGAATGTCGGCGGCTTCCCACGATAGCGAAGCCTTCGTGGTTGCAGCGCAGGGTGCGCGCCTATCCATTGTGAAAGATGTGGCATTACTGTTTGTGCCCGGCCGTGAAGGACTGTTTGAGGTCGAGATCTTTGTGACCGACCTGTGGCCGCAGCTGCGCGCTGGAATCTCGCTTGAACGGTTCTTTGCCGTTGCGCACGCCGCGCAGAGGGACGGCGCGAAAATCCTTTACGATCTGCTTGAGGCGGGCGCGCTTGAATTTATCCGGACCAAAGACGGTCCGATGTCGGTGTCGTCGCGGTGCGTCATCGAACTTGGCAGCCTCCGTCTGAGTATTAATTTTTCTGGGAAGGCGAACTTCGAACCATTGCGCGACATGATTGCGCATCTCGAAGTGTTCGGGTGCGACTGTGACAAGCATCTTCTCGTCATTGGTACGACGCACCGGATTGGCTTCGCGCTCAACGGGGGCAAGACAAATTGGTCACCGTGGGAGCAAGCGGCGCCCGCGCTCAAAGCGATACTGACAGACGTCGCACTTCAAGGGGTGGATGGTGTTGCGTTGCACGTGGCCACGCTCTCTGCGGGGGGGGATGCACTGTTGTTGGTCGGTGCGCCCGGGGCCGGGAAATCTACGCTTTCCGTAACGCTCGGTACTGTTGGTTTCCGACTGGAAGGCGACGACATCGCCGCGCTCCAACCAAGTGGATGCGTAGTGGCGCTTCCGTTCCCTGCCACGGTGAAGGATGGTGCATGGAGTGCCCTTAGACCCTATCGGCCCGACCTCGCGCAGCGCCTGGCCTATGTTCGGCCCGATGGCCAGCGGGTCCGGTATCTTGGACTAGAACGGGGTGCGCCACCGGCCCGGCGTGTCTGCGCTGTGCTATGTTTAAATCGAACAACGACGTCGCCTGCCGGGCTTACCCCACTGAGCGTGCAGGAGGCCGTCGCTTCGCTGCTGGAGGGCGCATGGTCCGCTGACAAGAAACTTGCTTCGCGGGATTTCGATGCGCTTATGGCGTGCGTCAGCGGGGCTGACTTCTACCGATTGACTTACAAGTCGCTTGGCGAAGCCATTTCATTGACGAAGACGGCGTGGCAGAGGGCGGAAGATGCCGCCCTGATAATGGCCCAATGATGGATATTCGATTACCAAAGCTAGGTGTTGGCAATCACTTTCAAAGTCTCGCGGCGTGTCTCAGGGGATCGCCCCCAAGCGATACCGACTGGGACGAGGTCATCCGATTGGCGAACGAGCATTTTCTTGGTCCGCACCTTCATCGCAGCGTTGCTGGCTCTTTAAATGAACCATCCGACGACTTGGAAGCGATGGAGTACCTCGCGTGGCTCGACACCGCAAATCGCGAGCGCAATGCGCGCCTTTGCGGGCAATTGGCCGAACTGGCGAAAGCGCTGACTGCAGAGGGGATCGAACCGCTGTTGCTTAAAGGTGGGGCAGAGCTGGTCCGCAGCCGGCCGCAAGAGGGCCCGCCGCGAATGCTGCGTGATCTGGATATACTGATACGCCCTGACGAGGCGGTGCGAACCGACTTGATCCTGCGCGATTGGGGTTACAAAATCTTTCCTGAGGACCCGGGGGGCCATTCCATAGGTAGTTATTTCCGCCCCGCGGATGTGGGGGCGGTCGATGTGCATGAGGGCCTACCGAAGCTTTTTGCGCATCTTGTGACGCCGGGGGACTGGAAAGATAGAACGGAGGTCATTTCGTTCGGCGGCGTGATGCTGCGGGTGCCAGATTCTAGCCTACAGTTTGTCATCAATCTTGGGCACGAGATGCTACATGACGAGGCGGTCGTAAGTGGTTTCGTCGACTTGCGTTACCTGATCGAGCTGATCGACCTCGCAAGAAGTCCTTCGCTTGACTGGCCATGGATCCTTAGCAAATGCGACTCTTGGAAGTTCCGGCTCGGCTTGGAACTCCAAACTAGGATGGCGCGCCACCTCGGGTTTGGCGACTTTCCCGGAATTCGTGAAACCGCCCTTGGTGGGGTCCTTCATCGGCGACGGCTGTTCAAAATGTCGCATCTGTTGCTTGGGAAAGCGGAATGGCAGGCCGTTCGCCAGCTTAAAAAACTGCGTCACCTTTTAGAACGCCGCCCACATCATGCGGCCCCCGCGTTCTGACTGCCACAGCGCGAGTGCCGAAGACGCGGCGTGCCCCATCAAGTCCATTTGACCTTATAGGACTTCCGCTCTTTGTGGGTGGGGTGGCGTGGATCCAGCTTGTAACCGAACCTCTGTCGGCCTGATGGAAAGCACTTAACCGTTGCGGCAGGAATATGCTTGGCCGAAACTGGCCGATGCTGAATTACCTAAATTCGAAATCTCGTGTTCGGTCAAATTCACGCGCTGACAAGTGTCCACGATAGTGGACGAGCAGGTCACGGGTGACGGGCGCAAGCAGCTTTACATCGAAATTGAAACGGCCGTCTTCGACGTATTCCCTCGCCTCGGAGATGGGGAGTAACCACTTCGGGATCGGGAAGGGACCTATGCGCCCTGAAAGAACTGGTTAGTGCAGTGACTGTTCCTTTACTTCGAGGCCGATCAGAAAGGTAAAGGGACCGAAACCCTCTGTCATGCCCACACGTGTCGCGGATAGCTTCGATGTGAAAACACGACGGCCGAATTGACGTTGCCACAGTTCGCCAGACGCGGTCAATTTTTTGGTAACTTCGACGGGAATGTCGTCGCAGGCCTTGGGAAAGCTGAAGATGCGGCCTAGAAAAACGGCTCCAAAGGCTGAGCCCGCGCTGGACGCTGGCACGCCCTTGCCAGCTACTTTGATCCACTGTCATATGAGTTGCTTGGATCGCTTCGGGCAGCGTCGTGAAGCGGTCGCCCAGCACCTGTGGAAAGATATGGTTTAGGCGCATGTGACACTTTCAGTCCGCATGTTCAGATCAGTCATCGCAGACTCGGCCTCGTCCACAGAAATCACCGCGAGCGCGGGGCGCGCCGAGGGGAAGTGATTTGCATCTTAGCAAGGCTCGTATTGGAAGCACGCTGTTTCGCAATGAAATGTTCGCTACTTTTGCAAAGCAGACTTTGAAATGGCTATGCCCCGATTCCTATTGTTTGCAACATTCTACGTGCTGAATGTGTATGCGACCTTGATGGTGGGCTGGCATTTCTGCCTGGTTTCGGAACCTAAGCGCCCTCTCTAAAAATGCGATTTCATCGTCGCGTTCGGGCGATTTTCTGTACCGCGCGATGTTCTGCGCAGGGTCGCTGGGTGCCGCATATTGGGAATAAACGGCCACTTGTTGCCCCAGACGAATCCGCTGTTGTGATCCTGGCAAATCCTATTTAGCCTAATGAAAGTTCTTCTGGGCCGCAGCGCGTCGCCAGAAGCAGAAATAATATCCGTCGGGGGGCCCATTAGGGCTGAGAGGTGCGTGCACCGACCCGTCGAACCTGATCCGGGTTATACCGGCGTAGGGAACGGGTAAATTACGCAGATCCTGCGTAGGCTCGTCCACGCGTCGGCACATCCCACCCAAGATGATGGAGATGTGCCAGTGACCGCCACCACCCCGATTGCCCTGACGATTGCAGGATCCGACAGTAGCGGCGGTGCCGGTGTGCAGGCCGATATAAAGGCGATGTCTGCAAACGGCGTTTTTGCGGCGAGTGTTATTACTGCCATTACCGCACAAAGCACGACCTCTGTCACTGCGGTGCACGAGGTACCTGCAGACATGGTGGCCGCGCAGATGCTGGCGGTTATGTCTGACCTTGATGTTGGCGCCATCAAGCTTGGCATGCTGTTTTCCGAAAAAATCATAAATGCTGTGGCGACAGGCCTATCAGCCTATGCGGGTCCTATTGTGGTGGACCCGGTGATGATCGCCAAATCCGGCGATACGCTTTTGCAGGACACCGCGGTCGATGCGATGGCACATCTTATCTTGCCGCTTGCGACGCTTTTGACGCCGAACTTGCCAGAGGCTGCCCGTCTATTGGGTGAAGCGCAGGCGCGCACGGTGGAAGAGGCAGTCGGGCAGGGGATGCGGCTGCTGCATAGGGGGCCACGTGCCGTTTTGATGAAAGGTGGCCATGGCTTAAGTGACACCTGCACTGATATTTTGATCGACGCCGGCGGTGTGGTGACGATATTGAGCGCGCCACGCGTTCACACGCGAAATACGCACGGTACGGGGTGTACCTATGCTGCGGCGATTGCAGCGCAACTGGCCAAGGGGCTGGTTCTGCCGTCGGCCGTCAAGACCGCGCACCGCTACTTGCAGGAAGCAATTAAAGCTGCGGATCGTTTAAAGATCGGTGCAGGTCACGGTCCCGTCCATCATTTCCACGGACAGTGGTAATGCCCGACATCACAATCATTGGAGCCGGAGTGGCGGGCCTTTGCGTCGCGCAGGCACTGCTGGATCGCGGGGGGCGGGTCACGGTCGTCGATCGCCACGCGACAGCTGGCCCCCACGCCTGTTCGTGGTGGGCTGGCGGGATGCTTGCCCCCTTTTGCGAAGGCGAAAGTGCCGAAGAGCCCGTCGTCCGCCTAGGTCAGGAAGCAGCTGATTGGTGGCAGGCGCATACACATGCGGTGCACCGGTGCGGCTCGCTTGTAATTTCACCCGCACGCGATAGGGCGGACCTTGCCCGCTTTGCCCGGCGGACCAGCAATTTCCGGCAGATCAATGCAGATGAAATCGCGGCGCTAGAACCTGATCTGGCGGGCCGTTTCACCAGCGGATTGTTTTTCGAAAACGAGGCGCATCTTTCGCCGCGCGCGGCGCTAGCCCAACTGAGGGCTCGTTTGGAAATCGGCGGTACCGTGTTTGTTCAGGCCGACGCCGATCCCGATGATTTTGCCAAACGTGGCCTAACGGTGGATTGCCGCGGCTTTCAGGCCCGCAGTGACATCGCGGATCTGCGTGGCGTGAAGGGAGAGATGCTGATGCTGTCTTGCCCCCAGATCACATTGACCCGTCCGATCCGCCTGCTGCACCCGCGTGCACCACTTTATATCGTGCCACGGGGCGAAGGCGTATTCATGCTTGGGGCCACGATGATCGAAGGGCGGGCTGGAAAACACATCACGGCCCGCGCGCTGCTTGAATTGCTTAGCGCGGCCTACGCCCTTCATCCCGGTTTTGCAGAGGCAGAGGTGTTGGAAATCGGCGTCGACAGCCGCCCTGCCTTTTCCAATAATTTGCCACGCATACGGCGCACGGGCGATTTGATCCGCGTCAACGGGCTGTATCGGCACGGGTTCCTGTTGGCACCGGCGGTAGCGCGGATGGTGGCGGACCTGATTTTTGAAAACATAACGCCAGAGGTGATGGATGAAACTGCAGCTTAACGGTGCAACGGTCGAGGCACAGGTCGCCACATTGGCAGACTTGTTGGTGGCGGAGGGGTTTGGGCAGGGCAAGGTCGCGACGGCTGTGAACGGCAGCTTTGTGCCTGCACCGTCACGCGCAGGCTATGCTTTGACGGACGGCGACCAGATCGAAGTCCTAGCCCCCATGCAGGGGGGCTGAACGATGCGGGATTTCTACGGCACAACACTTTCCAGTGGCTTAATGTTGGGGACCGCACAATATCCGTCGCCTGCGATTTTGGCTGAGGCTTTCCAGCGCAGCGCTGCCAGTGTCGCCACTGTTTCCTTGCGCCGCGAAAGCGGGCAGGATCGCGCGGGGCAGGATTTTTGGCAACTGATCCGCGACCTTGGCGTACACGTCCTGCCCAATACCGCCGGTTGTCATACGGTCAAAGAGGCGGTGACAACCGCCCAAATGGCCAGAGAGGTCTTTGACACCCCATGGATTAAACTAGAGGTGATCGGCGACGCAGACACGCTGCAGCCAGACGTTTTCGGGCTGGTAGAGGCAGCCCGCATCCTGACCGAGGACGGCTTTCAGGTCTTTCCCTACACGACAGAGGATTTGGTCGTCGCTGACCGGTTGCTGGATGCCGGATGTGAGGTTCTGATGCCTTGGGGGGCGCCGATCGGGTCGGGGCTAGGGCTAAACAACGTCTTCGGCTTGCGAGCCTTACGTGCCCATTTCCCCGACGTGCCACTGGTGATTGACGCAGGCCTTGGCCTGCCGTCGCAAGCCGCCCGCGCGATGGAGCTTGGTTTCGACGCGGTGCTGTTGAATACCGCCGTCGCCAAGGCCGGTGACCCAGCCGCCATGGCAAAAGCTTTTGCGCTGGCGGTCCGTGCCGGGCAGTTGGCCGCCCAAGCGGACCCAATGGACCCGCGTGACATGGCCGCACCGTCAACCCCCCTGATCGGAAAAGCGTTCCTGACATGACGCTAGACCCATTTTATCCCATTTTCGATAGCGCCGATTGGCTTGAACGGTTGGTGCCTTTAGGCATCAGGTTGGTGCAGCTGCGAATAAAAGACGTTGATGTGCAGACGATCCGCGATCACGTCGGGCGCGCCAAAACGGTGTGTTCAGCGCATAAATGTACGCTCGTCATCAATGACCACTGGCGTGTCGCGATCAGCGAAGGCTGCGATTACCTGCATCTGGGGCAAGAGGATCTGGAAGATGCTGACGTCGTGGCGATCCGTGCGGCTGGCCTGCGCCTAGGTATCAGTACCCATGATAAAGCAGAGCTAGCCCGCGCGCTTGACTTGCGTCCTGATTACATCGCCCTTGGCCCGATCTATCCAACCATTCTGAAAAAGATGAAATGGCATGAACAAGGCGTCGCAAAGCTGACCGCTTGGCGTGCGCTGGTCGGGGATACGCCGCTGATTGCGATCGGGGGCATGACCGTGGACCGTGCTGCCGGGGCCTTGGCTGCCGGGGCGGATGTCGTGTCCGCCGTTACTGACATTACCCTGCATCCCAACCCCGAGGATCGCATACGCGCGTGGCTGGCGGAAACACGATGAGCCGTTATATCCGCCAAGAGACCTTGCCAGAAGTCGGTACAGCCGGCCAGGCGGCCCTGCGTGCGGCCCATGTACTTGTGATTGGTGTGGGGGGGCTTGCGACAGCTGTGCTGCAATATTTGGTAGGCGCTGGCGTCGGTCACCTAACCATTGTTGACGGCGATGTGGTGTCACTGTCCAATCTGCACCGTCAGACGCTGTTTCGCGAAGAGGACGTGGGTCGACCAAAGGTCGATGCCGCTGCCGTACGCCTGCGCAGCCTGAATGCAGATTGCCGCATCACTACCTTGCAAATTCCACTGGACCCAGCAAATGCGAGCGCGCTTGTTACCCCGTCCACGTTGGTTCTGGATTGCGCCGACAGCTTCGCCGCAAGCTATATTCTGTCCGATACCTGCCGCGTGGCCGGGGTGCCATTGATCAGCGCCTCGACCTTGGGGTTCGCAGGCTATGTCGGGGGGTTCTGCGGCGCGGCCCCCTCTTTACGCGCTGTTTTTCCGGATTTGCCAGACCGTGCGACCACCTGCGCCACTGCCGGGATCATGGGGCCGGTGGTCGGCATGATTGGGGCTGCACAGGGCAGATGGCGCTGGCCTTTCTGATCGGGCAGTCGCCCTCTCCCTTGGGCCAGTTGATGACCTTTGACATGCAGACTTTCCGGACGGGCGGATTTCGGTTCGACAACGCGCCGGAACCCGTCGCCGATTTCAGGTTCATCGCACCGTGTGAAATCGCAGCCTCGGATCTTGTCGTTGACCTGCGTGACACGGTGGAGGCCCCCATTCCAATCATCTCTTCAGCCCAGCGGATGACTGTCGCGCAACTCTCGCAATGGCACGCCATGCCTGACGCAGGACAAAGGGCCGTCTTCGCCTGCCGATCCGGCCTTCGGGCGTGGCAGGCGGCTATACATCTAAGATCCCATTGGGGCGGAGAGATTTCCCTGATTGCAGTCGGCGACATGCCGCAAACCGAAAGGCAAAGCCTATGAAACTTACCTTAATCAGCACTGCAATGTTGTTGCTGGCGCAACCTGCGACGGCTGCCGACGATATGACGCTGCTGCTGGACTGGTTCGTAAATCCTGACCACGGACCCATTATCGTGGCGGAGGAAATGGGCTATTTCGCGGATCAGGATTTGAACGTCGAGGTCATCGCCACCGCCGATCCATCGGATCCGCCCAAGATGGTTGCCGCCGGTCAGGCGGACCTTGCGATTTCTTATCAGCCTCAGCTGCACCTGCAAATCCACGAGGGTTTGCCGTTGCGCCGGGTCGGCACACTGATCGCGACCCCCCTGAACTGCCTGCTGGTTCTGGCAGACGGCCCGATCAAGTCTCCCGCTGATCTAGCAGGTAAAAAAGTGGGCTTTTCCGTCGGTGGCGTCGAAGAAGCGGTACTGGACACAATCCTGCGAAATAATGGCCTGACCCTTGACGATATCGAGCTGGTCAATGTGAACTGGTCGCTATCACCTTCGCTGATGTCCGGTCAGGTCGATGCGGTGATCGGTGCATTCCGAAACTTCGAGCTGAACCAGATGGAAATCGAAGGTATCGACGGCAATTGTTTTTTCGTCGAAGAGGAAGGGCTGCCTGCGTATGACGAGCTGATCTACGTCGCGAATGCCGACACGATGGACAAAGACATGATTGCCCGCTTTCTGGCCGCGACCGAGAAAGCGACCCAATACATCGTCAATCACCCAGAAGAGAGCTGGGAGGTTTTCGCCGCCACTTCTGCCGAGTTGCAGGACGAGCTGAACGCGCGTGCTTGGATTGATACGGTGCCGCGGTTTGCCCTGCGACCCACAGCTATGGATGTCGGCCGCTATGCCGCGTTCGAGGCTTTTTTGAACGAGGCAGGACTGATCCCTAACCAGAACCCGGTATCGCAAATTGCTATCGACGTGACAGCGAAATGACGACACCGGATTACGGCAAAACTGTCGCCCTCTGGCGCGCCGGGGCGCAGGGTGCGTGGCAGGATTTCACGCTTCATGCGTTTGTCGAAGGGGTGCGGGACGGCACGCTGCCGCGCGCGGCTTTTCTGCATTACCTCATTCAGGATTACGTGTTTCTAGTTCACTTCGCACGCGCATGGTCCCTTGCAGTCGTGAAGTCAGAGACGCTGGAGGAAATGAAAGTCTGTGCTGGGACAGTCGACGCGCTGGTTAATCACGAAATGTCGCTGCATGTCGCGGTTTGCGCGGCGCATGGCATTGACGAGGCGACGTTGTTTAACGCAACCGAGGCAACACCGAATCTTGCCTATACTCGCTACGTCATGGACGCAGGCCTGCAAGGCGATTTCCTTGATCTGATGGCAGCCCTTGCGCCCTGCGTCATGGGATACGGCGAAATCGGTCTGCGGCTGGCACAAAGTCGCGCTACCGATACGCCCTATACCGACTGGATCGACACCTACGCAGACCCCGCTTATCAATCGGTTTGCACCACCGTTGGCGCGATGATTGACCGTGCGGTAGCTCTGCGGATCGGCGCGCTGTCCGGATCGACACGCGCGACACGATTGCAGCATCGCTTTTCGACGGCGACGACCCTCGAAATCGGTTTTTGGCAAATGGGTCTAGACCCAACATGACCAGTCCGCCTGGCATCACGTTTGTGGGAACCCACCGCATTGGCGGGGCCATTTTATTCGCAGCCAACCTGCATCTGCCAGCGGGGCAGTGGACGTGTTTGCTGGGCCGATCGGGTGTTGGCAAATCGACGATTTTGCGGTTGATCCTTGGTTTGGAAACCGGTGGGGAATTCACAGGCTCTATTACGACGACGGACAAGTCCACTTTAACGGATCGCATCAGCTATATGGCGCAATCCGATCTGCTACTGCCTTGGCTGTCGGTACGGGACAACGTTTGCATCGGTGCCCGCCTGCGTGGCGAAGCCCCTAACCTTAACCGCGCAGATCATCTTTTGACGCAGGTTGGGCTGGCGGGGGTCGCGGGTATGAAACCGGGCATGTTGTCTGGTGGCATGCGCCAGCGCGCTGCCCTTGCGCGCACCCTGTTCGAGGATCGGCCAATTGTTCTGCTTGATGAACCTTTTTCCGCTCTGGATGCAGGAACGCGTGCTGACATGCAGGAACTGGCGGTCAAGGTGCTGACGGGCCGCACCGTTTTGCTGGTCACGCACGACCCGGCAGAGGCCACTCGCTTGGCGCATCAAATTGTTATCATGTCCGCGCAGGACGCGCGCATGTGGCCTGTGCCTGACACACCGCCGATACGTGCGATCAGCGACCCGTTGTCGATGGATTGCCAGACCCGCCTGCTATCCCATCTCCGCATGGAAACCGCATGAGGGCGCGCGATATCCTGTTTGCGGTCATGGTCGGCCTCGCGGGATGGCAAACTGTCGTTTATCTGACGGATGCACCACACTTCATACTGCCATCACCGTGGCGAGTGGCGCAGGCTGCCTACAATAGTCGCTTAGTTATAGCCCAAAACGCTTGGGTGACAGCAGTCGAGGTGTTGCTGGGACTCGTGCTGGGGGCCGTGTTGGGTTTTGCTGCCGCGATACAGTTGGCGCTCTCGAAAACGGCAGAGCGTCTTATTCTGCCGATCCTTGTTTTTACCCAAGCGGTGCCCGTCTTCGCGCTGGCGCCGTTGCTTACCCTCTGGTTCGGCTATGGAATGGGGTCGAAAATCGTCATGACGGTTCTAATTATCTTTTTTCCTATAACATCAGCGTTTCATGATGGCCTGACTCGCATCGACCACGGTTACCGCGATCTATGTGTCTCTATGGGCGCGCGAAAATATTATGTCATGCGTCATGTCCTGATCCCGAACGCGTTACCCAGTCTCGGGTCCGGGCTAAAGCTGGCTGCTGTCTACGCCCCGATAGGTGCCGTGATCGGTGAATGGGTTGGTGCATCCAAGGGGTTGGGATATCTGATGTTGCTGGCCAACGGTCGTGCAAAGATTGACTTGATGTTCGCGAGCCTCATCGTTTTGGCCTGCCTAACTGTTGCGCTTCATCTTGTTGTGGGCCGTCTTGCCGATCGCATGTCGCAATATGCCAGCGGTTCTTCAAGCTAGGAATGGCGTCTGCGTCATCTCGCTTGATCTATGATCTGAACGAGCAAGACTATGCACCACGTAAACGACCATGCAGCGTAGAAAGATTGATTGCGGCGGTCCATTTTGACAAAGCCACGCAACGGCGGTTGTCGCTTCTTGCTGGCCAAGCCGTCTCTTTCAAATCAAAGTTCGCCGGACCTAGGGGCCGCTGACTTTGATGCGCTACTCGTCGCCATCCATGTACAAATGCAACAATTCGTTTTCCAATACCCCGCTGATGTATGCAAACGGCTCTCCTGCGCGCTGAAAGTCACGGATGCGAAGTTTTGGAAAAACAAAATATTTTGGGTCAACACTTTCTTGCCTCGCGCAAAAGATCAGACGTCTGATTCCGGCGAACCGCATAGCTGACAGACACATCTCGCAGGGTTGAAGTGATGAAATCAGCGTGCACTCTTCAAGCTGCTTACGGTCTAGGCTTTGTGTTACTGCCGCAATGACAACCATTTCGGCGTGCTTTGTTGGATCGCTGAAAGCATTGACTTCGTTCTCGGCTATTCCTACGATATCTTCCCCACTGACAATCGCCGCAACGATCCCGTTTCGATTTTTGTCTTTTGACGCGTCAAGTGCTTGGTCCACGATTAGACGCAGGGCGCGTTTCTCTGTTGGGGTCATTTCAAAGTCTTCTTGCGCAAGTGTTGGCATTTGGTGCCTCTTATGCTGTATATTGTGCTATATAGACCTAGATATAGCCGTAAGCAGGCCATTGAAAAGTTTAGATGGAGGATGTGATGCCAGCATTGAAAGGCATTCTTGAAACCGCTCTTTACGTTGATGATCTTCATGTCTCATGCCGCTTCTACGAGGATATCATTGGCCTGAAGCCCCTGAAGAAAACAGAACGTCTGTGTGCTTATGACGTAAACGGGCGCAGTGTTTTGCTTCTGTTTCGGCGCGGCGGAACGTCCGATGGCGCAACGGCGGGCGGTGATAATTATATTCCGCCACATGATGCGAATGGACAAATCCACATGGCATTCGATTCAAGCCATGAAGCCTTCAAAGAGTGGCACGATCACCTGATATCCAAAGGAATAAAGATACTTAGCCGGACTGATTGGATGCGCGGTGGCCATAGTATTTATTTTCGCGACCCGGATGGCCACTTGATCGAAATTGCTGCGTCGCCAGGCCTTTGGCCTGGGTTTTGATTGAAATGTTTGCGTAGGGCTTCGCCGGCGGCCATCTACTCAAAGACCGATGTGGGGGTGGCAAAGAGGGCGTTAGTCTTTCGCCCGAAAACATAGAACTATTGCTCAATGTTTTCGGCTGTCCGACCTTCAGGTGCTTGTCTGATGGCAATTTTTGCGCTGGTAACGCTTCGATCAAGCAAGTCAATGAACGTTTCGATGTCTTTTGGGCCGATGTTGATTTTGTCACGCAAAGCTTGAGCATGGGCCGCGAGTTTCGCGAGACCAAGCGTCGCGGCGGCCCCCTTTACGGTATGAAGGTCGTGATCAAGGGCCATTGGTTTCGCATTTAGATTGATCGTGTGGGCTAGTTCTAAGAACGGCCTCGTGTTCTGTTCAAGGTGTTGGAGCATCTCATAAAAGAGGTCAGGTCCGAGTTCCTTATACACGGGGTCAAATTGCCTGCGATCCACAAGATTACTTGAATCGGAGTCTTCAATGAAATTCAAAAAATCATTCAAAATCGATAATATTTTGTCACGTATGATTGGCTTTGCTGTGAAACTGTTCACGCCTGCTGCGAGGCAGAGTTGGCGGTCCACCTCGAATGCATTCGCGGGCAGTCCGACCACTCGTGTTATGCAGCCACGCTGCCGTAGTAATTTAGTGGCAGTAATTCCATCCATGATCGGCATTCTCAAATCCATAATAATAAGATCGAAATCGTCCGAAGCAATTAAGTCTAACGCTTTTTGTCCATCATTGGCCGTCTGAACAGTTGTGCCAAATCGTTCTAGCAGAGCCCGCGCAACTTCGCGATTCACTTCGTTGTCTTCGACCAAGAGAATCTTTTTGTCATAGATGGTCGTTAAAGGTTTGATCGAAAAATATGTGTCATTTGATAATTTTTCGGCCTTGCCCAAAGCAATGGCTGGTAACTCAAGCCAAAAGATGCTGCCGCAATCCCTATCGCTTTCAACGCCAATGATCCCACCCATTCCAGTGACGATTCGCTTTGAAATAGCTAGCCCTAGGCCTTTTCCACCAAAGCTCCGTGAGTGTGAGCCGTCAATTTGGCTAAAAAGGCTTATCCCTTTCGCTCCGGCAGACCGACATGTTGATGCGACAGAGAGTTTGATTGTGGTTTAAGGCGCGTGTGGGATTGATCTGGGGTCAATCTTGGGCGTTGCCTGTGCGTTCGGGAGGCCGCTTTTCCTTTGAAAT
>JAGXIQ010000060.1 GCA_024635625.1 Loktanella sp. | reverse complement strand
TTGCGTCTTCTCGCACAGCCCACGAATATCCATGTCTTCGATCATCCGCTGACGCAGCGGGCTCATCTTCTCCTCTGTCATGTGAACCTCCTGTCTGACGGTGGGAAAGACCACAATCGTCAGCCCAAAGGGGCCCACCACAAAGCAAAAGAATGAAATCTGCGCCAACGTCGCTACCAGGCACCAATGCCGCGGAGCGGCTTAGTCCATCCGCCCAAATTACGGTTCTTGCCCACACTGGAAAATGACTTGAAACGCACTTCTTGACCTCGCATCGCGGGTGAAATAGAAGTCAACGTGGTCGCGGGCGTTGTGTAATGGTTAAGACCTCAGTTTTCCAAACTGAAGATGAGGGTTCGATTCCCTCCGCCCGCTCCAAAAAATAATTTCCGACAATTAACCTACAAAAATGGTCGCACAGACTAGGCATGGCATTGTTATATTGAGGAAATTCTTGACATGGGCCATAGTCTTCCAAGCTGATGACACGGGTTCGATTCCCGTCGCCCGCTCCACCGCTTTTTCCCGCATCAAGATGACTCGGCAATCCGCCGCAACGCGTTTTGCTTGTGTCTTGGGTGCTGCAGTTTTAAGTGAATAGCATCGCTAGCAGGACGAACATCATGGCCGACGCGCCCAATGCAATCGACGCGGAACGCGCCAAATCAAAAAACATGGGCGCTTTACGCCAGCTTTGGCCCTTTTTGGCACCCTATCGCCGCCTGATGGCCTTGGCTGCCGCGGCCTTGACCCTGACAGCAATAGTGTCGCTGGTGCTGCCGCTGGCTGTGCGTCGGGTCGTCGACAATTTTGATGTTCAGACAGGTCAGCTTTTGGATCGCTATTTCGCAGCGGCGCTGGGCATTGCTGGTCTTTTGGCCGTCGGCACCGCTTTACGCTACTACCTTGTGACCCGTCTCGGGGAACGCGTGGTGGCCGACATCCGAACCGCCGTTTTCGATCGCATGATCGGCATGTCACCTGCCTTTTTTGAAAATATCATGACCGGCGAAGTGCTGTCGCGTATCACAACCGACACCACATTGATCCTTTCGGTCATTGGTTCCTCTGTTTCCATAGCGCTTCGCAATACGTTGATTTTTGTGGGTGGTCTGGTGCTGATGATGTTCACATCGTTCAAGCTGACCGGTCTTGTTTTGCTGCTGGTGCCAGCCGTGATCGTGCCCATCGTTGTGCTGGGCCGCCGCTTGCGCAAACTTAGCCGCGAAAATCAGGACTGGATCGCCCAATCCTCTGGCAATGCGTCAGAGGCGCTGTTGTCCGTCCAGACCGTGCAGGCGTTCACGCACGAAGATCTGAGCCGCAAGAAATTCTGGGACGTGACAGAGAAAAGCTATCGTGCCGCCCGTGACCGGATCGCCGTTCGGGCTTGGATGACGGCTATCGTGATCTTCCTCATCTTCGCAGGCATCGTCGGTGTGCTGTGGATCGGTGCGCATGATGTCCGTGGTGGCGCCATGAGCGTCGGCGAACTGGTGCAATTTGTCATATACTCCGTCATGGTCGCAGGCGCTGTCGGTGCCCTGACCGAGGTTTGGGGCGAATTGCAGCGTGCTGCCGGCGCGACAGAGCGTCTGGTCGAGTTGCTGAACGCCGACGACGCAGTGCGTGACCCGGCCAACCCAAAGCCCGTACCCGATATCGCACGGGGGCAGATTGTATTCGACGATGTAACGTTCCGCTATCCGGGCAGGCCTAGCATTGCCGCCCTTGACCACATTCACCTGACCGTCCAGCCGGGAGAGACTGTAGCACTCGTGGGCCCGTCAGGTGCTGGCAAGACAACAATCATCCAGCTGCTGCAACGGTTCTATGACCCGTCGGAAGGCGCTATTCGACTGGATGGCGTGGACCTGCGCGACATGGACCGGGCTGCGTTCCGTCACCAATTGGCGCTGGTGCCGCAGGACCCGGTCATCTTTGGCGACACGGCGCGGGAAAACATCCGCTTTGGCCGCCCCACCGCCACCGATGCAGAGGTAGAGGCCGCAGCCAAGGCTGCTGCCGCCCACGATTTCCTGATGGCACTGCCAGAAGGTTACGATTCTTACGTCGGCGAACGCGGCGTCATGCTGTCTGGTGGGCAGAAGCAACGCATTGCTATCGCCCGCGCAATTTTGCGCGACGCACCAGTCCTGTTGCTGGACGAAGCCACCAGTGCCCTTGATGCTGAAAGCGAACGACTGGTGCAGGCCGCCGTCGATGATCTTGCAAGCACACGTACAACATTGATCGTCGCGCACCGTCTGGCGACGGTGAAAAAAGCCGATCGTATCCTAGTGTTTGAAGGCGGCCAGATCGTCGCCACCGGCACGCACGATTCGCTTGTTGCGGAAAATGGGCTTTACGCGCGGCTTGCCCGGTTGCAGTTCACCGCCGGATTGGCCGCCGAATAAGCAAATATCGTGGCGTCAGTCTTGCGACCCACCCCTGTTTTCGTTCAGGGTCGCCTAGAAATGACAGGGCGGTGAACGCCCGCAGATGTTCTGGGAGGGACACCATGGGATACGCAGGCCGCGCAGACAGCGACGCCATCGAAGCCGAAAGCAGCTGGGCCGACCGTGACGTACCCGTCACTACATTTGCGCAGCTGACACAGACGGCAGGGCGGTTCCCCGACCGCGCAGCAGTGACATTTCAACTTGAATCCGGTCCCAAAGACCCGGCAGAGACGCTGACGTGGCAGCAATTGCTTGATCGCGTAACGCAGACAGCGAACCTGTTCCGCAGCCTTGGTATCCGCGAAGGCGACGTCGTAGCCTACCTGCTGCCCAATTGCACCGAAACCGTGCTGAGCTTTCTGGGTGGCCAGATTGCTGGGATCGTGAACCCTATAAATCCGCTGCTGGAACCCGAACAGATTGGTGCCATCCTGCGCGAAACCGGTGCCAAGGTGCTGGTGACGATGAAATCCTTTCCGAAATCCGACGTTGCCCAAAAGGGTGCTGCTGCCGTGGCCCTTGCCCCAAGCGTCAAGCACGTGGTCGAGGTTGACCTGCACCGCTATTTGACTGGCGCAAAAAAGCTGATCGTGCCGTGGGTTCGCCCCAAAAACGCGGTCGAACATACAGCGACGATCATTGATTTCGAAAAGTCCGTAAAGAAACAACCAAAAGAACTGCAATTCCTTGATAGTCCGTCGGACCGTGTTGCGGCCTACTTCCACACTGGTGGCACCACCGGCATGCCAAAGGTCGTGCAGCACCTGTATTCCGGACTGATCTACAACGGCTGGCTTGGGTCGGAACTGCTGTTCACCGAAGATGATGTTCTAATCTGTCCTCTGCCGCTGTTCCACGTTTTCGCTACTGTGGTGGCACTGGGCGCGTCGCTTTCCTCTGGCGCGCAAATCGTCTTTCCGACGCCGCAAGGTTATCGCGGGGCAGGGGTGTTCGACAACTTCTGGAAATTAATCGAGCGGCATAAAGTCACCTTCCTGATCACGGTGCCGACAGCCATGTCTGCCCTGATGCAGCGCCCGGTTAACGCCGATATCTCTAGCTTGAAACTTGCATTCTGCGGCTCGGCTCCTCTGCCGATAGAGCTTTACCGTCGTTTTGAAGAGGCTGCTGGCGTCACCATCTGCGAAGGATATGGCCTGACAGAGGCGACCTGTCTGGTATCGATCAATCCACCTGCTGGAGAAAAGAAGGTCGGATCCATCGGCTTGCCGTTCCCATATACACGCGTCCGCATCATGGACGTCGAATCGCACATCGAATGCGGTATCGACCAAATTGGCGAAATCTGCGTTTCCAGCCCCGGCATCTTCCGTGGCAATACGTACACCGAGGCAGAGAAGAACCGGAACTTGTTCTATGCGGGCGACGATCACGCTGCGCAGTTTCTGCGCACGGGCGATTTGGGGCGCATTGATGCGGACGGCTACGTTTGGATTACGGGCCGTGCCAAGGACTTGATTATCCGTGGCGGCCACAACATTGACCCTGCCGAAATCGAAGAGGCGCTGGCTGGTCACGAAGCGGTCGCCTTTGCCGGCGCCATCGGGCAACCAGACGCGCACGCAGGCGAACTGCCTTGTGCTTACGTTGAACTGATCGATGGGGCCGTGACGACAGAGGCCGAGTTGCTGGCGCACGCCAAATCGAAGATCAACGAGCGTGCGGCGCATCCCAAGCATTTGGAAATCATGCTGGAACTTCCCAAAACTGCTGTTGGAAAGATCTTTAAGCCTGACCTGCGCAAAAAGGCCATCGCACGCGTCTTTGATATTGCCCTGAAAGACGCTGGCGTGGACGCGACCGTAGATTCGGTCAGCGAGGACAAGAAACTGGGTCTTGTCGCGCATGTCAAAGGTAAAGCGTCCAAGGACGAGGTGGCCAAGGTGCTATCGCAATACACCACAGCTTGGGACATGGCAGACTGATCAATTTGCTTGCGTGCCGTTTGTCGCCACCGGCGTCGCGGCACGCTTGCTAAGGTTGAGGCCGTCCCTGATGATCTGTTCTGACAGGGGCCTCGTGCGCCCCGCAGTACGGGAACGCCGCATATGTTATGGTTCGCCATTGCCTGCCAGATGGGACTTTGCACAGATCGCAGACCGCCGCCCACGACGGAACCCTACGTGATCTCTCAGGATGGCGGTGGTCAGTTGATCAGCGCAGAGGCCGATCGCGCCGATCTGCTGAAATGGGGTGGTCGGGTGGAAATCCGGGGTTTTTGCCGATCTGCTTGTGTGATCTTCACGACCTTGCCGAACGCCTGCCTTGGACCGGGGGCCTCTGTCGGGTTTCACGGATCAAACGTGAACAAAGGACCGATCGGCAACCAGCAGATGGCCCGGTACCTTAGGGGAGAGGCGAAGCGTCGCTATTTGGCCGAATGGCAATACATCCCGCCAACCGACATTCACAAGATGATGGCCGTCGATTATGCCAAGCTTGATCCGCAGATCAAGATTTGTGACCACTAGGCCTTAAAAGGTCGGTGGCGTACAGGCGCTGATCACCTCGCAGATATCAGCACCGGGGTTGCGGAAACGGTGGGGCAGGCGACTATCGAAAATATAACCGTCCCCAGGTCCCAGCACTGTGACCGCTCCGTCGACGGTGACTTCGATTTGGCCCCTAACGACTATTCCGGCCTCTTCCCCCGTATGACTTAGCAATTCTTGGCCGGTATCGGCCCCGGCGGGGTAGGTTTCGTGCAACAATTGCAGTGCGTGTTCCGCTGCGCGACCTAACTGGCGCAAGGACACATGCGGCCGAGGATCGGCATCCTGCGGTGCGATCTCGTGAAATTGATCGGCCTTAAAGAAGTACTGCGGCGAGTCGGGCGTGGACGTGTCCAGCGGGGTAAAGAAGTCAGTCATGCTGATCGGGATCGCATCCAGCAGTGACTTCAACGATGCAACAGAGGGTGAAGTCTTATTCTTTTCGATCAGGCTGATGGTGCCGTTCGTCAGCCCGGCCCGCCCAGCAAGTTCACGTTGCGACAGTCCATGCTGTTCGCGCAGGGATCGCAAGCGCTCTCCTATGTCCAATGGGGCCTCCTCGCCACAAGTCGGAATATTTGTCCGACCTTTCGTGCCGCATTTAGGGGCGCTGGTCGTGATTTGTTCAAGCGAAATCTGAATGAAGTCGCTGCCGGACAAGAAATGACGCAAAATGGAACGAAATCACCGTTTGACAATTATATTAAACACGAGCCTATGATTTCCTACACACCTCTGGCCCGCAAAGGACTGCGCGCATGTCGATGAAACCGAAGACCAACAAGACCAAGATCAAGCCCGCCAAGGCTGCAGAGGCGGCACAGCGCACGCCTCTGACCGTTGTGCCCGACCTGCCATTCGAAGAGCAGACGAACGCAGCCTTGCTTAAGCGCCGCGAGGCCGCCGTCCCGCGCGGTGTGTCCTCTGCTGCGCCCGTTTTCGCCAGCTACGCCGAGAATTCAGAGCTGTGGGACGTTGAAGGCAATCGTTACATCGACTTTGTGGGCGGGATTGCAGTGCTGAACACAGGCCACCGCCATCCTAAGGTCATCGCCGCAGCCAAGGCGCAGGAAGACCTTTACACGCACACCTCCTTTCAGGTCGTGCAGTACGAACCATACATTGCATTGGCAGAGCGTCTGAATGCGCTGGCTCCGGGTGATCACGCGAAAAAGACGCTGCTCGTCACCACTGGTGCCGAAGCCGTCGAAAACGCGGTCAAGATTGCACGCGCCGCGACGGGCCGTCCTGGTATTATCGCCTTTACCGGCGCCTACCACGGCCGCACCCTGCTGACGCTGGGTATGACCGGCAAAATCAGCCCCTACAAAAAGGACGTCGGGCCGTTCCCGTCGGACATCTTCCGGGCGCCGTTCCCGAACCAGCGTGACGGCATTTCGGTGCAGGATGCACTGACGGCACTGAACAATTTGATGTTGACCGACGCCCAGCCAGAGCGCATCGCCGCCATCATCATAGAGCCTGTTTTGGGCGAGGGCGGCTACACACCTGTCCCGTTCGAAATGCTGCAGGCTTTGCGTGCGCTTTGCGACAAACACGGCATCATGCTGATCGCCGACGAGATTCAGGCGGGCTTTGGTCGGACCGGTAAGTGGTTCGCAATCGAACACAGTGGTGTTGTCCCTGATCTGATCACCGTCGCGAAGTCCATGGCGGGCGGCTATCCTATCGCGGGTGTCATCGGCCGTGCCGAAGTCATGGACGCCATGATTCCCGGCGGCCTTGGCGGCACTTATGGCGGTAACCCCGTTGCATGTGCGGCGGCACTGGCTGCAATTGACGCCATCGAGGACGAGGGTCTGCTAGAGCGGTCGTCTGAAATTGGCGAATACTTCAAGACTCGCTTTGCACAAATCGGAGCCCGCGCTGCCCCCTACCGGATGTGGGACATTCGTGGTCTTGGCGGCATGGTCGCGGTTGAATTCGTCAGCGACTTTGCCACGGCAGCCCCTGACGCAGACCTTACCAAGCGGATTGTGGCCCATGCGTTAAAGCGTGGCCTGATCTTGCTGTCGTGCGGTTTGCACGGCAATGCGCTGCGCATCATGGTGCCGTTGACGGCGTCTGATTCAGTGATCGATGAAGGCCTCGCAATTTTCGAAACTGCCCTCGTTGCGGCGGTGACGGAACAACAGCAAGGCTGACGCAAACAATATGAACGCAAAAGGCGGGCCTGCGGGTCCGCCTTTTGGCTTAAAAAACCACATGATGCTGCGTTACACCCTGTCGTTGGTTTCACTTCCGCGTCGCAACCGATAGTGTGGCGTCCAGACCGGAGCTATCCGGATAAAAGAAAGAAGATTGACGATGACCCCTTTCGCAATTGCCGGCGTACAGATGTATGTCCACGCGCTGCAGCCCAACGTCGAAGGCATGATTCAGCGCCTTGACGTGTTGATGATGCGTTTCCCGTGGACGCAGATGGTTCTGTTCTCGGAACTGGCCCCCTTCGGCCCATTGGACAAGTTCGCACTAGAACCACAGAACGAAACGCTTGATCGGTTCTGCGAGGCTGCCCGCAAGCACAAGGTTTGGTTGATCCCCGGATCGATGTTTCTGCGCGCCCCCGACGGCCGCGTCTTGAATACATCCGTTGTGATTGACCCCGATGGCAACATCATCAAGAGCTACGCCAAAATGTTCCCGTTTCGCCCTTACGAGGCTGGCATTGCCGCAGGCACCGAATTTTGCGTCTTTGATGTGCCGGATATTGGCCGTTTTGGTCTGTCGATCTGTTACGATATGTGGTTCCCAGAAACCACGCGCCAGTTGACTGCCCAAGGCGTAGAGGTGCTTTTGCATCCTGTTCTGACCGGCACCACTGACCGTGACGCGGAGCTTGCAATTGCCCGTGCCACGGCCGCGCAGTTTCAGTGCTACGTCATCGATGTGAATGGTCTGGGCGCCGGTGGCATCGGAAAGTCCTGTGTCGTCGATCCGACCTCTATGGTGTTGCACCAGTCGGGCGGACAAG
Source organism: Loktanella sp. (assembly GCA_024635625.1). Taxonomy (GTDB): domain Bacteria; phylum Pseudomonadota; class Alphaproteobacteria; order Rhodobacterales; family Rhodobacteraceae; genus Loktanella. The sequence goes on along the minus strand of JAGXIQ010000060.1, from coordinate 17,840 downwards.
AAGATATGTTCCCAATCGAAATCGACCTCGACATGGTGCGCCGCCAGCGTGCGACGGGCATGAAAGGTCTGGGGCAGGTTTTGAAATCCTTCCGTGACCGTGACGTCGATTTTACCGTCTATGACCGCACCAGCGGCGTCGATTCGTTTCTCAATACCTTGGGTCCGCTAGAGATCCCGCAGCAGGGCACGCGCGCTGGTCTTCATGTCGAAGTACCCGCTGAAGCTGAAATACAGGTTGAATACAAAACTCCCGCACTAGGTGTTGCAGGGGGGGCAGCAGTCCCTCACACTAAGGTAAGCTGACGCGCGCCACCACTGGCCGGCCCCATCGGGGCTGGCTTTCAACTCCGGCGTCCCGCGCAAGACAATGACGAGGAACGACCGAAATGCATTCCGTGACCGACTATTATTCCGCAACCCAGCTACGCGCCGACAGGTGGAGCGAATTGCGAGAGGTCACGGCGCAGTTGTCACGAGAAGCACCCGCCAAGATTTCACCAACCGTGCGGTCCCAGGCCGCCGAGCTTTTCGAAGGACTGGCCGAGATCGAGGCATATTGGGCCTTTCCCGGCATGCAAATCTTTGACCATATGCGCCGCCAGTTCGAGCATAACAGCTTTACTGAACTGTCCTACAGCGTTCACCGCGTCGCCCGTGCGCTGACCACTGGTGCGTACCGCCGTCGCCATATCCCGCTAGATCATGATAGCGACGACCGCGAGGAACATGACGACGAAGCGTTGCTGTCGCCTGAAGTCCGCGCCATGACCAAGCCTTACTTCGAGGTGTTGATCGTTGACGAAGTTTCGGACGCGCAAGAACACTGGCTCAAGGCCAACGTCTACGCGATGCGTCGTCCCGAGGATCCCTTTATCTACGAAGCCCTCGTCGTGCCGTCGGTCGAGGATGCGCTGATTGCAGTGCTGTTCAACCACAACATCCAAGCTATCGTCGTGCGCCCCGGTGTCACTTTGCGGTCGCGTCAGGATCATCCAATCCTGCAACGTTTTCTGGAAAGCATCGCAGGCACGGACAAGCTTAGCGATCTGCAATCCAAGGACTACGGGCCCGCACTTTGTCGCCTGATCGACGACATCCGCCCGGAACTTGATGCTTATCTGGTTACTGAACGGTCGGTCGAAGATATTGCGGGCACCGAATTAGGGGTTTGCCGCCGCGTCTTCTATAATCAAGAAGACTTTATGGAACTGCATTTGAACATCCTGAGGGGTGTGCAGGCACGGTATAAGACGCCTTTTTTCACCGCTCTCGTCAACTATTCCAAGCAGCCGACCGGTGTGTTCCACGCCATGCCGATTAGCCGTGGCAAGTCTATTACGCGGTCGCATTGGATTCAGGATATGGGTGCATTCTATGGCCCGAACATATTCCTTGCGGAAACATCAGCTACGTCCGGCGGGCTGGATAGTCTGCTGGAACCGCAAGGGCCGATCAAAGAAGCACAAGAACTCGCAAGTCGCGCTTTTGGGTCAAAACAGACATTCTTTGCGACAAACGGCACTTCTACCTGCAATAAGATCGTCGTGCAAGCCCTTGTAAGACCTGGCGATATCGTGCTTGTAGACCGCGATTGCCACAAGTCACATCACTACGGCATGGTGCTGGCAGGCGCGCAGGTCTGCTACCTCGATAGCTATCCGTTGAATGAATATTCGATGTATGGTGCTGTGCCTCTGCGCGAAATTAAGAAGCAGCTTTTGGATCTGAAAGCCGCTGGCAAGCTTGACCGTGTTCGGATGCTGTTGCTGACCAACTGCACCTTTGACGGCATCGTTTACAACGTCGACCGTGTGATGGAAGAATGCCTTGCGATCAAGCCTGACCTGATTTTCCTTTGGGACGAGGCGTGGTTCGCTTTCGCCCGCTTTAACCCGACGTACCGCAAGCGGACCGCGATGCGGACCGCCAACAAGATGCGCGCGCGCTTTAAAACAGAAGAGCACGCTGCCGATTACGCCAAGCAGCAAAAGGCGCTTAAAAATGCCGACACAGAGACGATTCTAAGCACTCGTCTGATTGCCCCACCCACAGCACGCATCCGAGTCTACGCCACCCAATCCACTCACAAGACCCTCACCGCGTTGCGGCAAGGATCGATGATTCACGTCAACGATCAGGATTTCAAAGGAGAGGTCGAGCAGGCCTTCCACGAAGCCTACATGACGCATACGTCGACTTCGCCAAACTACCAGATTATCGCGTCGCTTGACGTGGGACGCCGTCAGGTCGAACTCGAAGGGTTTGAATTCGTCCAACGCCAGTTAGAAGCGGCGATGTCCATGCGCCGCGCAATCTCGACGCATCCTTTGCTGCAGAAATACTTCAAGGTCCTTTCCTTGGGGGAAATGATCCCATCCGAATACCGCGAATCCGGAACCGAAAGTTATTACGATCCCGACCGCGGCTGGGTCGACATGATGGAGGCGTGGTCTGACGACGAGTTCGTTCTTGACGCAACCCGCGTGACTTTGGCCGTGGGTGGCACCGGGTGGGACGGCGACACCTTTAAGACCAAGATTTTGATGGATAAGTACGGCATTCAAATTAACAAAACCTCACGCAATTCCGTTCTCTTCATGACGAACATCGGCACCACGCGATCCTCTGTTGCCTACCTGATAGAGGTTCTTGTCGAAATCGCGCGCAGCCTTGACGATTTGCTGGACGATGCGTCGAAAATGGAACGCATGGGCTTTGAACGCCGGGTCGCAAACCTGACACAGAACTACCCACCGCTGCCTGATTTTAGTCGCTTCCATGATGCGTTTCGCGCAGACAACGTCACTTCCGAAGGTGATATCCGCACGGCCTACTACCTCGCATACGACGAAAGCAAATGCGACTACATGGACCTTGACGGTTCACTGAAGCTTGCGCTGGAGCAGGGCAAAGAAGTCGTCTCGGCCAGCTTTATTATCCCCTATCCCCCCGGTTTCCCGATCCTCGTGCCAGGGCAGGTCATTTCTTCCGAAATTTTGGCGTTTATGCGGGCTTTGGACGTTAATGAAATTCACGGCTACCGCGCTGACCTTGGTCTACGCGTGTTCACGCCAGAGGCGCTGAACGAACTGCCTGGCCGTGCCATTCCCTTTAAGCCGAAAGCGTCTGTGATGATCGGCACAGACAAGAAAGACCCGATCGACGCAGACACAAAAAAGGACAATTCATGACCGCAACAGTTCTCAAGAATATCTCCGAAATTCGCCGCTTCTTTCATCGGAATGAAGAGCCGGTCTATTTTATCTCTGCGACGAACTTCAATCTTCTGGGCCTCGACGAGTGGGTCAAAAACTTTAAATATATTTGCTACATTGATTGCTACGGCGGCAAGCATCCTAACGTTTTTTGCCCTTCTGAACAGCCTCACGCTGAATTCCAGTCGATCGAGGATATCAACAACTACTTACTGCAGCACAAGGAAGTCATCGACTTCATCAAACGGCGTGGCGGTAAGCCAAAGTTCGTTTTTCTGATGTTCGATGAGGAAACAGAGCGTTTGTCCAAAGAGCTGGGCGCTGATGTTTGGTTTCCGAAGGCCAAGTTGCGCACCGCGCTGGACAACAAGATTGCCACCGTGCGGATTGGCAACAAGGCGGGTGTACCTTCCGTGCCAAATACATTGGCAGAGGTGAAATCCTACGAGGGCCTTCGTGCAACCTGTGAAAAGGCCGGGATTGGTCACGATCTGGTGCTGCAATCAGCCTACGGCGACAGCGGACACACGACGTTTTTTATCAAGTCCGAAGAAGACTTTCGCCGCCACGAACACGAGATCGTGGGAGAGGGCGAAATCAAGATCATGAAGCGGATCGACTGTCGTGGTTCGGCAATTGAAGCCTGTGCTACATCGCAAGGCACTATTGTCGGGCCTTTGATGACAGAACTTGTGGGTTTCAAGGACCTGACGCCTTATCGTGGCGGTTGGTGCGGGAACGAAATTCTCGCGACGGCATTTCCGCCCAAGGTGCGGCAACAGGCCCGCGACATGACCTTTAAATTCGGTGAACAACTGCGCAAAGAAGGTTATCGCGGGTATTTCGAACTGGACTTCTTGATCGACAAGAAGACTGGTGATTTGTGGCTTGGAGAGTTAAACCCACGTATCACCGGCTGTTCGTCAATGACGAACCACGCTGCTTTCGCCCACGCTGACGCGCCCTTGTTCCTGTTCCACCTGCTTGAATTCAGCCGCAAGAAGTTCAAGCTGGACGTAGACGAATTGAACGCGCGATGGGCCAACCCGGACATGATCGACAGTTGGTCCCAGATGGTCATCAAGCACACCGCAGACACTGTGGATATCTGTACTGACGCACCCGAGACCGGCATCTATAAGATGCTGGAGGATGGCCGCGTGGTTTATGACCGCTTCGATTATCACCGCCGCGCGGTCGAATCGGAAAACGAGGCATTCTTTCTGCGCATCCTGCAGCCCGGCGATTATCGCTATGAAGGGGCTGACATCGGCATCCTCGTGACCCGGGGTCGGTCGATGACGAAGTCGTTCCAGTTGAACGATCGCGCCTCCAAGTGGATTCATGGCATCAAGCAGTCGGTTGCGGGTAAGCCGCTGCCAGTTGCAAGCGCAGGGCCGGCCTTGGCCGAACCTGCCTTCAAGATCATGTAAATGCTCTGGCGCGCTTATGCAGAAGATCAGCCCGGCCCTCGGTGGGCCGGGCTGTTCGCCGAATACTGGCCCGCCTATCGCAGGTGGTGGCTGAAGGACGGGGAAAGTGCGCGCCCGACCTATCTAGAGTGTCACCGGGCGCTGGCGTCGAATATGCCGGAACTGGTGCCAATTTACGATTCACTATGTGAATTGGCCGGCGGGGGTGATCACGCGGCCCGGTTTTTGTCCTTTTACAATCCACCACCTTACCTGGCGGGCTGTTCACAAGCGATCTGGCCCGGTACCGAACCTGTGCTGGTCCGCAATTATGACTACAACCCTTCTGCTTTCGACAGTCTGATCCTCAATACGAACTGGGGTGGCCGCCGCGTGATGGGGGTTAGCGATGGCCTATGGGGGCTGGTTGATGGCATCAATGACGCGGGCCTTGCTGTGTCGTTGACGTTTGGTGGGCGACGTGTCGTCGGCAAAGGTTTTGGCGTGCCGCTGATCCTACGTTACATCCTGCAGACCTGCACGACAGCGCAGGAAGCGGGGGTCGTGCTGGCCCGCGTGCCAACGCATATGTCTTATAATGTTACCGTGCTGGACGAAAACCGCGACTATCTGACCGCCATGATGGGCCCCGACCGCAAGACCCTGCTAACCCACAATGCTGTGGCGACGAACCATCAAGAACAGGTCGAATGGATCAGCCACGCTCGATTCACCGCGACGGTGGAACGGGAACGCTTTCTGCTGCAACGTCTGACGCTGCACCGCGACCCAGAGGATGTCTTTATCGACGCGTTCCTTAAGCCACCTCTTTATTCCACCGCGTTTTCAGCAGGTTTTGGAACACTTTACACCTCTGTCTACCGTCCCCGCCTGCGCGAGATGGAGGTGCGTTGGCCCGGCACCGTCTGGCCGATGTCGATGCATAATTTTCAGGACAGCGCGCGCCGCGTTGCAATCCCAGGGGCGGCGTGAAGCGTAATCTGACCCATAAACACATATACGGCGCATTTTGCGTATGTAGCGCACGCCAGTCAGGAACCATGCCATGACCATAGACCGTTACGCCATCGGAATGCAGACCCGCCGTGCTGTCCTTGGTGAAGCCCATGTTGACCGGGCAGAGGCCGCCAAGACCGATTTCGATCAGCCGTTTCAGGACATGATCACAGAAGGGGCTTGGGGGACGGTCTGGTGCTCTGACGCTATTTCCCAGCGTGAAAGGTCCATGCTGACGCTGGCACTGCTGGCTGCAACCGGCAACTTTTCAGAGATCCCGATGCATGTTCGGGCCACCGCCCGCACCGGTGCGACGCCAAGCGATATCGTGCAAGCGTTTATGCATGTCGCGGTCTATGCTGGCGTGCCGAAGGCGAACCACGCGATCAAGCTTGCAAAAGAAACGCTGGCCGAGATGGCCACCGAATGAGTTTTGCCAACGCGCTCTATGATGGACTCTTTGCTGACGAAGAGGTGTCGGCTCTTTGGTCAGCCGAAGCGCAACTTGCCCACATGTTGACGTTCGAGGCGACATTTTCACGTGCCATGGGGCAGGTGGGCCGATTTGATGCGGCGTTGGCTGATCAAGCGGCGGACCACATCGCAGGCTTTGCACCCGACATTGATGACCTTTCGGGTGGGTCCGCGCGCGATGGCTTGCCCTTGCCGGCATTGATCAAGCAATTAAAGGCTGGATCAGGGGATGCAGCGCAAGCGATCCACACGGGGGCAACGTCGCAGGACGTCCTCGATACGACGCTGGCGCTGACGCTTCAGGCGACATTGCGGATCATTGACAGCCGCATATCCGTTCTTGCCGTTGACTTGGGCGAACTTATGGCCCGCTGCGGCGATGTACCATTGATGGGTCGGACACGGATGCAGGCAGCATTGCCGATCACGGTCGCAGACCGTATTCGCCTGTGGCGCGAACCGTTGGTGGACCACCGCGCAAGACTGGACCTAGCCCGCGCGCAGACAGAGCGTTTGTCGCTTGCGGGCCCGACAGGGATCACAGAGTTTAGGGATGTGGCGGGGTTGATGGCGCAGGCTTTGGGTCTGAACACGGCACCCAGTTCGTGGCATACTGACCGCAGTGGCGTCGTTTCCTATGCTAGCCTGTTGGCGCTGATCACTGGCAGCCTTGGCAAGATGGGGCAGGATATTGCGCTGATGGCGCAGCAGGGCATCGGGGAAATCACGCTATCAGGTGGGGGCGCATCTTCTGCGATGACCCACAAGCACAACCCAATCCTAGCTGAACTGCTCGTCACGCTTGCACGGTTCAATGCGGGGCAGGCGGGTTTGATGCAGCAGGCAATGGTGCACGAACAAGAACGCTCTGGTGCAGCATGGGCACTTGAATGGATGGTTTTGCCGCTGATGGCGCAAACGACGGGCCGCGCGCTGACAGCTGCATCCGAACTTGTTTGCAGCATCACGGCGATTGGCAGTCCCGAACCTCACAAAACTGTATAGGACGCGTCAGGCAATCTTCAGGCCGGGGGTGCATCTAGGGTTCATCAAGTCCCAAGCATTGAGGATGCAGCCCATGACTACTCCGCTTCGCCGCACCGCCACAGCACTGACACTTGTTGCGGCTCTGACTGGCACCACGGCAATGACCATTGCGCCGACCGCAGCCCTTGCAGTGCCCGCTGGCGGCTATGGCGATCTGGTTGAAACGCTGGCCCCTGCAGTCGTTTTCATCGAAGTCACCGAAAAGGCGCAGGATGCTCAATCCCTCGCCGATGCCCTGCCGCCGGGTTTCCCGCGTGAAGAACTAGAGCGTCGCTTCGGCCCGATGTTCCCACAGCAAAGTCCAAATGACGCGCAGCCGCAGCAGGCGCTGGGCTCTGGATTTATTATCTCTAACGATGGCTACATCGTTACCAACAATCACGTCGTTGACGGTGCGGAAACCGTGAAGGTTAAGCTGAACAACGACAAGGAATACGACGCCGAAGTGATTGGTACTGACCCGCTGACCGATATCGCCCTGATCAAGATCACCGCGGATGTTGATCTGCCGACCGTGCCATGGGGCGACAGTAATACCGTGCGTGCGGGTGACGAGGCCGTGGCCATCGGTAACCCCTTCGGCCTTGGTGGCACTGTGACTTCTGGGATCGTGTCTGCGGTGTCGCGCGACATACACTCCGGCCCATATGACGACTATATCCAGACAGACGCCGCCATTAACCGTGGCAACTCTGGTGGACCGCTGTTTAACGCGGACGGTGAGGTGATTGGCGTCAACACCATGATCTTTAGTCCCGGTGGTGGTTCTGTCGGCATCGGCTTTGCTGTGCCTTCCGATCTGGTCCAAAAGGTCGTGACCGACCTGCGGGATGATGGGACAATCGCGCGTGGCTGGCTGGGTGTTCAGATCAAGCCGATGACCGAGGAAATTGCTTCTGTGCTTGGCTACGATAGCCCCAAAGGTGCCGTGATTGAGGACGTAACCGCCGATAGCCCCGCTGCAAAGGCAGGGCTTGAGGATGGCGATATCATTCTGACCTTCGCGGACAAGGATATCGCCGACGTGGGTGATCTGACCCGCGCGGTGGCCGATGTGACACCGGGCTCTGCGACGAAGGCCATCGTCTGGCGCAAGGGCAAAGAGATGACCATCGACGTCACTGTCGGTGATCTGGCTAAGAAAAACGCCTAAGGCGCGACTGGTAGCGGCCTGCCCTCGATGCACGGGGTTGGCCGCCTCTTGACTTGGCTGCGATGCACCAGCCGGGTCAGGCCTCGCCCCCCAAGGGCGGGGCCTTTTTCTTGCCAACCGGGGCGCTGGCCCCCATCTGTGAGGGGAACCGTGATGCTGCTTGGGGATGCAATGAAAATACTCGTGGTCGAGGACGACCGAACCACCGGCCAATACATTACCCGCGGCCTGCGTGAAGAAGGTCATACGGTTGATTTGGTCGACAATGGGCGTGACGGCTTGGTGCAGGCTACCGGGGCGGAACACGACGTAATGATCGTTGACTGGATGCTGCCGGAAATCGACGGGCTGACGCTGGTGAAATCCCTGCGCGGGGCGGGTAACCGCACACCGGTCCTTTTCTTGACGGCCATGGGATCGGTCGACGACCGCATTGCAGGCCTCAATGCGGGGGCCGACGATTACCTCGTAAAACCTTTCGCATTTGGAGAGTTGTCGGCCCGTATCAATGCTCTTGCACGTCGCCCACGCGCGTTGGCCCAGGAAACAACGCTAAGTGCGCAAGATCTGACCATGGACCTTGTGACGCGTGACGTGATGCGGGCGGGGCAGAAGATCGACCTGCTGCCACGGGAATTCGCCATTCTGGAACATTTGCTGCGCCGTAAGGGCCGCATTCAGACACGCACAATGCTGCTGGAAAATGTCTGGGGGATCAGCTTTGATCCACAGACGAACGTGGTTGAAACTCATATCAGTCGCTTGCGTGCGAAAGTGGATAAGCCGTTCGAGGCGGATCTGATCAAGACCGTGCGCGGATCAGGCTACCGGATCGAGGCGTGAACCGCCTAAAAACCCTGCTTCGAGCAAGTTCCGTGCGGCTGGCATTGGGGCTGGTCGCGCTGTTTGCGTTGGTCAGTATCGCCAGCTTGACGGCCAGCTATGCCGCCAGCCGGTCGTCACTTGATACGACAATGCGACGCGATTTGACGCAGGATGTTGCGGGCTTTCGCGCCGCCCCTTCCGCCGCAGCCCTTGCGGCCCTTGTCGCGGCAGAGGCGCGCGTGACAGACCCCAACCGCATGGTTTTGTCCTACGTGACGCAGCAGGGGCGGCGGTTCGGGAATGGGCAGTTGGCGCAAGACCAAGACGGATACTTTCTGACGACGCTTGACGATCCCGACACACGCATCGACGGTCAATATCTGGCGCTGACCACGCCGCTGCACGGTGGCCAACTTACCGTGGCGCGCTCTCGGGAAGAAATCGACCAGCTTTGGACGGTGTTTCGAAATATCGTGCTGCTGTCGTTACTGCCGACATTGGTGATCGCGCTTGGCGCTGCGTTAATGCTTGCCCGGCGGTCGGCGCGGCAGGTGAACGCCCTTGGCCGCACGCTAGACCTTCTGACGACTGGCGATTTGGCCGCACGCGTGCGCCCGACGCCTCGCTGGTCCGATGACTTTCACCGTATCGGTGCCCGTGTCGACCGTATGGCGGCAGCACAGGAAACCAGTGTCGATGCCCTACGGCAGGTATCGTCCGACGTAGCCCATGACCTAAAAACGCCAATTCAGCGGATTTCCGTGCATTTGGACGATCTGTCCGGCCTGCCATTATCCCCGGAAGCCGCCACTTTGGTGGATCAGGCACAAGCAGAGGTCGCAGGCGTCGTTTCGGTTTTCCATGCCCTGCTGCAAATCGCGCAGATTGAGGCGGGGACACCCAAATCGCGCTTTGCCTCGGTTGACCTTGTGACGCTGGTCCAGACCTTCGCAGAGCTTTATGATCCCGCCGCCAGTGACGAGGGGCGGCGGCTAGAGGTGAACATCGCCGTCACTGACGCCTGCGTGCATGGCGACCGCGACCTATTGGGGCAAATTCTTGCGAACTTGATAGAGAATGCATTGCGCCACACCGCCCCCGAAACACCGATTACGTTGGGCCTGAACCGCGTCGGCGACCGTGTCGTGCTGTCGGTCGCGGATGCTGGCCCCGGCATTCCAGAGGGAGAGCGTGACAAGGTCCTGCAACGTCTTTACCGCCTCGACCGCAGTCGGGCGACGCCGGGCAGCGGGTTAGGCCTTAGCCTTGTATCGGTGATTGCAGACCTGCATGATGCTGAATTGACGCTGGCAGACGCAGGGCCGGGGCTGATGGTCAGCTTGTCGTTTTTGGCGATTTGAAAAACCCTATTTGGCCGACCCTAGTGCCGCACGATTGCACAGTGATTGTGCATCAATCCCGCCGGGAACCAGCGGCTCGTGACTTTCAATGGCGACCTAAACTCAGCGGGCTATGTTTAACAGGCGAATTGTCGCATAATGCCGCACTGCCGCTAAATTCAGCATGGGCCAGCTTGTGTCGGCAAACACCTTCGTGTCACGTGGCGGTCACTGGTCGATATTAGACAATTTACAGCTATATGCGGTCCAAGAACGGTTTCATTCAGTCAGGGCCCAGGCGGTCGCATAGCGCATCGCCCTTCGGCATTCGACATTTGCGAAAACAGGGCAACTAACATCATGACGACATCCGCATCACGCTGGCCATTTGCCCGTTTGCCGCTTCGGTTTTCAGCTCAGGCGACTTTGGTTGTACTGACCCTTTCAATGCCTTGCGCAGCGTCGGCCCAAGCCAAAACCGAAGGCCCGGCCGTCAGCGTCGCTGCCCCCACGGTGACCGTCGTGCCCGTGCAGAGGACCGATGTCACGCAAATTGTCAGCGCCTCTGGTGGGTTGCTGGCGCGTCAGGACGTCGTTGTGTCGGCTCGTGTCTCGGGCGCAGAAATCGTGGACCTGCTGGCTGATATCGGTGATACAGTTGCAAAGGGCGATACGTTGGCACGGCTAAACGATCAGACGCTGATCGCGCAATTGCAGCAGGCGGATGCGAACCTCGCCGCTGCTGGGGCTGCCATCGCCTCTGCCGAAGGGCAGGCGGCCTCTGCTGATGCGAACGCCCGTCAGGCGAATACCGCGCTTGATCGCTCACAACAGTTGCGCCGCGACGGGACTGTTTCGCAATCCGCATTGGACCAAGCACAAGCTGCCGCGGACAGCGCCAATGCCGCTGTGCAAAGCGCACAGGCTGGCATCGCCTCTGCCAAGGCGCAACAGGCGCAAGCACAGGCAGCCCGCGATATCGCAGCACTCAATTTGTCGTGGGCGACTGTCACGGCCCCGGTTGACGGCATCATCGCCGACAGAACCGCGCGGTTGGGCGATTTGTCAGCTTCGGGCATGGCAATGTTCGACATGATCCGCGACGGCCAGATCGAGGCAGAGTTAGAGGTCGTGGAAACTGACATTGTGAAGGTCCATGTTGGTGACCCGGTCAGCGTGCGCGTCGCGGGACTTCCTTTGCGCGATGGAACGGTGCGCCGGATTAGCCCGCAAGTTGACCCGGTCAGCCGCCTTGGTACCGTACGTGTCAGTATCGATGATCAGGACGGATTGCGCGTTGGCATTTTTGCCAGTGCGGATATTCAAACGGCCCAGCGCACGGCCCTGACCGTACCCGTCTCTGCCGTGACGACGACGGGCAATGAAAGCGTCGTTCAAAAAGTTGTAGACGGCACGGTAGAGCAAGCCACGGTAAAACTGGGTGTCGTATCTGCCGGTTTGCGCGAAATCACGAGCGGTCTGGATGAAGGCGATACCGTCCTTTTGCGGGCCGGCGCGTTCTTTCGCACCGGTGACCGTGTGACGCCGGTATTACCGGAGGCAGCCGCCGCGCCGAGCCCCGGCACCCTAACGGATACCGCCACTGCGGAGGCCACCGAATGAATATGTCCACTTGGGCGATCCGGAATCCGGTTCCGCCCATCGCTGCATTTTTGGTACTTGTCGTCGTGGGCCTTTTTGCCTTTCGCGGCCTGCCTGTCACACAATTTCCCAACATCGACGTGCCGATCATCACGGTCAACGTAGGGCAACCGGGCGCCGCCCCGTCCGAACTGATTACGCAGGTCACAAAACCGATCGAAGATTCGATTTCTGCAATTACGGGCGTCAAACATCAGACGTCTGTTGCAACGGATAGCAGTTCTGTCACCACCGTCGAATTCGAACTTTCGACCGATAGTGACCGGGCGTTGAACGACGTTAAGGACGCAGTTGCCCGCGTTCGGGCCCAATTACCAGACAGCATATCTGAACCTGTCATCCAGCGACTGGACGTGACGGGGCAAGCGATCATGACCTATGCCGTGGCTGACGCAAGCCGCAGCATCGAGGATCTGTCCTATTTTGTTGATGAGGTTCTGAACCGCGAATTGCAGGGTGTCACGGGCCTTGGCAAGATCGAACGCCTCGGCGGCGCTGACCGAGAGATCAAGGTGGAACTCGATCCCCAGCGCCTGCTGGCGTTCGGCATTTCTGCCGCTTCGATCAGTCGACAATTGTCGGCGACAAACATCAACCTTGGTGGTGGACGCGGGGATATTGGCGGGCAGGAATTTTCTATTCGCGCGCTGGGCGGTGCCACGACGCTTGATCAATTGGCTGCGACGCCATTGTCCTTGGCTGATGGTCGCACGATCCGCCTGTCGGACGTCGGCGCCGTCATCGACGGCCCGTCAGAGGCACGTAACTTTGCCACACTCGACGGCCAGCCCGTCGTGGCTTTTGGCGTATTCCGCGCCACTGGGGCATCAGACCTATCGGTTGCCGAACGTGTCCGCGAGCGGCTGACTGAGGTTCGCGATGCCTATCCCGAGGTGGCCATCACGCTGATTGACGACGCCACTGAATATACAGAAGGCAACTACCACTCTGCGATGGAGACGTTGTACGAAGGTGCCGCCCTAGCGATCATTGTCGTGTTTTTGTTCCTCAAGAACTGGCGTGCGACGCTGATCACCGCCGTGGCGCTGCCGCTATCCATCATTCCGACGTTCTTTGTCATGCAGATGCTTGGCTTCTCGCTTAATACCGTGTCGCTACTGGGGATCACGCTTGTGACGGGTATCCTCGTCGATGACGCGATCGTTGAAATAGAGAACATCGTCAGACACATTCACATGGGCAAACCTGCCTACGAGGCGACCGAGGAGGCGGCAGGCGAGATCGGCCTAACGGTGATCGCGATTAGTTTTACAATCGTGGCGGTCTTTGCCCCCGTCAGCTTTATGGCTGGGATTGCGGGGCAATATTTCAAACAATTTGGCCTGACCGTCGCCGTTGCGGTGCTGTTTTCGCTATTAGTCGCCCGTCTGATTACGCCTTTGATGGCGGCGTATATCCTCAAGGACGATCCTCACCACGTAGAGGAAGAGGACGGCTTTATCATGCGCGCTTACATGCGCCTGCTGGCTTGGACACTACACCACCGCCTGATCACGATGGTTCTTGGCCTTGGTATCTTCGCGGGGTCCATCTATTCTGCCACGCTGCTACCGTCAGAGTTCATCCCAGAAGCCGACGAAGGCCGTCTACAAGTTAGCGTTGAACTGCCCCCCGGGGCCACGTTGGATGAAACGCGCGCCCTGACAAACGAAATTGCTGCCCGGGCGCAGGACATCGCCGAAGTACAGAATGTACTGGTGCAGGGCGGCAGTGGCGGCAATATTGCAAAGGCCACGGTGACCGTAACACTCGGCGCCAAAGACAGCCGCGATCGCAGTCAGTTCGATATCGAGGACGACCTTGTCGCCCGTCTCGATGGCATGCCCGACGCGCGCATCAACATGTTGGCTGCCAATGGTGAGCGGGCGGTGAACGTTGCCGTCTTAGGCGATGATCTTGAAACCGTAACGCAGGCCGCCGAACAGCTGGCGCAAGGAATGACTGGGGTTTCGACGATTAAGAACGTGACCAACGCAGCCTCTCTGGAACGGCCGGAATTGCGGATTACGCCGCGGCCCCAGATCGCGGCAGAGCTTGGGATTACCGCCTCTGACCTCGCCTCGACTATCCGGGTGCTGACCATCGGTGACAACGACGCCAATCTCGCAAAGTTCAGCGTCGACGGCCGACAGATACCCATCGTCGTGCGAATCGCAGAAGACAACCGTCGCAACCTTGAACTGCTTGCAAGTCAGCGCATCCCGACGGCGACCGGGACCCCTGTGCCGCTGTCCGTGGTGGCTGACGTCACGCTGGCGAACGGTCCATCATCCATCGAACGCTATGACCGCGAAACGCGTATCACGTTACAGGCTGACCTTGCCGATGGCGCGGTGCTGGGGCAGGCGACGCAATCGATCTTTGCCTTGCCTGCGGCAGGCCCGGACTTGCCAGCAGGGGCGCGCGTGCAGCCTACAGGCGACGCGGAAGTGCAGGGAGAGGTCTTTTCTTCTTTTGGTACGGCAATGGGGGCTGGTGTGATGCTGGTCTATGTCGTGCTCGTGCTATTGTTCGGTAGCTTCGTGACGCCTTTCACAATTCTAATGTCCCTTCCGTTGGCCATCGGTGGCGCCATTCTGGCACTTTATCTGACAGGGTCGGCAATCGGTCTGTCGGTTGTGATCGGTTTCTTGATGCTGATGGGGATCGTTACCAAGAATGCGATCATGCTGGTCGAATTTGCGCTAGAAGCGATGAAGACCGGTGCAAACCGCACCGAAAGCATGATCGACGCGGGCCACAAACGGGCGCGGCCCATCGTAATGACGACGATCGCCATGGCGGCTGGCATGGTGCCATCGGCGCTCGCCTTCGGCGCCGGAGGAGAGTTCCGCTCTCCCATGGCTGTCGCTGTGATTGGCGGTCTGCTGCTGTCAACGCTGCTGTCGCTGATCTTTATCCCGTCGCTCTTTTCGGTGATGGAAGGTGGCCGCGCCCGCGTGACGGGCCTGTTGATGCGGGGCTTGAACGTGAACAAGCCGAGGGACACCCCTGCCGAATAACGTCAAAAGGGGATCGCTTTTGGCGATCCCATTTTATGCTTGTGTAAACAAGCACGCACGGCGCGCCCAATTTATTTGCTCACAGTCGGTGGCTGATTCCCTAACCGCACAATGATGCAGCTTAGAACCGCTTTCACGCGATATATCTTATCTGAATTGTATCAATCTCTCCGGAAGAATGGTGGGCGACCCTGGAATCGAACCAGACACAAGATAATATAATTAATTTTACCTTTGTATTTCAATTATTTATGAGATTGATAATTAGCCGTTACGTGGTCTATGTATCGAAAAGCTTCTGAGTTGTATCGAATTGGCCGACATTGGTAGCGTGATGCTCCGCTGGGTCGGGGGTGTCTTCCGCAAGACCTGTAGGGTTGGGGGTAAATGCCTAAGTCGTTGCCGCCACGTTGTCTAAGCCGTTTATTGCGGTTTTCATCACTTAGTCCGCGTAGTCCATAATCTCACCCAATTAGCGTCAGCGCTACCATCAAGAGGGCCAATAGCGAGCCTGCGCCGCAAGAGAAATTCAGCGTTAGTTTATGGAATTCTCTTTTATTCGATACCAAGCAGAACGCTGCCCGTCCGTTTCAAAATACCGAATCTCAAAGACACGCGACTCATGCAAAACCTGCGGCCAACTACTGCACCCATACTTCGCGGGTGTTTGTTCGGGCTCTCGCTCGATAATTCGCCGACTAGCCGCCATGACTGATGTCCACCCATCGATAGCAAGCTCACCGGCTGCTTCTCGTAAAGACCTCACGATGCCTCCAGAAGGCCAATAAACGGTGCCATCCGGTGCAATGCCATTTACCATGAATTCGTGGCACCCATCGGACAGTAAATACTCTGCGACCTGCCGCCGAGTTTTCTGCATGTCGTCAGCCCATTCTTGGAGTTGTTCGAAGTGTTGATCGATGCGATTGTAGGCAGTGACCAATGCATCGTTCGCTTCACTGCATCCGTTCAAGCTCCAGAGATCGTGCTGGTCGATGAAGTGATGAACCAAGTTGTTCCGCAGATGCACCAATTCTTTTAGTTCATTTGTTATTCGGGCGAAATCCGCGTCCGGCAATTCCAGACTTGCCCGAATGCTAAACCAAGGGCCATCCCCAGGAGAACTTGCTGTCTCCGCTTTGGGAGTATCTATCTCGGCTGTAACAACATATGATCCAAGGAGGTTGCCGACTAAGGTGCCGAGCGTCTTGCCTGAGGTGTCTGCTATACGTGCGGCCAGTATCTTCTCCAAGCCATGAGCCGATCCTGAGAGTTCGTGATGCGCGACGATGACTTTTATTAGCCGCTCATACTGTTGCAATCGCAGCAAACATCGCCCCAGTAATCGCTGGACCTCTTGCTGTGACGTCTTCATAGATTCGTTAGGTGCTGTAGTCATTGCGCAATATAGTTTCTCATTAACTGACGTTAAACATATCTGGGTTCAAGATACCATCTTGCCTGATGGATTCCCGCTGTGCCGGACCTTGCTGCCGTTCGCCTATCTTCGCAAATGGTTCGTATGACGCACGTACAGGTACTTAGTCGGTCGCCATATCCGAAAGGAAGTTGGCAGGCCGATTTTTTGTCTATGAGCGTTTCAGGCATTTGGCTCGTCTGGCCGTTCAATCAAACGATGAGCGAGCATATCTAATGCAAGACAATCTTAGCGAGAAATCCCAAGCTATTGCTGTAATGCGGCAAGACTATGAGTCCAGAGATAGACACTTACCGAAGTTCTGGACGCTTTCAAGAACGCTCCTTGATCGCCCAAGGCTAGCTGTTGGTTTTATCCGTGCGATAAGCAGCAGCGCCATACCGATGAAGTGCTGTCAGTGGTGTTTCGCAACATCAAATCTATCCCGCCATCATCATCAATATCACCTCGACTGCTCGCCCAATTGCGTGACCGTGCTATGCGATGGCTGTCATATTGAAGCTGACAGGAAACGGACAGGCGCGATGCATCTTGAACAACCATCTTGGAAGACACTTCACCCAAGAGACGGGGACTTTCAAAAGCGCTATCGGCCTTCTGACGAGTCTTGAACACGGTAAGTCTTGCTTGCTGGTGATCTATTGTGAATGGGCAATAATTTTCTGACACATTTTTGCGTAAGGGCATCTATGCTTTCTGCCGCGCTGCCGCTCCCGGTCCTGCTCCGTCAGGTCAGCGCCGGCGCTCTCCACGTTGCGCTCGATCTCAACGCTCCGGTCCTCACCGCGCCCCGCCCGCGCAGCCTGTAGCCGCTCAAGGGCGGTCTGCCGTTCGCATGACAGCTTCGGCATTCCGGCTTCCTGTTCTATGATCATTCCAATGACCTTCGCCTTGGTGAAGTGGCTCGTACACCTCTGTTTGCTCCTAAGTAAGGTTTGCTGGAACATAACGCTCGCTCGATCCTTGCTGCTACCAAGGTGATTGAAAGTCCTATTGTAAGTATGCACTGTATGACCGAACTGAGTGCTTCATACATGGGTTCCGTCACCAATGGACAAGAACAAAGATGCGCCAAATTCCTCTCCATTCTGGAGCGGAGTGTCCATTTTAAGCGGGATAGTCGCAGCAATAATAACAGTTTTTGCTTATGAGCTAACATCGAGAGCTGAAGAGAAACGGGCTGCGGAGGAGCTTGCAAACCTAAAGTCTGAGGTGCGAGATCACTCTAGGAC
>JAGXIQ010000059.1 GCA_024635625.1 Loktanella sp. | reverse complement strand
TGGTGTCGTCGGATCTGTGGGATCGGTCGGGGTCGTCGGATCGGTCGGATCCGTGGGACCGGTCGGGTCGGTTGGATCCGTAGGGTCAGTCGGATCGGTCGGGTCGGGATCGACACCGCCAGCGCCACCGCCTGCATCAGTACCACCACCAGTGGCGGGCGTCTCGCCCTCACCACCGGAATCACCGCCGCCGCCGCCAACCAAGGCCGCGCCACCGATCAAGGCCGCACCAGCCGCACCCAGACCGCCCAGTCCGCCAAGGCCGCTCATCAGGGGGGCGCCCAGCATCGTTGCCTGCGCACCATCATCTTCGATCGGCAGCGCCGCTATCTGCGTGAAATACAATTCATCATCGGGCGACCATTTGCCGAAGCTGTCGCTGTCGATGTACTGCGCCAGCAATAGGTTACCGTCGCCGGGAACCAATTGCACTTCTGCCAGCTGACCGCCCGAAGACAGGAACAACTGGTTCTGCGCGGCGCCGTCAGCGTTAAAGAAACCTTGAATGGTAATGGTCTCACCGTCGACCAGCATAACCTGAAGAGCCTGCCCCTGACGGGCATACGACAGCACATGGCTGCGTTCCAGATTAAGCGAAACGTCGTCGCCATGACCGATGGTGATATTTGCGTCCGCGCCCTTACCGGACACCTCGCCACGCTGCAGCCCGCCCGCATCATTGCGGACGACGAATTCAATCGCCGACATAAACCTACTCCGCCTCATTGCGCGCCCATCAAGGGACACGTCCATTTTGATTGCGGTCAGGTTAGCCGGAGTGAATTAGTAAATCCAGATGGAATGTGGCGGGGGCTTTCCCGTGGGGGCCATGATGGTGACACATTTGCCATACGATCGGTAATCAATGATGTCCGTCGACGTTTCCGTGAATCTGCAGGTTCAGCGCAGCGCCCAATAAAATAAGGTAGGCGGTGATATAGAGCCAGAGCAACATGCCGATCACCGCACCGATGCTTCCGTAAACCTCGTTATAGTTCCCAAAATTCCCAAGATAATACGACAAACCCGCCGACGCCGCGATCCACAGGACAACTGCAGTCCCTGCCCCGATCGTCATCCACCGCAGTCGCGCGCCGCGCTGGTTGGGGCCAAAACGATAAAGCAGCGACAGCGCCGCATAAAGAACGAAGAGTGCAACAAGCCAGCGAATAACCTCTAACAGCCAAGCAGTATTGGTGTCGATATGAACGATCTTCATGATGATCGGCGCGATGATGACCGCGATCATCGCCGTGATTGCCAGCCCTACCAGCGTGATGGTCAAGGTGAGCGCGACGACGATCTGTTTGAAACCATTGCGCGCAGGACGGTTGGCGATGGCATTCAATCCCTCCATCAACCCGGCAACCCCCGCCCTTGCAGCCCAAAGGGCAAGCAGTAGCGACAGGCCAGACGCAAAGCCGAGAGTGCCTGTCTGGGCAGCAAGCAGGCGGCCCATCTGCCCCACGAACAGCAAGTAAGTCTCCTCTGGGATGATTTCCTTCATCAACTCCAGCTGCTGGACAACGATGGCCGGGTCCGCCAGCAGACCAAAAATCGCGATGATCGCGGCGATGGCCGGAAACAACGCGAACATGCCAAAAAACGCGACGCCCGCGGCGATCAGACTGATGTGGCGTTCGGTTGCTGTGGTCCAGACGGCCATCAACAGCGTCCAAAGACGCTTTGCCGGGCCGGGGGCTGGGGCCTTGGGGTGTGCAGATTGACTGCCAACACCGGACTGGACGGTCTCGCTCATATCCTAAGACCTAGGGCACCGGGGCCGCCCTGCCCAGCGGGTGTGTCATCGTTGTCAGCGGTGTTACGCAAAAAGCGCAGATATGACGCTTTTCTGCTGTTGCGCAGGCCAGCAGATGGGTAGCCTTTGCCTTATATCGCGGCAAACGCGGAGCGAGGGGCAGACGTGCAGAACATAACAGATCAGGTCAACCTGCTGGCAGAACGAGTGCACGAGATGCGTGAAACGCAAGAACGCATCCTTGTGGGAATCGCCGGTGCACCGGGCAGCGGAAAATCCACCTTGGCGTCGGAACTGGCGCGACGGCTGAACTTGCAGCGCTGTCCTGCAATGATCGTGCCAATGGACGGCTTTCATCTGGACAACGCAGTATTGGACGCACGCGGCTTGCGTGGACGCAAGGGCGCGCCGGAAACCTTCGATGCCGACGGCTTTCTTCATCTGGTGCGACGCATGACAGAGGCGGTCGAGGTCGTGGCCCCGGTTTTTGACCGATCCCGCGATCTGTCCGTAGCAGGGGCCGTCGTCGTGCCAGCCAATTGCGCTGTCATCATCGTCGAGGGCAATTATCTGATGTTCGACGAAATGCCATGGGCGAACCTTGCGCATCTTTGGGATCTGTCAGTCCGGGTTGAGGTCGGCATGCCCGAATTGCGCGCCCGGCTGATCCAGCGTTGGCTATCACTGAATCATTCGCGGACTGCCGCCACGCGCCGCGCCGAAGGCAACGACATCCCGAATGCCGAACGGGTCATCCTCCGCGCCCTGCCCTGTGACATTACGCTGACAGCAACGCAGGACTACTGATCGGCGGCCTGAAACCGCCAGTGCGACTTGCCGTATCAGTATGAGACTTGGATCATTGCCGGTCATTGGGTGCTTCGTCATACGCCCACATCAGCAGTAGGACTGCTGAGCGCAGCAAAGCTTTATACGCTGACCTCGTCCGCATTTCGCAGCGCGCGAAAGATAAGCATCAAGATGTACATGCATGCAAACATGCCTGACACATCACCAATAAAGTATCCGGCTGACGTGGCCGGATCGTGGCCGAACGCCATGCCCATGCCGACAGTGTTGATCACAGAAGCAATACAACCAGCAATCATGATATCGCGCCAATTCGCACGCCTGCCAGCCGTCAGCCGGAAATCCAATCCAAGTTGCGCCAAAGCCCAAAAGGTCACGACGGCACAAACGACCCCGGACAGCATTCCAGTCACCCCGAGCAGCGTAAAACCGTCCACGCCAAAGTTAAGCCAATGCGTAAAGGCAGCAGTCGGCAGCAAAAGCGGAATTGCCTTCCAGCCCGACAACCAAGCTGACAGCACGCGAACACCGTGGGGCAAAAATAACAGGCTGGCGTAAGCGGCAATTTGGGGTGTGTATTCGGCTTGCAGCGGCAAAAGCACGTCAATTGACAGGAAATAAGTCATCAAATTCGCGGCCGAAACAATGCCAAAGGCGAAGAATAGACCATACACCAGTTTATACATATTTTGGGTTACTATTTAAGCTTGTCGGATAGGTGATAAGTTGAACGACGCTTGCCATCAGAATGAACGAGGTATCCTGCGTCTACCAAATCTTTCAATGCCCGGAAGAAACTACTGCGCGACACCCCTTCAAGTAAAGAGTGCCTTCGAATTTCGTCAGTTTCAAAATCCACACCGCTCTTCGACAAAATCGTAGCCGCGTAGGCGATGTCCTTTTGGATTTCGCCAAGATCACCGATCCCAAGATCCCGCTCCATTCCCAGCAGCAACTCTTTGAGGTGGGCTATTGTAGCAAAGCTTGTCATCTGAACCTTTCTGCGCATCGCCCAATACGTCGCGATCAGTCGGTAAGTAAACAATATGAATTGACAACACTTACAGCAAGTCCCAAGTTGGGACTAAGAGTACATTTCAGCGACTCCATTTTTTACATCTGCGCCTCGTGGGTTAACACTCGCGGGGCGTAATTAATTGCGCATTGAAAGCTTCTTATAAGGCCCTGATTGAGGTGTAGCGATGCTTTTCGGGTCTGTATTTCAAGGCATGTAAAGGGGCGTGAAGTACAAGTTTACGCTGCCGTAAAAGCCAGCGTCGTTCGAAAATACGAAATGAATGGACGTTAGACGATCGTCGTCGTCACACCTTCTAGCCCGTCGACACTGCCCAACAGCCAATCACCGCGCACAACCGCACCAATACCGGCGGGTGTTCCTGTCATAATCAGGTCGCCGGGGCGTAACTGATACAGGGTGGACAGGTGGGCGATAATTTCTTTCACGCTGTGGACCATGTCGGTAAGCGGCGCGGACTGTCGGACCTCTCCATTCACCTCAAGGCGGATGTGGGCCGTATCCAGCAGGGTGTCAGCGGCTGGTGTCAGTGGGCCGATGATGGCCGAACTCTCGAAGTCCTTGCCCGTATCCCACGGCTTGCGCCCGTCTTTCGCCACCGCCTGCAGGTCACGGCGGGTCATATCAAGGCCCACGGCATAGCCATAGATTTCAATCTCTTCTGCCGGGGGATTTTCAAGACCGACCGAAGGGCCAATGGCTACGACCAGCTCAATCTCGTGGTGCAGATCCTGTGTCGCCTGCGGGTAAGGCATGTTTTGCCCTGATTGCAGGATCGCATGCGCGGACTTGGTGAAATAGAATGGGGCTGCCCGGTCGACGGTGTTGCCCATTTCGGCGGCATGCGCCTCGTAATTGCGCCCGACGCAGAAAATGCGGCGCACTGGGTAGCGGTCTTCTGATCCAGCAATGGGCAGATCTGGTTGATCGGGGGCGGCGAAGGCATATGTGGTCATCTGATCCTCGGGGTGGGCGTGGTCATTCGCGCATCTTGCGTTTAGAATGCTATGAACCTTTACCGCAGCAGCTATGTCGCCAACCGCAAAGTCAAGTCCGCAAGCATGTCACACCCGGCCGCCCTGCCCCCGCTCGACGATCTGATCGCCTGCCCGCAATGCGACACCCTGCATCTGGAGCAGGACTTGCCGGATGGTGCCAAGGCCTATTGCCGCCGGTGTGGTTTTTTGCTGCTGACATCTGAACCGCAGGCGGTTGTGCGGCTGGTCAGTCTGGCGAGTGCTGCGGTTGTGCTGATGGTGGCGGCGATCAGCTTTCCATTCCTAGATCTGGATGTCTCTGGCCAACATAACGCGACCAGCGTGATCCATGCCATCATGGTGTTCAGTTCAGGTAAAGGTATTCCACTGGCAATCGCTGTGGCGCTGTTCATCGTGGTTTTGCCGCTTGTACGGCTGCTGGCGCTGATCCATGCGATCGGGCCACTGGTGCGTGGGGCCAAGCCGCATCGCAGCGCACGCGTGGCCTTCGCGCTGACGGAACAGCTGCGGCCATGGGCCATGGCCGAGATTTTCATGGTCGGCGTCACCGTGGCCCTCGTCAAGGTTTCGGGGCTGGCGACGGTCACGGTCGGGCCGGCGTTTTGGGCCTTTGTGGCCCTTGTCATCATTACTGTCCTTAACGATCAAATCATGAACAGGTATTCAATTTGGAAAGCACTGGACACGGGCTACAACGCCTGATCACCGCGCGAGAAGCCGGGCTGATCGCCTGCACCCGCTGCGGTCAGGTGCATGCGGGCGGCGCAGTGCGATGCAAACGCTGCCATGGACCGCTGGAAAGCCGCGACCTACAAAGTATGCAAAAGGTCTGGGCTTGGCTGATTGCAGGGATCATCGCCTTCATCCCTGCAAACATTTATCCAATGCTGATCACCAACACATTGGTGGACCATTCGGAATCCACCATTATCGGTGGCGCTGTGGAATTGGTCAGCCACCACAATTATGGGATCGCGGCAATCGTCTTTGTCGCCTCAATCATGATTCCGGTCGGCAAATTCATCGCCATCGCCTATCTTGCGATCAGTGTGCACCGCCAACAAATCCTGAAAATGCACCAGCGTCACAAGCTGTATGATGTCGTAGAGTTCATCGGCCGCTGGTCGATGATTGACGTCTTCGTCGTTGCTATTTTGTCCGCTCTGGTGCAGTTGAACGCGGTCGCGACAATCAATCCGGGCGTCGCGGCAATGAGTTTTGCCCTGTCGGTAGTGTTTACCATGCTGTCGGCGCTGGCCTTTGATCCCCGGTTGATCTGGGATGCTGACAGGACCGCGTGATGAGTGACGAAAATAGCCAGAACAACGCCGCCGATTTGGATGTGCGACAATCGAAACCAAGTATCTGGCGGCGGTTATCCTTCGTCTGGCTTGTCCCCATTCTGGCGCTTATTGTATCGGTCACAGTGGCGTGGCAATCCTTTGCTGGACGCGGCAAAGAGATTGAGATCAGCTTTGCCAACGCCAGCGGCATCGCCGCAGGCGAGACGACGATCAAATACCGCGACGTCGATATCGGCACGGTCGAGCGGGTTGAATTTGCGCCCGATCTGCAAGAGGTGCTGGTCTATGCCCGCATCGATCAGAACGTGGCCCCCTATCTGGATGACGATACCAAGTTCTGGGTCGTACGGCCTCAGGTCGGGCTACGCGGGGTCAGTGGCCTGGATACAGTCCTTTCAGGCGTTTATATCGCAGGCGATTGGGACCAAGTGGCCGAAGTGGCGCAGTCTAGGTTTGTCGCCGTCGAGAGCGCACCCTTACGGATGTCCGACGCCCCCGGCACAGAGATCACGCTGCGCACCAATGACGGCAGCGCGCTGTCCGCCGGTGCCCCCGTCCTACACCAAGGAATCGAGGTCGGCGTACTTGGCCAGCCAATCCTGCAGCAAGACGGCCTGACGGTGCTGGTGGATGCCTTTATCAATTCACCTTACGACAGGCTAGTTACGTCCAGCACACGGTTCTGGGATACCGCAGGTTTTAGTGTATCGCTTGGGACAGCAGGCGTATCGCTGAATGTTGGGTCGCTTGCGTCACTGCTGGAAGGTGGCGTCGCCTTCGACACGGTCGTTTCTGGCGGCGATCCTATCGGCCCGAACACCAAGTTCGATTTGTTTACGGACGAAGAAACCGCCCGGTCCAGCCTGTTCAATGACGCAGGCCGACCCAAGCTGAATGTGGCCGTCCTATTCGACGGATCAGTCAGCGGCTTGTCCGTCGGATCCGAAGTACGGTTTCAAGGTTTGCGGGTCGGTCAGGTGGCCGATCTTGGCGCTGTCGTCGTCGACGATCCGAACCAAGCCCGCGTGGAACTGCGGACTGTTTTGGCGATTGAACCGGGTCGTCTAGGCTTGGGTGAAGAAGCAACGCCAGAAGATGCCCTGAACCTGCTGGCTGATTTCGTCAGCCAAGGTATGCGGGCGCGTCTGGTTACAGGCAACATTCTGTCAGGATCGCTGGTCGTCGAGTTGGTCGAAGTCGCGGACGCGCCGCCAGCTACGTTGGCCGTCAATGCGACGCCCTACCCGGTCATCCCCACCACAGTGTCCAACATCACGGACGTCGCCGATCAGGCGCAGGGTGTTCTGAACCGGATAAACAACCTGCCGATCGAAGAAATCATGACCTCTGCCATCGACCTGATGGACAGTGCAAACGCGCTGGTGCGGTCTGACGGCGTCATGCAGACACCCGAACAGGTCGCTGGTCTGCTGTCAGATGCGCGCGGATTGATCGGCTCCGAATCCATTCAGGCGGTCCCAGACCAGATCGCTGCCGTCATGGAACAGGCGCAAAAAATCATGGCGCAAGTCACCGGTGTCATCGACCAGATCGGCACCGCCGACCTTGTGGGCAGTGTCACGCGCACTGTCGCCAACGTCGAGGAAGGCACGCAAAATCTGGGAGAGATCACAGCCTCGGCCCAAGCGTTGCTGGACAAAGTGAACGCCCTGCAAGTTGACGCCCTGTTGGCGCAGGCGACCGACGCGCTGAATGCGATCGAAGGCGTTGCCAACAATTCCGACATCGCCAAAGTCCCTGTATTTTTGAACCAGTTGCTAGACGAGGCGCGGACCCTGATTGCCAGCGGCGACGTACAGGCCCTGCCCAGCGAACTGCGCAATGTGGCGAACAGCGCCAACCAAATCCTGACCGATCTGACAGCAGAGAACGTCAGTGGCCAGTTGACCAACGCCATCGCAGCAGCAGCCTCGGCTGCAGAAAATCTGGACGCGGCGTCACAGCAGTTGCCAGCAATCAGCGAACAACTGAACACGCTGTCGGCCAACGCTGCGCAGATGGATCTGGAAAGCCTTGCAAAATCTGCTGAAAATACTCTGAACAGTATCGATGCACTAGTGGGCACGCCTAGCGCGCAGGCCTTGCCAGCGTCATTGTCCTCGGCCTTGGACGAGGTGCAATTGTTCCTCAACGACATCCGCGAGGGTGGCGCCGTTGAAAATGTAAACGCGGCCCTGCTGTCGGCCAATAACGCGGCACAGGCCATCGAAGAAGCAGCCAATAGTCTGCCAGAGCTGTCGCGACAGACCGGCGAGCTTGTCACATCGACCGGGCAGGTATTGTCGACCTATGGCGACCGGTCGCGCTTTAACGCAGAGACATTGTCAACTCTGCGCGACATTCAGGAAGCCGCGGATGCGGTATCCTCGCTGGCCCGCGCAATCCAGCGCAACCCAAGTTCACTGATCACGGGGCGATAACATGCTGAAACCGATTTTCTCTATCCTTGCCCTGACGGCCGCGACGGCTTGTAGCACCACCCTCACCCGGCTCGACATGCCGACCGTCACTTCTGATCTGGAAGTGCGTGCACTTGTCGGATCGGTCATGGTGCGCACTGTTTCACTTCCGACCTACGCCTCTGCCGAGGAAATCTCGCTGGAAACGGCACCAGGTGTCATCACATCCGAGGGCGACCTTTTGGCCGCAGACGATCCCAGCCGTGCGGTAACACTGTCGCTGACACAAGCGCTTGACGATATTTTGAACGCAACCGTGGGTCCCGACCCATGGCCCTTCGCCGGCTTACCGGACGTGTCCGTTGACGTGCGTGTGTCAGAGATGCTGGGCAGCGCGGTGACTGGAACCTTCCGTTTGGCCGGCCAGTATTACATCGGCGGCGACGGAATCGACTTTGCCAACAGCTCTCGTACCTTTGGCTATACGGTCCCTATGGTAACGCCGGACATTCCCGGTGCAGTTGCCGCGCAAGGCGTAGCTGTGACCCAACTGGCAGAGGATATCGCCCGCCGTCTGGGCCGCTGATTGCCCTGAAATTGCGCGGTTTCCGACCCCTATTGGGCCAAGTGGCGCAATAGGCAATGGGATACTGTAGGCATGGCGGCCTTGGCAATCATACCGCTGCCCCAGATATTAAAGGCGACATCCCATGACCCCCGCCGACCTGACCGGCAGCATTATTTCCCACCGCAACGACCGGATGGGCGGGCGCATCATCGCGATGTTGAACGCCATGCGGATCGCGCAGGACTATGATCTGCCGTTTTTCGTCGGCTGGACGACCGGTGGCCGCACCTCAGGAGAGGTCCGCGATCCCTCGATGATTTTCGACGCCGATTGGATCGCGGCACATTTCTTCGACAGTGATATTTTGGGCGGCATCTATGCGGACCTGATCGACCTATCGACGTTGGAAGGCGACAGTCGCTGGACGCTGGACCGGTTTCGCGAAACGCTGGCTAGCGGCGAAAGCTTCATGTCAGCTGCGGCAATGGGCGTAACCGTGCTGCCATGGGAAGACCCAGCCACTGTCGCTGCCCGCCTACCGGCGTGTTTGGATGCTTTCCGCTTTAGCGGCCCCGTGTGCGACATGATTGCGCGGATCGACAGCGTGTTCGCGGGGACGAAGCTAACCGCCTATCACATCAGACGCGGCGATATCATTCACGACCCGATCACGTCCAACAAGCTTTGGCCGAACAAGTATATTCCGCGCGAATTCTATGAACAGCACCTGACGCAGACGCTGCAAGACCCTGCCGCCCGCGTGCTGATCTTTTCCGACACGCCGGTAGAGGTCGAACGACTGAAGGCGATGGATACGCGCGTTCAGAGCTTCGACGACCTGCTCGGTGACAGTGAACTGACCTCTGGCGCGCGCGATTTCCTTGAACTGTTTGCGATGTCCCGGTGCAAGCGGATTTTCGGACCGCCATCTTCAGCGTTCAGCCAAACGGCGATGACAATTGGCGGTTGCGCCCTGCGCGCGGTCGAAGACGCCCTAAGCGCCGATGAACGTGCGACCGCAATGGACCGGATGGCCGATCGGTTAGAAGCACGCTCCGATCTGTTCATCAACATGGGTGACGTCGGACAATGCCTGCACTTTCTGATCGAGCATCTGAAGGCCAAAGGCGACCCGGCCCGCGCCAAGCGCATTATCAGCGACTATATGGAAAACGGGCTGGACAAGTCTTTTGCCTACCAACTGTTGTGTGAACTTTCGGTTGCCACAGGCGACTTGCCTTACTGTGAAGATGTGCGCGCGCTCGCCTATGCGCGGCCTGTCTACGTTGACGATAGCATGGCAGTCGTGAACACATATTCTGCGCTGCATCAGATGGCGCAGGGCCATACCGCCACGGCACTGCGCCGGTTGCAAACGGCCTTTTGGTTCCGCCCGCTGGACAATGTGGTGCACGGGGCGTTGAACCTTGCGCTGACCGCAGGGATCGTCACGCCGCAAAATTTCTATCCTTTCGACACTGACATGACTCGGAAAAAGGGCAATGTCTTCGCCGCTGGTCGTCAAGCGCTGGCAGAGTTGAACGAGCTTGCCCCGCAGGGCCACGATCCTGACGACCGATTTGATTTCCACATGTGGGACATCGTTGTGCGTGATTGGCGGCTGACCTGTGGCAAGAAGCTGAACCGTGCCTTCACCAACAAGTCCAAGATCGCAAAGCAACTCGACATGTTGGCGCGTGCCTTTTCCAAATTCGAAGGCAGCGCCGCCCTTATCTCTGCGCGCGGCGTTTTGATGTTTGCGGCAGGCGACATCAATGGCGCAGTCGCAGCGCAGCGCAGCGCCATTGCCGCCGCACCAGAGGTGCCAATCTATCGCAAGCGCATGTCAGATATCCTTTTCGCTCTAGACCAGACCAAGACCGCCCTGTTCCAACTG
>JAGXIQ010000004.1 GCA_024635625.1 Loktanella sp. | reverse complement strand
TGGCGCAGCACAACGAGAAGCCCAAACCCTTCAGGTGGACCAAAACCGCTCGGGACATTCTCACCAGGGAACGCCGAGCACTCAACGCACTCGATGAAATCAGGGGAAACAGGTAGGAAGCGTCAGACTCAGAACACTAGCGGTCATTGGCATGTAGGCCGATAATGACCGGTCTACAAACACCGAGCCCGCATCACTACGAATGAAACCTTATTCGGCAAAGCGCGGTTCGCACGGCTGAGCATGCCCTAGACATGTGCTACTCGCCCAGTTTGGCGTGCACCTCGGCCAGATCAATGTCACCAATCGGCATCTTGTTGTCCGGGTTATCAAAGTCGTAGCGAAAGAGTTGGAAGTCTTTTTTGTAAATCTCGTAGATCAAATGCATCGACAGATCGTCGAAATACTCTGACACCTTATGCAGACGCTTCGGGCCGTGCCCTTCGCTTTCATTGAAGCGCGGGATCGTGTTCAGGTCGATCTTGTGTGGCGTGTCGACTGCTGACAGCACGTCCTGCATGCCCTCGTTGAAGCTTTCGGTCCAAAAGATCTTGTCGTAGCTTCCGCCGTTCACGATGAACGTCGAGATATGGCCAGACATTGCTGACCAGTGGATATCGGGCTCCATCGGGCGCCTCCAGCGGATTGTGTCGCGGGCGAACAACAGGAAGCGGCGGAAGGATTTGATTTGATCGAATTCAAATCCGGTTTCAGGCTCGCCTACCTCGATCCCATATTTCTGGATCAACAGCGGAACAAGGTTCCCGCGATAGCGGCGACCGTTGCGTTGGATGCCACAAATCTTGTCAAAAAAGGAAGAAAGAATGCGTGTGTAAGGATTACGCACACAGGTAAAGGCGTAGCTTTTGTGTGCCTTCACATTTGCGGTGATCAGCTGCTGGCTGTCATCCATCGCCCATTTGTGCATTCCGTTTTGCGCATCATGGATGTCGCCGTCGAAAAAAGTGCCGTGGTCCGAATAGTACATGATCTGACCGATGGTCGAGCAGGCGCACTTTGGCACCACCCGATAAACCATGCTTTCGCTTTCCGTCATCCAGGTACCTGGAAAACCCATCACTTCTACCCTTTTGCCCCGGCAACGGATCTTGCCCGTCTTCATTCGTCCTGTCTTAGTGGACGAGGATATGCAAAGAAACCCTGTATATTCAGGTGTCGTTCACGCTATGACGACAATATAATTCGATAATCGGGATCATAACGGCCTTTTCATGGCGAAAATCGCATTTATTCTTTTATGCCATAAGGATCCGGACGCCATTATCCAGCAGGCGCGACAGCTTACAGCTGCCGGTGACTGCATTTCTATCCACTTCGACGCGAGGTCACCAAAAGAGGCCTTTGCTCAAATTCAATCCGCCCTGTCCGACAATGCAAACGTCACTTACGCAACCCGCCGGATTAAATGCGGCTGGGGAGAGTGGAGCCTTGTGCAGGCAACGCTTTATGCCGTCGAGGCGGCAGTGCAAGCCTTTCCGCGAGCGACACATTTCTACATGGTTTCAGGCGATTGCATGGCGATCAAGTCAGCCAGCTATGCGCACGATTTTCTGGATCGTCACGATAAAGATTACATCGAAAGTTTTGATTTCTTTGAAAGCGAGTGGATCAAGACTGGCTTCAAAGAAGAGCGTTTGATCTATCGGCATTGGTTCAACGAGCGAACCCAGAAGCGGCGTTTTTATTGGAGCTTTTGGACGCAGCGCCGACTTGGCATCACACGCGACGTACCAGCGGACGTTCAGGTCATGATTGGTAGCCAGTGGTGGTGCCTGCGCCGCCGCACGATCGAGGCGATCCTTGATTTCACGAAAAAGCGGCGGGATGTCATGCGGTTCTTTCGGACCACATGGATTCCGGACGAGACATTCTTTCAGACCTTGGTGCGCCACCTGATCCCCGGACGAGAGATCGAGACGCGAACCCTGACCTTTTTGATGTTTACCGATTACGGGATGCCGGTGACGTTCTACAACGATCACTATGATCTATTGCTCAGCCAGGATGCGCTGTTCGCCCGCAAGATCAGTGCCGAGGCCAAAGAACTGAAAACCCGTCTGGGGCGACTTTACGCGTCCGATCGAAGAGATTTTAAGATCTCTAACGAAGGCCGCAATCTATTCAAGTTTTTGACTGGACGCGGGCGGATCGGGCGACGCTTTGCGACACGGTTCTGGGAAACTGAGAGCTCTTTGGGCCGAGAGCGCGAGTTACTGATCATCGCCTGCAAAAAATGGCACGTTGCAAAGCGTCTTCTGGGGGCGATCAAGCATCATACCAATATTCCCGCGATCGCCTACCTCTTCAGCGAAGAAGACACAGAGATTCCCGATCTGGGCGGCATTCAAGGAAGCCTTGGAAAGCGCACACGGCACAGGCGCGCGCTGATGCGGATGCTATTTGAATACTATGAAAACGACAGGTTGATCATCTGTCTCGATACCGCCAGCCTTGATCTCATGCAGGATTTCTTCTCTGATCGGTCGACGACCCGCGTGCTGGAAATCGAGTGCGGCATGTCCGACGCCTTCCTAAGTGGACATGCGAAGCGGGTTGGTCTTGCCGGGGATGAGACGCCACCAGAGGCCTTGGCGCAATTGCTACCGACGATCCGTTACGACATCATTTTTGAATCTGACCGGATCAGGGATGCAGGCTTTACCAATCATCTGCGCATCAAGGAAAGCGCGTCTCCGGCGGAAAATGCGCCCGCGATTGCGTCTTTCCTGCAAGTGCCGGACGAGACGGCCCGCGCTTTGGCCGAAACCCCATATCTTTTCGTTGACTGAGGATTGCCATGACATTTGCCTATGACGACCAGAACATCTTTGCCAAGATTTTGCGCGGCGAAATTCCAAACAAGACGGTTTTTGAGAGCGACTATGCGCTGGCATTTGCGGATATCGCGCCGCAGGCCCCTGTACATGTGTTGGTGATCCCCAAGGGCCCCTATGTCAGCCTTGACCATTTCGCAGGGCACGCCAGCGCCGAAGAACAGGTTGGATTCTTTCAGGCTGTTGCGGAAGTCTGTCGAACCGCAGGCGTAGATGATGGTTTCCGGGCTATCGCCAACGCCCGTACGCACGGCGTGCAGGATGTGCCGCATTTCCACCTTCATATTCTTGGCGGCAAGCGGCTGGGTCGGATGTTGCCAGACTGAAGTTATGCGAGGCGTTTTTTGCGGCTAAACCTGCAAAAAGCGCATCGCAACTTGGCCCTTAGCGCCCAGAGGTCAGCGAAAGGAATACGTCCTCTAGATCAGGCTGTTCGCTGGTTACGTCACGGATCGTAATACCCGCATCGCGGACCGCCTGAATGATCTCGCCGGCAGGGGTCTTGCTGAACTGATAGGTGAAGGCGAAGGTCCCGTTGTCGCGGCGTTGACCTATAATTCCGCCGGGAAGTGGCGGCAGATTCGGATGGTCTGCGTCAGGCGTGATGACGAGTGTCTTCTGATTCAGTGTGCCAAGCAGGTTCGCAGTTGTGTCGCGGACGATCATCTCTCCGTGGTTGATGATCGCAATTTCGTCGCACATCTGTTCGGCTTCTTCGAGGTAGTGGGTCGTCAGGATGATCGTCATGCCGTCGTCATTCAGCTTGCGAACATTCTTCCACAACAGATTACGTAATTCGATATCCACACCGGCTGTAGGCTCGTCCAGCACTAGGATTTGCGGGCTGTGGACCAGCGCTTTACCAAGCAGCAAGCGTCTACGCATACCGCCAGAGAGCGAGCGAGCGTAGGCCTCTGCTTTATCTGCCAGTCCAATCAGGTCCAGAATTTCGTCCGTTCGGCGTTGCGCCTTGGGCACGCCGTAAAGGCCTGCCTGCACATCCAGCGATCCGCGTGGGGTGAAAAACGGGTCGAGGTTGGGCTCCTGCGGCATAATCCCAATCGCAGCCCGCGATTGGCGCGGGTTCACGTCCTGATCAAATCCCCAGATTTTCACGCTGCCTGCTGATTTCACGACCAGACCGGCAAGGATGTTGATCAGTGTCGATTTCCCTGCGCCGTTCGGTCCGAGCAGGCCAAAAATGGACCCGCGCGGGATGTTCAGGTCGATGCCCTTCAATGCTTCTTTTGCTGAGGATCTTCCTGTGGCGGCGTAGGTTTTGGTCAGGCCGGTGATTTCGATGGCATTGTCGGTCATGGCGGGGCCTTTTGTGGTCTTGCAGGGGCTGGCACCGGGGCCGGTGCTGGGCTAGTGTCGCGACTGATCTATTGCGGGACCGGCCCGCGACAACAGACAGGCTTGCCCATGACACGTCCCGCCCCTGAAACCAAGATCGTTCACACGCGCCGCGTCGCCTGCGATGGTGGTCCCGGTGGGTTGGGCCATCCCCGCGTCTGGCTGGCGATTCCGCAGGAAACCGGCTTTGTCGAATGTGGTTATTGCGATGCGAAATACGTGCTGGAAGGCGACGGCGACGATCAGCACTAGCTGATCGGATTGTCGCGGTTCGGCCCGGGATGCCAAAGTTTCGCCGCTGTTGTCCTGAGGTCAGGCCAACACGTTAAAGCTGGACCGCAATTTCAGGTCTGCCCGCGCTTGGCCCAGCCTGCTACGAGTATTTTTCCAAACATTACGACACGCTGGCGGTAAAACGCACGTCCGCTTGCCAAATTCTTCGCATCTCTAAGCCGCCTATGTCTTTTTGCAACTGACGTCGGCGTTCACCAGTCCGGTAAAGCGGTTGTAGCCGCGATG
This sequence comes from Loktanella sp., assembly GCA_024635625.1. Taxonomy (GTDB): domain Bacteria; phylum Pseudomonadota; class Alphaproteobacteria; order Rhodobacterales; family Rhodobacteraceae; genus Loktanella. The sequence continues at coordinate 50,299 of JAGXIQ010000004.1, read as the reverse complement.
CAGCCGACAACTGGTTGCAGTCGCCAGTGTCGTCAGCCATTTGCCAAGAGGTGTGGGGCGGAACGCCAGTTGCCGTGCCTGGGCCAATCGCGACTGGCAGCAGAAGCCGGAACATGGCAAAACCCCTTAGCAACACGGGAGAACAACCATGAGTAGCGCGTTTGGCAAAGGCTGTCATCTTCACCTGATCGACGGGTCCGCCTTCATTTTTCGCGCTTACCACGCGCTGCCTCCTTTGACGCGGGCCTCTGATGGGCTGCCTGTGGGCGCAGTATCCGGGTTCGTTAATATGCTGCAGCGCTATATCGAAGGGAACACTGGGCCCGACGCAGCGACACATGTGGCCGTGATTTTTGATAAAGGCAGTCACACCTTTCGCAACGACATGTACGACAAGTACAAGGCGAACCGAGAGGCGATGCCCGAGGATCTGCGCCCACAGATACCGCTGACCCGGACCGCGACTCGCGCCTTCAATATCGCCTGCGAGGAACTTGAAGGATTCGAGGCTGACGATATCATAGCCACCCTGTCGCACATGGCCCGTGACGCAGGTGGTCGGGTAACGATCCTATCGTCCGATAAGGATATGATGCAGCTGGTCGGCGACGGCGTGGAAATGCTGGACCCGATGAAGAACAAACGCATCGACCGCGAGGCGGTGATCGAAAAGTTCGGCGTGGGGCCAGAGCGTGTTGTGGATGTGCAGGCCCTCGCAGGCGATAGCGTCGACAACGTGCCCGGCGCGCCTGGCATCGGCATCAAGACGGCGGCACTGCTGATCAACGAATTCGGCGATCTGGAAAGCCTTCTGGACCGCGCCGAAGAGATCAAGCAGCCCAAGCGTCGCCAAACCTTGATCGACCACCGCGCGCAGATCGAACTATCCAAGCGCTTGGTGCAGCTGGACTGCGAAATGGAACTGCCTTTCACGTTAGGCGATTTGGAAATCCGCGACCCCGATCCAGAGACTTTGTTGGGGTTTTTGGCCGAGATGGAATTCCGAACCGTCACGAAACGAATCGCAGAAAAGCTGGGGGCCACCGCCCCAGTCATCGAAGCGGTAGAAGTGCCAAATGTCGCCACACCACAGGACAAGCCCTTCGATGCCGACGCGTATGAATGCGTTCGCACACCAGAAGCGTTGCAGGTCTGGATCGACCGGATCATGGAACGCGGCTATGTGGCCGTGGACACTGAAACGACGTCTTTGAACGAAATGCGCGCCGATCTGGTTGGCATCAGTCTATGTGTCGAGGCAGGGCAGGCCTGCTATATCCCATTGGCCCACAAAGCTGCGGCACAAGACGATTTGTTCGGTTCAGACGCGCGTGCCGAGGGGCAGATGGACATGGCCGTTTGTCTGGCAGCGCTAAAGCCGATGTTAGAGGATGCGAGCATCCTTAAGATCGGGCAAAACATGAAGTACGACGCGAAGATTTTCGCGCTACTGGATGTCCATGTCGCCCCCATCGATGATACGATGCTGCTGTCTTATGCAATGCACGCGGGCCTTCATAATCACGGCATGGATTTGCTGTCTGAACGCTACCTTGGTCACACGCCGATTCCGATCAAGCCATTGTTGGGCACAGGCAAATCTGCCGTAACCTTTGATCGGGTACCAATCGACGATGCCGTAAAATACGCGGCAGAGGATGCGGATATCACCCTGCGCCTTTGGGAGACGCTGAAGCCGCAGCTACACGTGAAAGGCGTCACGACGGTCTACGAGACTTTGGAACGGCCCTTGGTCCCCGTCCTCGCGCAGATGGAGATGGCCGGTATCAAGGTCGACCGCGACACTCTTTCGCGTATGTCAAACGCCTTTGCCCAAAAGATGGCCGGCCTAGAAGACGAGATTCAAGTGCTGGCCGGGCGTAAGTTCAACGTCGGCTCTCCAAAGCAACTCGGCGAGATATTGTTCGACGAACTCGGGCTGGCAATGCCAGATGGCAAGAAACCTTCTACCGGCAAAACGGGCGCATATTCCACTGGGGCAGATGTGCTGGAAGATTTGGCGACGATCCATGACCTGCCGCGTCGAATTCTCGACTGGCGCCAGCTGGCCAAGTTGAAATCGACCTACACTGATGCGCTTCAGGACCATATCAACAAAGACACCGGGCGGGTGCATACGTCCTATTCTATCGCCGGCGCGAACACTGGGCGTCTCGCATCTACCGATCCGAACCTTCAAAATATCCCAGTGCGCAGCGAGGAAGGCCGCCGCATACGCGAGGCGTTCATAGCGGAGGATGGCAAAGTTCTTGTCAGTCTCGACTATTCTCAGATCGAATTGCGTATTTTGGCACATGTCGCGGGAATTGAAGAGCTAAAGCAAGCCTTTCGGGACGGTGTCGACATCCATGCGTTGACCGCCTCTGAAATGTTCAATGTACCGTTAGAAGAGATGACGTCTGATATCCGGCGTCAGGCTAAGGCGATCAACTTTGGTGTTATCTACGGCATCAGCGGCTTTGGCCTTGCCCGCAATCTGCGCATCCCGCGCGAACAGGCGCAGGGTTTTATCGACCGCTACTTTGAACGCTTTCCCGGTATTCGGGACTATATGGATGACACAGTAAAGTTCGCCAAGGAACACGGTTACGTCCAGACGCTGTTCGGTCGCAAGATCAATACGCCGGAAATCAACGCTAAGGGCCCCCAGGCAGGTTTCGCCAAGCGCGCGGCGATCAATGCACCGATTCAAGGCACCGCAGCCGACGTGATCCGCCGCGCGATGATCCGTATGCCAGATGCGATCAAGGGGCAGCCTGCCAAGATGCTGCTGCAGGTTCATGACGAATTACTGTTCGAGGTCGAAGACGGTGCGCAGGACAAGCTGATCGAAACTGCGCGCGATGTTATGGAAAATGCATCCGATCCGGCCGTAAAACTTGACGTCAAATTGGCAGTAGAAGCGGGGCAGGGCGCGAACTGGGCAGCGGCGCATTAACGCGCCGCGACCTTTGCCTGTCGAGATAATGAGTTAAAATCGGAACTATTCTGCCGAAGCCCCCGTTGGTTCTAAAATGATACGGAACAAAATACGAGGGAAACGCATGTCAGAGAAAAATCTGCCATCACTCGGCTTGGCACTACTGCCGGTCGTATTGACGTTGGGGCTGCTTGCACTTCAGCTTTTCTACTACGGAGACTTCACGCCACATATCCCGCTGGCGATTGGCCTTGCCATCACGTCACTGCTGGGGGTGCTGCGCGGGCAGAAATGGATGGATGTCCGGGAAGGCATTTTTCACGTTATCCACGTCTCTATGCCCTCAGTCGCTGTGCTAATTGTTGTTGGCATGATTATCGGGACATGGATTGCCTCCGGCACAGTGCCGACGCTTATCTATTATGGCCTGACGATCCTGAACCCTTCGATTTTCCTCGCCGCCGCGATGATATTGTGTGCCGTTGTATCCCTGTCTCTGGGGACAAGTTGGGGCACCGTCGGGACTGTAGGTCTCGCGCTGATGGGAATTGGTGCGGGTTTTGGCGTCCCAGTATATTGGACGGCCGGTGCCGTCGTGTCGGGCTCTTTCTTTGGTGACAAAGTGTCACCACTTTCAGATACCACGAACCTTGCACCGGCTGTGACTGGAACGAACGTCTTTGACCATATCCAGAACATGTTGCCGACGACCGTGCCCGCGATGCTGATCGCGCTGACGGTTTACCTCGTGGCAGGCTATGCGCTGATCGACACGAATGGATCGTCCTTTGATGCCATCACTGCGATCACGACGGAACTGGATAGCCGTTTTGCACTTGGTCTTGTGCCGCTACTTCCAGCTGTTGTTGTAATAGCGCTGGCGCTGACCAAGAACCCGCCGCTGCCGTCGCTATTCGCTGGCGTCCTTGCGGGTGGTTTGGTCGCAGTGTTCTGGCAAGGCTACGGCCTGCACGATGTATTTAGCTTCGCGCAATCCGGTTACAGCATCGAAACTGGTGTGACTGATATCGACAGCCTTCTGAATGCTGGCGGGATCCAGTCGATGATGTGGACGATCTCTTTGATCTTGATTGCATTGGGGTTTGGCGGTGCACTGGAGCGGACCGGATGTCTTGAATCTATCATCCAGTCGATCATTTCTCGGGTGACGAGTTTCGGCGCGGTTCAAACTTCTGCCATTGCAACCTCGTTCGCGACGAACATGGTAGCTGGCGATCCGTATATTAGTATTGCATTACCGGGGCGGATGTATGCACCGCTGTATCGTGGCATGGGCTACTCTACGTTGAACCTGTCCCGTGCGGTCGAAGAAGGCGGTACGCTGATGTCACCCCTGATTCCGTGGAACGCTGGTGGTGCGTTTGTCATCAGTGCGCTGGGTTTGGGGATCATGGATGGCAACTTGATAAACTTGCTGTATATCCCGTTGTCCTTCGCTTGCTGGACCGCACCTGTCATCGGTATCTTCTACGCGTTGACTGGATTGTTCTCGCCCAAAGCTACCGAAGAAGACCGTCGCAACTGGGAACGCTCTGACGAAGACATCATGGACATGTCAGACCACGCATTGGGCGAAACCGCTTAAACCGATACTTGAAGTTATGAAAATACGACGGGCTGCAATCATCATCGATTGCGGCCCGTCAGCGTATCAGACGCTGGAACAAATCCAAGGTTCTGAGTGTTTCTTCGGCGACGGATTATGAGAGGAACACACCATGACTGACGCAAAAAAAGACTTCTGGGACCGCGTAGAAGACGTGCAAGCTGGCATGTTGGGCCTGACAGATGATGGCAAGCTGGTTCCGATGTCCCCGACCTTACGCAAAGAGCGTGACGGCAAAATCTGGTTCATTGCTGCCGCCGGGGAGGAGTTGGTCAAGAGCACCGCGACCGCCCCAAAAGAGGGCCGCTTCGTTATCGCAGACGCCAAAAGTGGGCTTTATGCCAACGTCGAGGGGCTGTTGGAGCAGGTAAACAACAAGGACATCCTCGACGAGTTGTGGAATGTCGTCGCGTCCGCTTGGTTCGAGGATGACAAGCAAGATCAAGACGTGCGTCTGCTTGCATTCACGCCCCGCAAGGCGGGTGCATGGTTCAGCACGACCAGTGGCGTCAAATTCCTTTATGAGATCGCCAAGGCTAATCTGACCGACACCCAACCCGATACGGGTTACCAGGCAGATCTAACGTTCTAAGGGGGCTTTAAGGCTAGAAGGGGCGGGCCACAGGTCCGCCCCTTCCTGGCGCTTGCATGCCGTCGGCCTTAATTGACAGCTTTGGCGTCCACAACGTCGGCCTGACGTCCAGCCGCTTTATGGATAGCAATGCGGCGAGGCTTCAGCGCTTCTGGCACTTCGCGGGTCAAATCAATGTGCAGCATGCCATCTAGATGGCTAGCACCCGTGACGCGGACATGGTCGGCCAGATGAAAGCGCCTCTCGAACGCGCGGGTAGCGATACCGCGATGCAAATACTTACGAGAGGCTTCGTCGTCATTCTTGCGACCCTTCACGATCAGGGCGCGGTCATTTACCTCTATCCCGAGGTCAGTGTCAGAGAAGCCAGCAACCGCAATGGAAATACGCCACGCGTCATCTTCTGTCTTTTCAATATTGTAGGGGGGGTAGGTCGATTGGCCAACATCGGCGGCCAGTGCACGGTCCATCAGGTCAGCAATTTGGTCAAAGCCAACAGTGGCACGGTACAGGGGGGTCAGGTCAAAGCTACGCATAGGGTCATCCTTTTCAAAGCGATAACAATTCTGCGACCTTCCTTCATTGGACAGGCCGTAGGGTCGGACGGCCCGTTGTGGCACCGTCTCTTATGCAATGTGGGAAAGCTTTTTAGTCAGTTCAAGAGGCGCGCCGTTGTCACGGTCTGACGAATTTTGCCCCAGTATTGTTGCGGGTTCCGCTGCTTGTGAAACGAGGACCTTCAGTGATGACGGGGGCTTGCCCATTGCGATGGGCTACCAGAACCGCGTCGAGCGTGCCTGCAACAGTCACGGCAAGTGATACGGCTTCACCTAAAGCCGTGCCTTTTGCTGACACAACGGACACTATCCGCGGCACACCATCCACCACCCAAAAGACCGGTGCGCCACTGGCACCGAAGTCGGCGGCGCATGTCATCATCACCACGCCGCCAGTTTGGTCCAGCACATGGCAGGTCTTTTGCAGGCTGGCGGCATTAGCACGCTCTCTTGCGTAGGACACGACGGCGACTTCAGTGCCGCGCGCTGGGGGCGGCCCGACGGGATACGGCGTTAGGCTTGGTAATCGAACTGGACGATCTAGTTCCAGCACTGCCATATCGACGCTGACCGTATCGTCACGCGCGCGGTCGCCACGATGCTTATAAGCTGGATGTGGCGTGGCACGAATAATGGCCCTTGTTGCTGCGGCTCGCCCATCACGCAGTCCGGCAAGGAACGTGAACTTCGCGGCTGGGATACGGGCGCCACTATCGTCAAAAATGCAATGTGCTGCGGTCAAAATCATCGTTTCAGAGATCAGAGAGGCCGTACAGAAGCCGCTGCGGTCGATATCAAGCCTGCCGACGGCCTCCCAGCCGCGACTTGCCTCGCCCGTGTCGAGGGTGCGCAGATCGCTGTCTTGCGCCGTCGCGTGACTGGCAGTCGCCATCACGATCAATGTCAGTAGTAAACGCAGCATGGTCCGCTTTCATGATGTCGCACCAGTTTGTCATGCAGATGCGGCGTCACTATGGCATGTCAGCGCAGCACGGGCACCTGCGGTTGCGTTATATCGCGGCTGAATGCAGGCGGCTGTGGCCCGCCTGTTGCCCAATCAAGCAGCTCGACCGTATGCACGATCGGCACGCCTGCATCCGTACCGATCTGCATCATGCATCCTATATTACCCGCCGCGATCACCTGCGGCTTCAACGCCCTCAGGGTGGCGACCTTGCGAGCCTTAAGTTGACCAGATATTTCGGGCTGCATCAGATTATAAGTACCGGCCGACCCACAGCAAAGGTGGCTGTCAGCAGGTTCCAGTACGGTAAAGCCCGCACGTTTTAGCAAATCCTTCGGGGCGGATTTGATCTTTTGCCCATGCTGTAAAGAACAGGCCGCATGATAGGCTACTCGCAACCCAGTTCCGTCAGCTTTGGTAGGCTCTGACGGCAGACGTGTGGCGTCGATTCCGGCGATGCTGCTTTTGGCAATGTTCAAATCAATATGTGCGCAGCCGTCTGGCATCAGGTCTAACAGCACTTCGCTTACGTCCTTGGCGATAGCGGAAACGCGCGCCGCCTCTACCGCGAGGTCGGTGTTGCGGAACATATGTCCATAGTCCTTGACGGTTGTCCCACAGCCAGAGGTGTTGACGACGATCGCATCCAATCCACCCGCATCCATCTGCGCCACCCAAGCGTGGATGTTACGTGCTGCACTGGCGTGAGCTTCGTCCTCTTTACCCATGTGGTGGGTCAATGCGCCACAGCAGCCTTGGCCCTCGGGAATCACAACTTCTGCGCCCAGCCGCGTCAGTAGGCGGATCGTAGCGTCGTTGATATCGGTGTTCAGTGCGCGCTGGGCGCAGCCCGTCATCAGCGCGACACGCATCGTGGGCTCTGCCACGGCAAAGGTCTGCGGATCGTCATTTCGGCTGACTGGCGGGATCACCTTTGGCGCCATCTGTATCATCGCCCGCAAGCGGGCATCGGGAATCAGTCCTGCAAAGGGCCGCGCCAGCTTGGCCCCTAGCAACGCCAGTCGGAACCGGCCCGGATACGGCAACACCCGCGCCAAGACCCAGCGCAAAGCCCGGTCGCCAAATGGCCGTTGATAGTTTTCGTTAATATAGGCACGCGCATGATCGACCAAGTGCATGTAATGCACGCCAGATGGGCAGGTCGTCATACAGGCCAGACACGATAGGCATCGGTCGATGTGCTTAACGGTTTTCGCATCCGGCACACGTTCGTTTTCCAGCATGTCCTTGATCAGGTAGATGCGCCCCCGCGGACTGTCCAGTTCATCGCCCAAGACTTGGTAAGTAGGGCAGGTCGCGGTGCAAAACCCGCAATGCACACAGGCCCGTAGGATCTGATTGCTGCTCTGGATCGCTGGATCGCGCAATTGGAGTTCGGTAAATGTCGTCTGCATCAGCCCATGACTCCGGGGTTGAGGATACCGCGTGGATCGAAGCGCTGGCGTAATCCTGCGCTAAGTGCCGCGACCGGCGCTGCCTCCGGCTGAAACCGGGGGGCGTCACCATTTGGCGTACCGCGCACGCGCGTGGCATGACCTGTAAGAAGTGACAGACGCAAATCGCGCCCCTCATCGCACAGCACCCAAACCAGCCCGCCGCCCCAATCGGTTACAATCTGGACAGGGCCATCGGCGCGCAGAGCCGCTAAAGTTTCGATAAGTGCCGATGGCCGGATGGACACGCGCCATACGTCACCGACCTGCTTGGCAAAAGCCGCTACGTCGCGGACGTCCTGCCAGTCAGCTGGACCGATCTCTACCTTGCCAAAATGACCTAAATCTTTTGCCAGCTTTTCGGCACGATACGCGACGGATTCGGTGAATCCCTCAAGCCGGATCATGACCCGGCCTTCTGTAAACGCGGCCCCGGTGATATCGTAAGGCGACCCAAGTGCCGCCGACATTGCGGCAACGGCCTGCGTCTCGTCCAGACCAGTTATAGTCAACGTTGCTTCATGCTGCGGCAACGGCAGTACTTTTAGGCTGACCTCTGTCAGCACACCAAGCGTTCCGTAAGAGCCCGCCAATAACTTGACCAGATCGTAGCCAGTCACGTTTTTCATCACCCGGCCGCCGTTCTTGATGATATTTCCGGCGCCATCAACAAACCGCACACCAAGCAGATGATCGCGGCACGCGCCCACCTGAATGCGCCGCGGACCACTGGCATTTGTGGCAACAACCCCGCCAATCGTTGACGCGCCGTCGGTACCTAGTAGCGTGCGTAAATCTTGTGGCTCGAACGCCAGACGCTGACGTTCGGCGGCTAATGCCGTCTCGACCTCTACAAGCGGCGTACCAGCCTTCACCACGAGCGTTAGTGCGCCCGGCTCGTAAAGCGTAATACCGGTCAACCCGCGGGTCGACAGGTCACCTCCTGCCAGATTTATGCCACGTGTCCCGCCGCCGCGCACCGCGAGTGGGCCAGAGGCATCACGGATGATTTCGCTCAGTTCATCTTCGCGCGTTGGCGTCATGCAGAGCCTGCCCTTCTTGTCGTCGAAAATATCCCGGGGGTGTGGGGGCAGGCCCCCACGGCATCACGCGGCCCTGTGTCCCGCGCTGGCATCCAATGGAAACACCTTTGCTGGGTTCAGCAGCCAACCGGGGTCGAAAACGTCCTTCACGGACATTTGCGCGTCCAAATCTGCGGCATTGAATTGCACATGCATTAAATCGCGCTTTTCAATCCCCACGCCGTGTTCACCAGTCAGGCACCCGCCGACTTCGACACACAGCTTCAAAATTGCTGCGCCAAAAGCCTCGCATCGTTCCAGATCACCGGGCGTATTGGCGTTATACAGGATCAGCGGGTGCATGTTGCCATCACCGGCATGAAACACATTCGCCACGTCCAGCCCGTATTCCGCCGACATCTGGCGGATACGGTCCAGGACATTGGGCAATTCCGTCACCGGAATCGTCCCATCCAGACACATATAGTCGTTGATTTGTCCCATCGCACCAAAAGCCGACTTTCGGCCCAGCCAGATGCGGGCAGCTTCGTCTGCATCGCGCGCCTCGCGTACTTCTACGGGGTTATGTCGGGCCGCGATCTCTCCGATTAAGGCCAGTTGGTGGTCAATTTCTGCATCCGATCCTTCGACCTCGACGATCAAAAGCGCCTCGCAATCAGGATAGCCTGCATGGGCAAAGGCTTCGCACGCTTCGATGCAAGGGCGGTCCATGAATTCGATGGCGACCGGCAGCACGCCTGCTTTGATGATATCAGACACACACGCACCGGCGACAGCATTGCCATTAAAACCGATTAAAACGGGACGCGCGCCTTCCGGTTTATGTAAAATTCTAAGGGTCGCTTCTGTCACGACGCCAAGTTGCCCTTCACTACCGCAAATCACGCCCAGTAGATCAAGGCCCGGTGCATCCAGATGCCCGCCACCAATTTCGACTACGGTGCCGTCCATCATCACCATCTTGACGCCAAGCAGATTGTTTGTCGTCACACCGTACTTCAAGCAATGTGCCCCGCCAGAGTTCATCGCGATATTCCCAGCAATTGCGCAGGCAAGCTGCGACGAAGGATCGGGGGCGTAAAAGAACCCCTCCGCTTCGACAGCACCCGTAACGCTTAGGTTCGTACGGCCGGTCTGCACACGGATAATCCGATCTGCATAGTCCGTTTCCAGCACAGCGTTCAGACGCGCCACGCCAAGAATAACGCAGTCCGAGGTCGGCATAGCGCCACCCGCAAGTGACGTCCCCGACCCACGCGGCACGACGGGAACGCCCATCTCGTGGCAAATGCGCAAAACGTCAGAAACTTCTTGAGTAGAGGCAGGCAAAACCGCCAGCATCGGCGGGCAACGATAGGCGGACAGCCCGTCACATTCATAGGCGCGTGTTTCGGCAAGGTCCGAAATCACAGCGTCCTTTGGTAGAACCTGCCGTAAACGGTCGGCAAGCTGTGACTTCAACGCAAGAACGCGATTGCTAGGCTGCGGCATCTGCATGGTGGCACCTCCGTGGATTGGTAAGATATTATAACCAATTCGGCTGGATGGCAAGCTGCGCTGGGCATGCTACGTCAAAGTTATGACACCAATAGATCACTTCGCTGCGCTGGGCGCTCTTGACCTTGTCGCGTTGGCACTCATCGTGGGCCTCTGGCTGATACTGGGTTGGGTCATCGAACATCCCACCGCACGCCGCCCGTCTGTGACCGTGCTCGTGGCGCAACGCAGACGCGACTGGATGAAGGTCTTCGTCACACGCGATCCACGCATTTTCGACAGCCAAATTCTTTCCAGCCTGCGGCAGGGAACATCGTTTTTTGCGTCTACTAGCATCTTTGCGATTGGCGGCGTACTTGCACTTATGGGGAATACCGACCCTTTGCAGGGCGTGGCATCAGAGGTGATGCTGACCGAAACTCCAACCCTTATTTGGCAGATCAAGTTGGGACTGGTCACACTGTTTCTGGTCACCGCATTCCTGAAATTCGTCTGGTCAAACCGGGTTTTTGGATATTGCGCGGTACTTATGGCGGCCGTACCACAAGACCCCGACCACCCCGACGCATACCCGCTCGCCGCACAAGCAGGAGAGTTGAATGTCCGGGCTGCGATGAACTTCAACCGCGGGCTGCGGGCAATGTATTTCGCGCTGGGTGCATTGGCTTGGCTGATCGGTGCATGGGCCATGATCGTCGCCACCATAATCGTCGGCTGGACGATTTGGAGCCGCGAATTCGCCTCCCTCCCCCGGCGCATCCTGCTGGGAGAGGTCGTCTAGCTGCGCCGCCCGCGTCCTTCGCGCAGCCACGCCGCGATTGTCAGCAATGAGGCGATCAGTAAAAATGCCCATGCGGGCAGAACCGGCGTGACGCTGATTGCTGCCGTACGATAGGCGCCGCGTGGTGTGATCCCCAGCCAACCGCGTCCTGCGGCTGGTCGCCCTTCGCGCACGCTACGCAGGTCGATTTCACCGTCAGAGACTCGCACGATCCCGCCCCGTGTCCCCTCGACGTTCGGCGCCAGAAGTTCGCCACTCGCAATGGTCTGCTCGAACTCTTTCGGTGCCGCTGGTCCCAGTGCAATGACGCTATCAAGCGTGCCGTCAGTCAGGCGATACAGGCCAACATCAGGGGCACCGTACAAGGTTTCGAACCGGCCCGGACTGACCTCTTCCAATGTCAAGGTTACGTCCTCGCCGTCCGGGTTGGTGACGGTTACATCGGGCGTCGTTTCGTCCAACGTGCGGCGGATGATGCGCATAGTTTGTCCGGTGGGTTCGACCCACAGGGCCTCTTCTTCTAATTCGGGCTCTTTCATCATCCAGTGTGCTAGGCGACGTAGCAGCTCCGCCTGTGGCCCGCCGCCCTCATAGCCGCGATCCCACAACCAGCTTTGGTCGGACGACAGCAGAGCCACGCGGCCTTCGCCGACACGGTTCAAGGTCAGCAGTGGCCGATCATCAAGGCCCGTCATCAGTACCTCTGCGCCCTCGGCAGTGGTCGTGTCGACAAGTCGGAACCAGCGACCCCAGCCGGGGCCTTCGCCCTCTGCCGGCGATGGCGACATGGCCTCTAACCCTTCGGTCACGGGGTGCCGTTCGCCAAGGTCGCTGACTTGCGGGATATAGCCTTGTTCAAAAACCCGCGCTGTTGGTGAACCTGGTAGGACTGACTCAAGAGGAGAGCGAAAGATGCTTTCGGCGCTGCCATATTCGGGGCCAGACGACACCAATACGGCGCCACCCTTCATTACGTAATTCGCGATGTTTTCTAAATACAGCGACGGAAGGATCCCGCGCCTCCGGTAGCGGTCAAAGATGATCAGGTCGAAATCTTCGATTTTCTCCATGAACAATTCGCGGGTAGGGAAGGCGATCAGCGATAGTTCGTCCACCGGTACTCCGTCCTGCTTTTCCGGAGGGCGCAGAATGGTGAAATGCACTAAATCGACAGAAGCGTCGGCTTTTAGTAGGTTACGCCAAGTCCGCTCTCCTGCATGCGGCTCTCCGCTGACAAGCAGCACGCGCAAACGATCGCGCACGCCGTTGATCTGTACGACGGCAGCATTGTTGCGGGGCGTCAACTCTCCGTCCACGGCGGGTGTGTTAAATTGCAGCACGTTCATGCCGCCGTGGGGCAGGTCGACGGGCAGGTCTATATCCTGTCCTATCGGTACGTCGAACGCCATTGGCGTGTCACCATCAATGCTGATCGTCAGCGGTACGAAGGCGTCACCTATAGGCGCGGCGCCTTGATCCTCTATCCGCAGGGTCAGGGTTACGGGTTCGCCCAAGATGGCAAAGGCAGGTGCCTTAGACACGACAAGCCGTCGGTCCCAATCATCTGGCCGCCCAGTCAGTAGAGCGTGCAGAGGTGCCGGCAGGGCAGGCGTGCGTTCCAAATCGTGCAGGCGGCCGTCTGTCAGCAGGATGACACCGGCGATCCGGCCCTGCGGTTCTTCGGCCAGCGCGTCGGACAGGCCGGTCATCAGTTGCGTGCCGCCGTCGCCCTCTGCGTCACCAACGGTCACGACGCGAAGGTCGGTATTATCCAGACGCGCGACCTCTGCCCGGACGTTGTCAATCGCGGCCTCGGTCTGGGCGGCGCGGTCGCTTATCCGTTGGCTGGCAGATTCATCGACGACAAGCACCACAATATCGGACAGGGCCTCGCGGTCTTCTTGCTGAACGGCGGGGTTCAGCAAGGCGGCGAGCAATGCCAGACCCGCGAAACCGCGCAGCCACCATCCCTGCAGCCGTCGCCAGATGGCCAAGGTGACACTTATGACGACCAGGGCGCCGACGATATAGATCGCGACTAGCGGCAGCAGTGGATCAAGAACGATTGTCCCGGTCACAGCGCAGTCCTCCGACTTCTTCTCGTTCTAAATATCCCCGCCGGAGGCAAACAGGCGGCGCAGACTGCGCGACGTTCGGTCATTGTCCTAACCTTTCCAGCAGGTTCGGCACATGTACCTGATCCGACTTATAGTTGCCCGTCAGCACATGCATGATCAGGTTCACGCCAAAGCGGTAGGCGTATTCGCGCTGGGTCTCGCCTGCTTGACCGCGTCCGACCGGGAACATCGCATTACCTCGCGCGTCGATGGCCCAAGCCCGTGCCCAGTCATTGCCGCCGATCACGACTGGCGTCACGCCGTCGTTGAGGTTGCGAAATGGCATGCCGTCGGCCAGTTCCGCGTCAGGGGCAGAGGCCTCAACCCATACGTCGCGGCTGTCGGTCCTACCGGGAAAATCCTGCAGCAGGTAGAAGGTTCGCGTCAGGACATGATCATCTGGGATCGGTTCCAGCGGCGGGATGTCCAGCGTGCGGGCAATAGCTTGCAAGGCGCGGCCCTCGGGGCTGGATGATCCAAAACGAGCTGTGTCAGCGTCACGAGTGTCGAACAGGATCATGCCGCCGGACCGCAAGTAGCGGTTCAGCTTGGCATAGGCGTCGCGGCTCGGCAGGGGCGCGTTTGCGATGACCGGCCAGTAAAGAAACGGAAAGAACGCCAGTTCATCGGTTTCCAGATCGACCGCCATTGGGGCTGCGGGCTCGATAGATGTGCGACGGTAGAGTGTGTCGGACAGGCCACGCAGACCAGCATCCGATATCTCGTCAGTCTCGGTATCGCCTGTTATAACGTAACCTAACACGACGTTGCTTGTTGCCGCGATGGCAAAATCGTCAGCGGTTTGCGCGGCGACTGGGTGCGTTGAAAATCCGACAAGCAGCGCAAGCAGTGCCGCTGCGGCGACATCGGCCCGTGGCCCTTTTAGACGTCCGCCAACGGCAAGCGACGCGATGACATCCGACATCAGCAGCACCAGTGCTGCAGCAAGCAACCAGCCCTTCAGGAGAGTTTCGCGCGCGATCTCTAGCCCCTCTACTACAATGCGGGCAGGCCATTGAGCGGTGGAAATTATCGTATCAGGCCCAGCGACGTTGACGGCAATCCGCGCGTCTTCACTGGCGTAAAGGCCCGGCGGCAGGTCCGGTCCGGCGGTACCTCGCGCCAAGACGTTGCCCGCAATCCCGGCCTCTGAAGTGGCATCATTCAACTGCCCGAAGGCGCTAAGCTGCGCCTGAGGCAACCAAATCGTACCGTCAAGTTCCGTGGCGTCGGGTGAGGAGGGTCGGGTAGTGACCGCCAACCGCTCGAGCATTTGCACGAACAGGCCCGATAGCGGCAGCGTTGACCATTCGGCATTGGCGGTGACATGGACCAGAACGATTTGACCTTCGCCCAACGTCTTGCGCGTCACCAACGGGGTGCCGTCGGCAAGTTGCGCAATGGACCGATCAGCCAAGGTAGGATCCGGTTGTGCGACGACCTGCGACGTCACAGTCACGTCGTCTGGCACGGCGAGCCCAAAGAACGGTGATCCTTCGGGAAATGGGGCGAGTGTCTTAGGCTCGCCCCAGCTCATCGCGCCGCCGACGTTGCGGCCACCAGCGCGTAACCGGATTGGCAACAGCGGATCTTCGGTGGTGCGGCCGACGTCCGACGCGGCAAGGCGTGAACCGGCAAAGCGCAGCAGCAGGCCGCCGCCTTCGACCCATTGCAGCAGTCCTTCTTGTTCGGTCGCCGCCAGATTTGCGACATCCGCGAGTACGATGACATCCGGGTTCGCCAATAAAACATCATCCAGCGTGCCATCGATCAGGTCTGCAGTCGGCGAAAGGGCTTCTCGTAAATAGTAAAGCGGCGATAGCAGATCTAGGCCTTCGGCATCACCGCCACCTGCGATCAGGGCGACTTCTCGACGTCGAAGGGCGTCATCTGTCAGTGTGACGGCCCCGGCCGACCGTGTGGCAGCGACGGCAAAGCGGCTGATCCGGTTGCGCAGTTCAGGCGGTAAGGACAGCGTGACTTCGCCAACGTCGGACCCAGCGGGAAAATTCATATCTACTGCAGCCAACACACGCTCTGCCCCGGCGGGATCGAGGCCGATGGCTTGCACCGGTACGCTTAATGCAGGACCAGAGGGGGTACGTGCAGCAGAGAGGACGATATTGCCGTCCTCGAACCTTGCGGGGCGCAGGACGACGATGCTGCGCGGCGTCTGAAAGACTGTAACGGTGCCGTGGGATTCCAATTCAGCCAGCAACGTAGCGCGGCTGTCGCGGGCTAGCCCGTCGGACAGCCAGAATGTGTCGAACCGACCTGTCAGCGTCTCGGAAAACACGCCTACGGTGGCTGCGTCGGGCTGCCACGCGGCGGGAGAGAGGTTGGGTAGGCGCTGCGATGTCACCTCTGCCGATTGAAAGTCAGGACCGTCGACAGGAGCAGCCGTCAGGGTGACGACTGCCGCCGTACGGCCTGAACGTGCAGCGTCATCTAGTAATGCCGCTATCCGATCGGTGCGCGCCTCCCAGTCGCGGGCGTCGGCCCAAGTGCCATCTGCGATGATCAGCAGTGGGGCGGTGCCGGGCCGCGCTGCCTGCGGGTTCAGCACCGGTCCTGCAAAGCCGATAATAATCGCGGCGATGGCTGCCAAGCGAAGCAGCAATAGCCACCACGGCGTGCGATCAGATTGGCTTTCCGCATCCGTTAGGCCCAACAACAAGGCCACACCGGGAAAGCGTCGGCGGATTGGGGCAGGTGGTACGGCGCGCAGCAGAATCCACAGGATAGGCAACGCGATCAGTCCAAGCAAAAGCCAAGGCGCGGTGAAGGCGATAGGGCCGAGGGTGAACATCAGGCGAGCCTTTTATTGGGTGTCGTGCTGACTTGGGGCTTTGCCCCAAACCTCGGCATGTTTTCAACGAATGGGAAAGTTACCCCTAGGGTCATGTCTGCGGTCATGCGGGCTTAGCAAGGGACTGGTAAAGCCAGAGCAGCGCCTGCGTGGCGGGGGCATTGGTATGGTGGGTACTGAACTGCCAGCCGGTCGTACGGGCAAGCTGCGTCAGGTGATCCTTACGGGCGGCGAGGCGGTCAAGGTAGCGATTGCGCAGGTCGCCGGCCTTAAGCGTTTCGTGGCGTAGCGCACCGGTCATGGATTCAAAGATTGTGCGGCCGTCGAATGGAAAAGCTTCCTCTTGCGGGTCGAGTATTTGAACAAGCGCGCCGCGTACGCCGCGGTCTGCCGCGCTGGTCAGGGCGGCCTCGATGGGGGCCATGTCGCCCATGAAGTCAGAGACGAAGACTGCGCGGGAATGAGGCAGCATGCCGCGGGCCTCTGGCAGGGCATAGTCGGCTTCATCGTCTTGCGATAGCAGGCTGGCCATCTGGGCGATCTGCAGGGTGCCGCGTCGCGGGGGCAGGTCGCTGCCGGTCATGCCAACACGTTCGCCGCCGCGGATCAGTAGAATAGTGCAGGCGAGCGCTAAGAGTCGCGCAACGGTGGCTTTTTCGGGAATATTTTCAGAAGAGGCAAAACGCATGGACGCCCCACGGTCTACCCAAAAAACGACCGACTGCGCGATTTGCCATTCTTTGTCCTGCACGAAGCTGGCATCGGACCTTGCCGATCTTCGCCAATCGATGCTGCGGGCATGGTCCGTGCTTTGCGCTGGCCGATATTGCCAAAAGGTATCACCAGTGCCCGCCCGCCGCCGTCCGTGATCACCAAGGATGACGGTGCTGGCAAGATGCTCGGCTGCCGCGAGCAGGGGAGGCAGAGCGCTCGCCTGTTGCTCGGCTGCGGCGCGGAGGGCGAGGGCGTCATTCATGCGGCGCGGGCAGTCCGGGTCACGTTTGCGGCGATGCTGTCGATAATCGCATCAAGGTCTTCACCTCGTGCGCGGGCCGCAAAGGAAAGTGCCATACGATGTTTGAGCACAGGACCTGCCATCGCGCGCACATCGTCTGGCGTGGGGGCAAGGCGCCCTTCCAGCAAGGCCTGTGCGCGCACGCAAAGCATCAGCGCCTGCGCGGCGCGGGGGCCGGGACCCCAGCTGACAGCGTTTCGGATTGCAACTGGTGCTTCAGCATCGGGACGGCAGGACCGGACAAGGTCGAGGATCATTTCCACGATTGTATCGCCCACTGGCATCCTGCGCAGCAGGGTCTGTGCGGCCAGCAACTCGTCGGCAGTGAATACCGCGGTGGATTCAGCCTCTGTCGCGCCGGTGGTGGCGATCAGGATATCACGCTCGGTCGCTCGGTCTGGGTAAGGCACGTCAATTTGCACAAGAAAGCGGTCCAATTGTGCCTCTGGCAGGGGATAGGTGCCTTCCTGCTCAATCGGGTTCTGCGTTGCAAGAACGTGGAATGGACGTCCCAGCGGGCGATGTTGGCCCGCAATGGTGACTTCCTTCTCTTGCATCGCCTGCAGCAAGGCTGATTGGGTGCGAGGCGAGGCGCGGTTGATTTCGTCCGCCATCAGAAGTTGGCAAAAGATCGGGCCTTCGACGAAGCGGAATTGGCGGGTCCCGTCAGGCAGGCTATCCAAAACTTCGGACCCAAGGATATCGGCGGGCATCAGGTCTGGCGTAAACTGAATGCGGTTGCCGTTTAGGCCCATAACAGTGGACAGGGTATCGACCAAACGGGTCTTGCCCAATCCCGGCAGACCGATCAGAACGGCGTGACCGCCACAGATCAGGGCGGTTAGCGTCAGGTCTACGACGCGGTCCTGTCCCAGAAAACGGCTTGCAATAGATGCGCGGGCCTGACCCAGTTTTACGCCAAGCGTTTCGATCCCTGCGACCAGATCGTCGGTGTCGGACATGACAATGCTCCCTGCTACTCTATGTCTGGTATATCAGCACTTATCCCGGTTGGCCCCAATGGCAAAAGCAACAGACGCACAAAAGAACGTGACCCCCGATGCGGACGGCATCGCGGCCGCAGCCCAGAAGGCGCAAGCGGGGCGGGGAATGCCGCCGGTTCATCAGTGGAATCCGCCCCATTGCGGCGATATCGACATGCGGATTGCGCGGGATGGGACCTGGTTCTATCAGGGCACACCCATAGGACGCCCGGCGCTGGTCAAGTTGTTTTCGACCATCCTGCGTCATGATGACGACGGCTACGTTCTGGTCACTCCGGTTGAAAAGGTCGGGATCACCGTCGAGGACGCGCCCTTTGTCGCTGTCGATTTTCAACGTAAAGGTGACGATCTGGTATTTGAAACTAACGTGGGCGACACCGTGACTGCAGACGCAGCGCATCCGATCCGCGTCGAGCGGGATGCCGATACGGGTGAGCCTGCGCCGTATGTCCTTGTCCGAGACCGACTGGAAGCGTTGATCGACCGCAAAAGCTTTTACCGCCTTGTCGAACTTGGCGAGGTTGCCACGGTCGACGGGACCGATTGGTTCGGATTGCGTTCCGGTGGGGAATTCTTTGCGATGATCCCCGCCGCCGATCTGCCGGATTAGGACTGACCGGGCCGAAAGGTCATTTCGACCACGTATCCGTCGCTGGTGCTACGCCGGTCCATTTGGGCGCCTATCTGTTGGGCAGAGGCGTCCATGATGCGTAGCCCCAGCGAAGTCAGCGGATCGTGTTGTGCCACATCCTGCACCGCACCCACACCGTTGTCGCGGCAAATCATCCGCACATCGCCTTCTGGTGTATAGGCAAGCGAGACATTGATTTTTCCAGCGCGATCCTGCGGAAACGCGTGTTTGATCGCATTTGCGACGCATTCGGACGCGACGACGGCAAGCGCAGTCGCCTCGGTCGAGGCGAGGTCGAATTCAGCAATATCTGTTGTGATCGAGATGTTGTCTGGGCAAGTCGCCGCAAGATGGCTCATCACGCCGCTTAGGAAAGGCCGCATCTTGACCTGTGCGATGCTGCTGGATTGGTGCAGTTCACGGTGCAGCGCTACGATCGCCGCCAGCCGCCGTTCTATCGCGCCAAAGGCGGTCAACGCATCGGCATCGGTGATTTTGCTGGCATAAAGTCTTATCATCGATTGCACTGTCTGCAGCGAGTTCTTGACGCGGTGATCCATCTCTCCGCGCAGAATTTCCTGATTGCGCAAAGTGCGGCGTAGTTCCAGCTGGGTCATGACCTGATTGGCCAGTGTCCGCAGGGTCTGACGTTGCAGCTCTGTCAGCTTGCGCGGAACCGTGTCGAGTACGCAAAGGGTGCCAATCGGCAGGCCGTTGGGCGCGCGCAGTTGCACGCCCGCGTAGAACCGCATCCCCTGCTCTGTTACGACAAGATGGTTGTCCGCTGTGCGCGGGTCCACGGTCGTGTCGGGAATTTCAAGAATATCATCTTGCAGCAGCGCATGGCTACAAATTGCGGCCTCGCGCGGGGTGTCTATACCGTCGAAGCCATGCGAGGCTTTGAACCATTGGCGGGATTCATCGACCAAAGACACCAAAGACACCTTTGTTTCGCAAATGCGAGAGGCCAACGCTACGATTTCATCAAAGTCCGCCTCGGCGGGGGTGTCGACAACGTCGTATTCCGCAAGCGTTAGCAGGCGTTCCGGTTCGGCGGGATGCAGTGGGGCGCGCATGAGTACCCTAACAGATTACAGTTTAAAAAGTTACTGGGTATTTCGCCTGACAACAACGCAGGTGCAAGTCCGAACAGCTGCGGCACCACTTGTGCTGCATTAACAGGCCAGCCCCAACACGTGCGGCTGGCCTGATTTCGTTTAGCATTAGAATTCTGAACGAGTATTAGACGCTCGTGCAGATGTACTTCATTTCGAGGTAGTCATCGGTGCCGCGGTGGCTGCCTTCACGGCCTAGACCGGACTGCTTGACGCCGCCAAAGGGGGCGACTTCGGTGGAGATGACGCCAGTGTTCACGCCGACGATGCCGTATTCCAGCGCTTCTTGCACCTTGTATACGCGGCTTAAGTCCTTGGCGTAGAAGTAGCTAGCCAGACCAAAGATCGTATCGTTGGCCATTGCGATGACCTCGTCCTCGTCCTCGAACATGAACAGCGGCGCAAAGGGGCCAAAAGTTTCTTCGGTCGCAACCTTCATGTCCTGCGTGACGCCGGTCATGATTGTCGGCTGGAAAAATTGCCCGCCAAGTTCGTGATCCGATCCGCCCGACAGTAGCTTAGCGCCTTTGTCCAGCGCGTCCTGCATGTGCTCTTTCACCTTTTTGATGGCGGATGGCTCGATCAGTGGGCCAAGGTCGGTCCCTTCGGTCAGTCCATCGCCGACTTTCAGTGCTTCAACCGCAACCTTAAGTTTCTGGGCGAATTCGTCATAGACGCCTTTTTGTACGTAGATGCGGTTCGCGCATACGCAGGTTTGACCGTTGTTACGGAACTTGCAGGCAATGGCGCCCTGAACTGCGGCGTCAATGTCGGCGTCATCGAACACGATGAACGGCGCATTGCCACCGAGTTCCATGCTGCACTTCATGACTTGATCGGCAGCTTGCTTCAGAAGGATGCGACCCACTTCTGTCGATCCGGTAAACGTCAGCTTGCGCACGACGGGGTTCTCGCAGAATTCCTTGCCAACCTCGGAGGAAGACGACGAAGTAACGACCGAAAAGACGCCCTTCGGTACGCCAGCTTCTTCGGCAAGTTTACCCATAGCAAGAGCGGACAGAGGTGTCAGTGACGCGGGGCGCACGACGAAACCACAGCCAACGGCCAATGCAGGGGCGACCTTGCGGGCGATCATGGCGTTGGGAAAGTTCCAAGGTGTGATCGCCGCGGCCACGCCGATCGGCTGTTTGATCACCATGATGCGCGTGTTGGGTGTGTGGCCGGGAATGGTTTCGCCGTAATTACGCTTGGCCTCTTCGCCAAACCATTCAATGAATCCGGCCCCGTAAGCGACTTCACCACGGGCTTCAGCCAGCGGCTTGCCCTGTTCGGCTGTCATGATGATGGCAAGGTCCTCTTGGTGTTCCATCATCAGGTCGTACCATTTCCGCATGACGGCAGCGCGTGTTTTGCCCGTCTGCGCGGCCCAAGCTTTGCGGGTCTCTTCGGCGGCGGCGATGGCAATCTTTATTTCTTCGCGCGAAAGGTCTGGCACGGTCGCGATAACATCGCCACGGGCCGGGTTCACGACGTCGATAGTTTTGCCGGATTTCGCATCGACCCATTCGCCAGCCAGAAAGGCCTGCTGGCACAATAGGTCTGGCCGCTTGAGTTGGCTTGCGAGGTCTGTTTTCTGGTCAAGCATGGTGCCCTCCGCATTTCAGGATAGTGTTGCGGTTGGCATATAGTGTCGGGATCGGAAAGGAAAACGGAATGGAATTGGACGACGCTTATGCAAACGGGCCGCATATTCCGCAGGGGGATAGTTTTGCCCCGGTTTGGCGCGAAAAAGCGGCAGCGTTTCGCGCGGTAGTGCCCAGTGCGCTGAATCAGTCCTATGGCCACCGCCCGCGAGAGGTCTTTGACTTGTTCTCACCGGACGGAGAGGCGCAGGGGATAGTCGTTTTTGTGCATGGTGGCTATTGGCGGAGCACTGACAAAGACCTGTGGACGCATCTGGCGGCCGGGCCGCTGGCGCGTGGGTGGCGTGTCGCAGTCGTGGACTACGACTTGTGCCCCGATGTGACGATCCCGCAAATCACGCGCCAGATCGCAGCGGCAATTGACGTCATCGCGGCCCGTTATTCCGGTCCGCTGCGGTTGACCGGGCATTCGGCGGGTGGGCATCTGGTTGCAAGGATGCTGGACCCTAAGGTTGCCGGCGATTGGCTGGACCGCGTGACGGGGGTTGTTCCAATCTCTCCACTGTCGGATTTAGAACCGTTTTTGAAGACCAGCATGAATGCCGATTTCGGTCTGGATCAGGCTGTTGCACGGGCGGAAAGCCCGGTTCACCAGCCTGTGCCGCAGGTGCCCGTGACAGTCTGGGTCGGTGGTGCCGAAAGACCTGTTTTTCTGAATCAGGCCCAGTGGTTGGGCGATGCATGGAAATGCCCCGTCGTTGTGCGCGAGGGGCGGCATCATTTTGATATCATCGCCGGGCTAGAGAATGCGGGGTCGGATTTGACCTCTGCAGTGGTCGGTTCGGGCGACGGCGTGGTATAGGGAATGATGTCCCGTGTGGGTTGCGGAGTATGTCATAAGAAGAATGAGACCTACACCCCAAACGCCTCTTGATAAGATGGAACCGGGCCCGATGCATCGGAGCGGGCATAATAGATGCCGCGGGCGATGGCACGTGCCATGCAGGTCGCAGCGGCGTGGCCTAACCATGCGAGATCGTCGCAAGTAACTTCGCCGTGGGAAGCAGCAAAGATCAGGTCTCCGTCAAAGGGCGTATGGCTTGGTAGTAGTGCACGCGCAAAGCCGTCGTGGGCGGCGGTGGCAAGGCGGGTGCATTGGGCCTGTGTCAGTTTGGCGTTGGTGGCGACGATGCCAATGGTCGTATTGCGTGCGTCGCCCTTCATCGCTGGACGCCCAGTTGGGTAAGTCGGGGCTGGGCCGATGTTACCGAATTCACCGTCCACTTCCCACGGGGCGGCCCAGAAATGCGGGCCGTCACCGACCGTGGCCGAACCCAATGCGTTCACCGCGACCATGGCGGCGACGATAATCCCACCCGGCAGCATAGCAGAGGCTTGGCCAAGGCCGCCTTTAAGCGTGGCAGTGGTTGCACCAAAGCCTGCACCGACTGTGCCGAGGGCGGGCGTGTCATCTGCAGATGCAAGAGCCTGTGCCCCGAGCGCAGCATAGGGGTTTTGCGCCCAGTCCTTTTCCCCACCGTTCAGCAGATCAAACAGGATTGCTGCGGGCACGATCGGTACGCGCTGATCCTCAACTGCAAAGCCGCGCTCCTGCGCGCGCAACGCATTTGCTACGCCAGACGCTGCATCAAGGCCCAGTGCCGATCCCCCGGACAGAACTAGCGCATCGACTTGTTCCACTAATTTGTCCGGTGCCAATAGGTCGGTTTCGCGCGTGCCGGGTGCGCCACCCATGACGTGGACGCCACAGGTAAATGGAGCATCAGCCGTTAAAACTGTGACGCCTGATCTGATGAATGTGTCGTGTGCGTGGCCTGCCACCAGCCCAGGGATATCGGTGATCAGATTTCGCAAAGTCACACGACGACGACGATATGACCTAAATAGGTCAGATGGGCTGTGTCATCGAGCGTGTATGGCATTTCATTGAATGCGTTTTCAGTAATGATGATCAGCGTATCGTCGCCCGCGAGGCGCAGCAGGACGTCATCCGCCTCTTCTGTTGAAAGGAATTCGAGCAATCGACGCTGGATGTCGCCACGGACAACCTCGACCTCGGCCTCGTCGATGAAGGCGCCGTCTAGTTCTTGGGTCAGTTGGCTGGGCAGGTCGGTTCCAGATGGGGCAGAACAGAACGTTTCGGCCTGTTCCTGACTGTCAAAATTTGCGCCGAACAGATGTAGCTGCAGGTTCCCCTCTTCAAGATGGACGGGGCGGTGGGGTTGTTCCAGCCGCGTGCTTTCAGACGGGATCAGCTTAGCAACGTCGCGCAGACCCCGCCGGGCGACATAGCGCATCAGGCGGTTCAGCAGGGCAGTCAGGTTCATATGCAGCGACCTCCGTCAATTTCGAGTGCTGTGCCGGTGATGAGTCCGGCCGCGTCACTGCACAGGAAGGTTGCGGCAGCACCAAGATCCTGTGGTGTCGAAAACCGGCCCAAGGGGATGGTTGCCAAAAACTTTGCCCGCAGTTCCGGCGTGTCGCCACCCATAAAGCTGGGCAACAGTGGCGTTTCACCTGCCACCGGGTTCAAAGCGTTTACGCGAATGCCAAAAGGTGCCAGTTCGACGGCCATCGCTTTGGTGGCTGTGATCATCCAGCCCTTTGACGCGTTGTACCAGTTCAGTTTCGGGCGTGGGGATACACCCGCCGTCGATGCTATGTTCAGGATCGCACCCTTGCGCCGTGCCTTCATGGCGGGGGTAAAATGGCGGGCCGTTAGATAAACAGACTTGGCATTGACGGCGAGGACACGGTCAAAGTCTGCCTCTGTCACATCTTCCATCGGGGCAGGCAGGTGGGTAATGCCCGCGTTGTTGACGAAGATATCAACGTCGCCCAGCATGTCAGCGGCGTGGTAGGCAAGTTGGCCTACTGACGTGTTATCCGAAACGTCGCATGTCGCGGCGTAACCGTTGATCCGGGCCGCGACAACGCGCGCGGCGTCACCGTCGATATCGGCAATCAGCACCTTGGCCCCTGCACGCGCAAAGGCCTCTGCGATCCCGGCCCCAAAGCCCGATCCGCCGCCTGTCACAATTGCCGTTTTGCCTATCAAATCGCCCATAATGCCACCGTGGCGCGACGGGCCTTGCCTTGCAAGCGCATTGGCGTAATCTGTAATCTGTAATCTGTAATCTGTAATCTGTAATCTGTAATCTGTAATCTGTGATCTGCGTGTGGCGATGGCGTCGCCACGGAAACCACGCGACCGTCCTGAACGCCGGGACCTTTCGGGGTCCACAATGACCCCGTGTCTAAAGGGTCTGACAAAATGAATCGCCCAGAATTTTATAGCTTTCACCAAGGGGACAGGGTTCTGCCCTTCGCCCCCACCGAATACGACGCACGGCTGGCGGGTCTGCGCCACATTATGGACGCAGCTGGAGTCGAAGCCTGTGTGCTGACCTCGATGCACAATATCGCTTATTATAGCGGTTTTTTGTATTGCAGCTTTGGGCGGCCTTACGGCCTTGTCGTCACCCAATCCGAATCCGTGACCATCAGCGCTGGCATTGATGCTGGCCAACCGTGGCGGCGGAGCCATGGCGACAACATCACCTATACTGACTGGCAGCGCGACAATTATTGGCGGGCGATCCTGTCAGTAACGGGCGTGGGGCGCGTTATCGGTATAGAGTGCGATCACATGACATTGGTGCAGCGAGGTAAGCTTGATACCTTCCTCGCGCCGAAAGCCGTCATAGATGTCGCGCCTTTGACGATGACCCAGCGGATGCACAAGTCACAGGCAGAGCTTGATCTGATCCGACAGGCGGCAGCTGTTGCTGACGTTGGGGGATACGCCATCCGCGATTCCATTAAAGAGGGTGTGCGAGAGATCGACGTCGCGATGGCAGGACGCGACGCGATGGAGCTTGAGATTGCGAAGCGCTTTCCGGATGCAGAATATCGCGACACTTGGGCTTGGTTTCAGTCGGGCATCAACACCGACGGGGCGCACAATCCGGTCACCTCTCGAATCCTTCAACGTGGCGACATTCTTTCGCTGAATACGTTTCCGATGATCAGCGGCTATTATACGGCGCTGGAGCGTACCCTGTTCGTTGGAGAAGTCGATGCCGCGTCCCTTGCCATCTGGGAGGCGAACGTGGCCGCGCACAGGTTTGGTATGTCTTTGTTAAAACCGGGTGTGTCGTGCGCTGATGTGACAGCGCAAATTAATGCCTTCCTGTCTGACCGCGACCTTCTGCAATACCGCACCTTCGGCTACGGCCATTCCTTTGGGGTTCTGTCGCATTATTACGGTCGGGAGGCGGGTTTGGAGCTGCGTGAGGATATAGACACGGTGTTAGAGCCGGGAATGGTCATTAGTATGGAGCCGATGCTGACGATACCAGAAGGCCAGCCCGGTGCTGGCGGATACCGGGAACATGACATTCTGTTCATGACACCCGATGGTAACGAGGATGTCACAGGATATCCCTTTGGCCCGGATGGCAATGTCGTGTGACACACTAAATTGCGTCATGGGGTAGCTCTGCATTGCCATTTTTGCTTGGGCTGCTAGTTACGGCGGAAATCTATTTGTGGTGCTGCCCCATGACTTTGTCTTCCGTACTTTCCCGCAGGTCCTTCGGGGTCATGTTGTTGGCGTCGTCTGCTGCCGCCTGCGCACCGCGCGTTCCCGATTCAGCGCCTGTCGCGCCGCAGGTAAACTGGTTGCCAGAATATGGCCCGCTGCGGGACGCTGGTTACGATATGCCGGCAATCCCACTGGAATACACGCAAGGCGTCAATCGCCGGATGGAAGGGATCTATACCGGCGAGGCGCCGCAAGGGTCGATCGACGTCGATCCCTATGGCAAGTTCCTGTACCATGTGAAGTATGATGGCACTGCAACGCGCTATCCCGTCGGTGTCGGTCGACAGGGCCGCACGTTGTCAGGTCTGGCTACGATTCAGGATAAAAAGGCGTGGCCGGGTTGGACGCCGACCGCGAACATGCTGGCGACAGAGCCAGAGGTCTATGGTTCTTTCCGAAATGGTATCCCCGGCGGTCTGCGCAGTCCTCTTGGCGCGCGTGCGCTGTATATCTATCGGAATGGGCGCGACACGTATTACCGGGTCCATGGTACCAACGATTTGGGATCGATCGGCAATTCGGGTTCTGCCGGGTGCATCCGTATGTTCAATCAGGACATCATCCATCTCTACAATAACGTCTCATTGCCGATGACGATCAATATCCGGTCAGAAGCCGAAGCCCTGCGCGTGGACCCTGAATACTTTAACCGTGGCCGCGAATTGCCGCCAAAGATCATCAGCGCAGATGAGCTTTTGGGTCAGGAAGCACTTGCCAACGACAAGAAGCCTGATCTGTCGCAACTCGCTAGCAACTAGGCCACATTGCGCCCCTAAAATGCCCCAAAGACGTGTTGAACGTCTTGGTAAACATGATGTGACCGCTTATCTCGGTTGCATCAATGGCATGTGAGGGGCGCGATGAGCACGTTTGACCAGCAGATCGAAGATAGCAAAGCACAGGTTGCTGCGGCGCAGGACAAGATCGCAACGCTGACCGGCCGGATCGAAACGGCACGGCAAAAAATGGCCGCGGGTACGGATGTCTCTATCGATATCGAAAACGCTACGCTGGACGACGTCCATGCCCACACCGACCTGATGAACGCGAACATCGCGGAACTGATCATGGGTCTGGACGATGTGACCGCCGGGTTTTCTAAAGACTTCGAAGAGATGCGGTCAAAGACGACTTCTGAAAAGTTGATCGGATTCTTTTCAAAGGGCAAATCTGATTCCATGCGCGAAGAGCGGATGCGGCAGGCCAGTGTCGACGATAAATTGCAGGATCTGATTTCAAAATCTGATGTCATCACGCGGTTGCTACAAAGTCAGCTGGAAATGCTGAACGATCAAAAAGCCCGCGTTGAAGGCAACTTGACCGCCACCCTGTCAGACCGCGAAGTCGCTGTGTCAGAGCTGGAGCGCGTTCGCGCCGACGTGCAGGGTATGGATCCTGCGATCATCACGCTGGAAAATAAGATCAGCGTCGAACAAGACGCGCAGGCACGCACGAAGCTCGAAAGCGAGTTGGCTGCCCTGAACACCCGATATAACGAGCTTGTGCAGGCCGAACAGGTTCAATTAGCGCAAAGTCAAACGCTTGAACGCTATATCGAAAAAGGGAAAACTTGGATCGACAGTCTGCAAAACCAGGCAGCGACGCAGATGGTTCTGATCAACAAGTTACAGACCGATACCAAGCAGCGTGTCGTGCTGTATGATGCCTTGTCCAAGTCGCTGAAGACCGCGCAGCAGCAGGACGTCGCCCACCGCATCAACGAGATCGGGGTTAAGACGGACCAAGAAGCGCAGACCGCAATGGCTGCCATCGGTGCTGCAACCAACAGCCGGATGGCTGATATGCTGGAAGCACACGGTGATCATATGGTCTTTGCCCGCGAAGTGCTGGAGCAGAAGGCAAAAGCTGACGAACGCTTCATGCGTCGCTTTGCCAAGATCGTCGAGAAGCACGACAGCAATCAGTATAATGCCGAATAAGGCGCGGGTCGGTGGCAGACTCTGACCTTGCGCTTGATCACTTTCGGCTTGCGGATACCCGCGTCACCCGACGCTATTTTGGCAAGTTCGCTCGTATCACGCGGCACCTGACGCAGGTTGCTGCGACGATGCAGGCGGAAGGGCGGTTGTCGAAGGCGGATATCGGGGCGCTGACGGGGTATCTGGCAGGCCTGAACCACACATTCTCTGCGTTGGCCCATAAATACCATTTCGCGGGCCGCGCGGCGCATGCTGGGCAGTTGACGATGGACCGCGTCGACAGCGGGTTTCCCGTCTATCAAGAACTACTGGAAATGGCGAACGACGCACTGCAGGCGCGGCAACATCTGGTTGGCATGCCATCCGTCGACGATTTGAAGCGGCAGATGGTAGGGCAGATTGTGGGTGATCTGACGATTCCAACGAAGCTGCAATACGCCTTGTCGCAGCGGCTTTATTATGAAGAGTTGGTCAAGGGTGGCCAGTTTTGGCCGCGAAACGATCCGCAGGCAGTGTTCCTAAGCACAAGTGGCGATAGACGGCACTTTTTGGTGCATTGGGCCGTGTACGACAGTCAGGAAAACCTGCCGACGCTTTATCTGATGGATGTCGAGGATGCAGGCCGCATTGGTCTGCCAAAGGATGATCGGCGATGGCCGCTGGCACAGTCGCATTTGATGGCGCAATCATTGGCCGGGTTGAAGCTGATGACAATTGCCAGCGGCTTTGACGAAGATTTCGATGACCTTCATCCGGTGCGTCTGCGGCGGTTTCACATCGGTCCAATGTATTCCCATGCCTTTACTATGCAAACTGGCCCGCTGCGCGAGATCCTAGAGGTCGCACAAAGCCCCATTGGCGAGGATTGGGCGCTAGTGTGGACAGAGGAAGAGTTGCAGGCAGAGCGAGTCGAGAAGGTGAAATCCGGCTGGTTCGGCACGGTGGAACGCCAGATCTTTGCCCGCGATCCTTTCGATCAGATGGCACAGGATCGGGGGCTAAGTCGGATGGAGCGATCGCTGATCATGCCTGCGCGGCCCTATCAAGCCTTGGCCGAACGGCGCCCCGAGGGTTTTGGCAATGTACGCAAGTTCGTCGTGGGTAATGATGGGCGTGTCAGAAGCTACCGGTAGGGGTGTGGCGGCGCCGGAGCCTCTGGCGGGTGTATTTCGAAAAAAGCGAGAACGAAGGATGTTCCCACGATGAGCGAGATCGGCGATCAGATGGAACTGCGCGAGGCGGATATCCGGGCGCATTACGACCGTGCCTTGGCATTGCTCAATCGTGTTGATCATGCGCCGCGTTTGGCGAAAGCAACGGCTAGCGACACGCGCGAGGAACGCTCTGCCGGGATCGGAACGCGCCGTGCGTTTCGCAGCACGACGCCGGGGCTGGTGACGCGGCGTACTGCCGTTTCGGACGGCGTCGATTTGCGCAGCCGGATAGCAACCGTGGCCGACGGCGATCTGGTTACGCCCGTGCAGGCTCATGTCACGCAGTCGCTGCGGCGCGGAATCGCCATCGCGATGGCAGTTGCTGATCAGATCGCGGATCGGACCGGTCTGGTTGCCCTGAAACGCGCCAGCCTTGATGGAACACTGTCTGACGATCGACGCGCGGGCTTTGTGCCGTTGATCGAAGCCGAGGCTTTGGTGACGCTGTTCGTATTTGCCTCTGCCACTGGTTTTCTTCTGGCCGATCAAGCGGGGACAGAGACGGTGGACCTTTCTGTGGTCGAAGAGGTTTTGACGGATAACGCCCCGCTGGCACTAAACGGTGCTTTGTGGGAGCTGGATCAGGATATAGCCGCTCATGCGGCAAACGATGGCACCCTTGTCGCAACAGTCATCGCGTTTTGCGATGCGCTTGCCGAGAAGGTGGCAGCGCGCGGTGCGTCAGCGCCCGGGCTGGAGGCGTTTAATCAGGCGACCTGGAATATCGCGGCTGACGATTTCACGGTGCGGGGTTTTGCGGCGCCTCACGCGCGAAAAAGCACTGTGCTGACGATGAGTTTTAAGACGCCCGAAGAGGTCGTTGGCAATCACATCGCGAAAGCGCAAGCACTGCGGCTTTCGAAGATGCTGATGGCCTACGATTTCGATCGGCGACTGAACCCTTTCGCAGATCTGGGTGGCTTTATCTTTACCTTTATGGGCGACGGAAAGCCGGGAACAGGTAAGACGACCCTGATCCAGATGATGGCGGGACTTATTGCAGGCTATTGCGACAATGCCGGTTATCCATTTCGGTATCAGAACCTGAGCACTGACAATATCGACAGCTATCAAGGCAAGTCCGGGCAGAATGCCAAGGCCTTTATCACGAATATTGTAGACCCTGCTGTTATTGGTTTTGGCACCATTGACGATATCGACCAATTGGCCGGAAAACGGGGTGACCGGCAGTCCAGCGCGGGCCAGTTGGAGATCACGGCCGTGCTGATGGAAAGTTTTGCCGGGGCCAATACGGTCGTGCGCGGCAATTGCACCTTTGGGATGTTCAGCAACTACCCAGAGAATGTCGACGATGCTTTACGACAGAGGGCGGGCGCGCGGTTCCTCGTGGACGGGCCGCAAAGCCGTGAAGATTACATCGACATCCTGTCACTGTTGATGGGCAAAAACCATGATATCCCGCTAGGCGAACATGACGCCTTTGCGGCACAGGCGATAAAGAAAGCGGTCGCCGCCAGCTACGCCAGCCACGCCCGCCCCCACGAAGAAGGCCTGATGCGCGTGTTCGAACGGGTACAGGCGCAGTATGGCGATCTGGACACGCTGGCTAAGCTGGGCACCTATCTGAAAGCCATTCAACAGGCCGATGATCGCTTTACCGGTCGCGCGATCAAGAACATTACCGATGCGGTCAAAGTACGCGCGATGGACTTTGAACTTCCAGACGAGTGGATGGACAATCCGGATTTGTTCTTGCGCCGGGACTACGACACCAAGTCCGGCATGATCCGTGAATTGCGCAAGCCGATCACGACGGACATGGTTCTGCAGGAAATCAACCGCTACGCTGACAGTGAATTCCGGTATGCTGACAAATCCGACGAAGTCGCCATCGACAACGCTGTCCGCGAGATGCAACGGATGGAGGAGGCCCGCAGGCGTTATGCTGCGGGACGCGGCGCATGAACGACGGGTTGCTTCTACCCGCCCTGACCCTTGGTTTGCTGGGATGGCTGGTACCAAAGCTGTGGTCGATGGTGCTGCCCGAAGGGTTTAAGGCCTTATTATTAAATGCTCTGTTGTCGGCGATCACGGTGACAACGATCACGTCGTTGTTTTTTATCTGGGCCTATTGGAATGCCGGGGTGACGATTGGACGACTTTTGGATCAAGGTTTGATTGGCAATATCGTTTATTTTGGGCGACTGGGGCTAAGCGCGGCGATCATTTGGGCGCCCATGGCGGGGATCTCGTTACTGGGTTTGCCACGTCTGTGGGTCCGCACGCCATGGTAGGAAGCCGTATATGCACCGTCTGATTTCAAAGGGGCTCATGTTCGGCAATCTAATCCGTGTCGATAGTCCGGCTCTTGTGGCCCGCTACAACCGCGCGCTGCTGGCACTAACCGGCAAGCAAACAGGGCTGCACGAGTTTCATATCGATATCTCGGGATTCAGTCCCGAAATTGGGGCAGAACTGGGGGACGACCTTTATCTGAATCCACGCGGTGTTAATCGCCAATTCATCCTGCTGAGCACCGATCAGTCCAGTGCGCCGCTGCTGAACGCAACTTTCTCTGTCAGCCGCACGATTCTGAAGCGCTTTATCGAGGACAATCGCAGCGCCCTGTTCACACTGACTGCACAGGATGCAGTGGCGGGGGAATTGGTGAACTCCGTACATAGTGCGGATACGCCGGCGCGTCTGTTTGACATCAGGCGCATCCGGATAGAGGCGGATACGACTGCCGGAACCATCGCCGCCGCCGCCCGACTTGGTGGCATGATCGACGATTTCACAACTCGCCCCGACGGCTGGTTTGACGACGTTCTGATCGCGCAGATGATTGATCTGGCTCGCGATACCGGCGATGTGACCCGCAATCCGGTGCAACTGGCGCACATGATCTACGATACGCCTGACTTCTGGACGTCGCATTTTGGCGGACTCTATGTGTTTCGGAGTGTTGGCCACCCGGCGGCGATAGCAATGAGCGATGTGGCACAGTTGGGCCAGCTGCCGATTGCTACGGTGATCGGTGGCGATGATCGCAGCGCGGTTGCGAGTCTCCTGAAGCTGAACGACTTGGTAGAGCCTGTGGCCCAAGCCAAAAGCAAGCGGGTTGGCGATATCCTGCGGCAGAAGATGGATTTCATCTTGGCCAACGTCGCCTCTGAAGCTGGCGAGGATTTGTCGAACCTCAGCGCCCGCGATCTGCGGCATTTGGCCCGCCGCTATACGGATGCCTTGCCTCCGGCGTGGCATACTCTGCATGCCCTCGTGCGCTGGGCAGAAGAAGGCGCGCCATGGCCGCGCATCACTAGTGACGATCCGGGCTATTTCTATACGCTGCGGGCGCGTCCCGGGGTGCAGGCGGATCTGGTCAATATGCTCATTTCAGAGCTGTCGCCGCTGGATGCGCGGCAGATGTTCATCTGTCACAAACAGGCGTTTTACGCAGCCTATGCAACATGGCCAGACGCTAAACGTGATTTCGTCGCTGATTTTTTGGCGCGCGATTATCTTGGGGACAAGGCAGGAATGCGGGCCACGCTGTTCGGACCGGAAACCGTCGCAACTGGTGCCGCCGTTCCGCCGCCTGCCCGCCGCGGCCCTTGGGGATAGGAGTTCTAGATGGCATTTCTAAAACTGATCTTCTTCGGTCTGGTTGGCCTCAGCGTCATATATTTGTCGCTGTCCGTCTATTCAGCCTCGATCCGACGCGAGCGGCTGGAAAAACAATACGACGCTGAACCTGTGACGGGCCAGAATCGCGAGGCATTCGTCGAGACGGGGATGGCCGCTTATCTAGCCAGTCTGCGACCCAAGCTGCTGGTGCTCGTCTATGTCGTGCCGGTGGTGATCTTTATGGGTATCGTCTATGTGATTAATACGAACTGACACCGGGCAGGAGGGCGACATGCGCACATTGGGATTTGTCTTTCGGTTGCTGCCGATCCTCGCTGTCGGGCTGCTGTTGCATTATGTGCTGCCGCAACACGACATTGTTCGGATCACTTCGACAGAGGTGATTCGCACGGATTTCAGCACCTATAACCGGATTTTCTATGCGCAGGCAGACTCGGGGGGCGTGGATCAGCCCACCCGCGATTTGCGGCTGATAAACACGCAAAAGCAAAAGACATTTTTGCTGGGTTTCATCAAACGCGACGCGACCGAAGTCATGGTCTATCGCAACGAGGATACCGGCTGGATTTGGCCACCTTACTTTAAGTTCGACAGTTCTGATTTGCAGGCCGAGGCTGCTGCAGAGGCGCGTGCCGAAGGCTGGTTTAGCCTGACCCACTACGGCTGGCGTATCCGATGGGCGTCGATCTATCCCAACGCCATTGCGATCAAGCCGGTGGACGGGCCCAATGCTACGATTATTCCTTGGGTCAATATCGCGTTTTTTATCTTCCTGATCTTCGCCATCGGTATGATCCGCGCAATGTGGTTTCAGTTTCGCGAACGTATGGTTGATCCTGCGATGGACGCCGCTGGTGATCGGATGGATATCGTAGAGGCGCGAATGGACGCACGCCGATCTAAGATGCGACGGTGGTTCGACAGCTGGAAGCCAAAGGATCGGCGATAGCCAAAAGGGGAAAAGGGCGGTCCGAGCTACGAACCGCCCCCAAAGTCTTTTTAGACGAGAAAAAGACCTTAAGCCCCATAGGGAATCCAGATGTTCTTGACCTCTGTGGCGTGCGGCAAAATGGCCTTGGTGTTATCGTGCGTCCAGTCCAAGGCACCGCACCAAGTGCGTTTAAGATTGCCTGCGGCTGCAGCCTCAATACCCTTGGTCAAGGCGGGGTCCGAAAAGGACCAGACCGCGTCAATATCCATGTGACGCGCCATCGGATCAGCCAGATCGGCGTGGTCGCCAGTTAGGATGTTCACCACGCCGCCCGGTACATCTGACGTGTCCAGTACCTGATAAAAATCCGTTGCTGCTAATGGAAAGGGCTGCGACGCAGCGATTACGACTCGATTGCCCATCGCAATGGCAGGGGCCATTGCACTGATAAGTCCCAGCAAAGGGGCAGAGTCAGGGCAAAGGACGCCAATCGTTCCAACCGGTTCCTTCATCGCCAATGCCACGCCGCGGATCGGGACGCCGTGCACTTGTCCATCATATTTGTCAGCCCAAGCCGCCGCGCTGAACAGGCGGGCAATAGACGCTGCAACCT
Source organism: Loktanella sp. (assembly GCA_024635625.1). Lineage (GTDB taxonomy): Bacteria > Pseudomonadota > Alphaproteobacteria > Rhodobacterales > Rhodobacteraceae > Loktanella. The sequence goes on along the minus strand of JAGXIQ010000004.1, from coordinate 15,614 downwards.
CTGCCTTGCCATCGTGGCCCGTCATCGCGGCCAGACGCGCGGCGAACTCTGTCGCACGTGCAGATAGGTTTTCGGCGACATAATACAGGATCTGGGCCCGCAAGTGGCCGGTCGACGTGCTCCAGCCTTTTGCCGTGTTGCTGGCCTCGACTGCATTTCGCAGGTCTTTGCGGCTGGCCAGGCTGGTATGACCCAGCAAAGCGCCTTTTGGGCCGTAAACCGCCCGAGAGTAGCCGCTATCAGGGCGCGCCTGCTTGCCGCCAATGTATAGCTTGGCAGTACGGTCCAATGCGTCGGGCGCGCCTTTTCCGTTAAACGCCGTAACGGGGTTTTCTTGAGGGACGGAGGCCAGCGGTTTGGTATATCCGCTCAGTCCCTCCCAGCCGCCTTCACGGCCGAACCCGCTTTCGCGGACCCCGCCGAAGCCCGCGGCAGCGTCCATCATGTTCGTCCCGTTGACCCATACAATACCCGCGACCAACTTGGGGGCCACGTCCAGCGCCAGATTGATATTCTCTGACCAGACAGAGGCGGCGAGGCCATAACGCGTGCTGTTCGCGATCTCGATCGCTTCTGACGGGGTGCGGAACGTGGTCGCAACAAGTACGGGGCCAAAGATTTCCTGCTGCATCAGCGGCGAAGCAGGAGAGAGGCCAGTAATCAGCGTCGGCGGAAAAAAGCAGCCATCTCTCGCTGCGGTTTGATAGGTTTCGCCTTCGGTGTTGGCGGCCAGCATGTCTGCTATGCGGGCCCGCTGGCGCGGATGCACGATCGCGCCGATGTCGATACATTTGTCGAGCGGGTCGCCGATGCGCAGCCCGTCCATGCGGGCACGCAGTTTGGCATAAAAGCTGTCGGCAATCCCTTCCTGCACCAGCAGGCGGGACCCGGCGCAGCAAACCTGCCCCTGATTGAACCAGATCGCATCGACCAGACCTTCGACGGCGCTGTCGATGTCGGCATCCTCAAACACGATGTAAGGCCCCTTGCCGCCAAGTTCGAGCGACAGCGCTTTGCCCGTCCCAGCAGTCAATTCGCGAATGCGGCGCCCAACTGCGGTGGACCCGGTGAAGGCGACCTTGTCCACTTCTGCGGTTACGATCATCTCGCCCACTTCACCGTCACCGGTGACAATGTTGATGACGCCCGGTGGTACGCCTGCTTGATCACAGATGTCGGCGAAAAGGAGGGCAGTCAGCGGCGTCCATTCTGCGGGTTTCAGCACGACAGTATTGCCCATGGCAAGCGCCGGGGCGATCTTCCACGCCAGCATCAGAAGGGGAAAGTTCCAAGGGATCACTTGACCGCAGACGCCCAACGCCTGCCGATCAGGTAGTTCGGTCGCCATCAATTGGGCCATGCCCGCATGATAGTAAAAATGGCGGATTGCCTGCGGGATATCGATGTCGCGGGATTCGCGGATCGGCTTGCCGTTGTCGAGGGTTTCAAGAACCGCAAACAGACGCGATTGCTTTTGCAAAGTCCGGGCGATGGCATACAGGACCATTGCTCTTGCAAGTCCATCTTTTTTCCATGCTGTCTGCGCCTTGCGCGCGGCCTTTACGGCTGTATCCACATCGGCCTGCATCCCTTGGGTTACCTGCGCCAATAGCATGTCCGTAGCTGGGTTCATCACCGGGAACAGGGTGCCGGGCGTGGTCCACTTGCCGTCGATGTAGTGACCAAAGTGACCTTTCGACTCGAGCCATGCCAGTGCTTCTTTGCTGCTTTCAGGGGCGGGTCCATAGTCCATGGTCTCGAAGATCTCCTTGACGGTCATACGCCCAGTCCTCGCTTTTTCAAAAATACTCAAAAATCGGCGTTAGCCGATCGCGTGCCGCCAGCCGGCGGAATAGCTTCCGGTAACATGATGCTCTAGTTGCCGCTCAATATCGCCAAGTAGAGAAGATGCACCAAAGCGGAACAGGTCGGGCTGCAACCAGCGGTCGCCCAACTCGTCCTTGATCATCGAAAGATAGACTAGCGCGTCCTTGGCCTTGGAAATGCCGCCAGCGGGTTTGTAACCGATGCGAATGTCGGTGCGGTCATGGTAGTCACGGATCGCGCGGATCATCGTCAGAGTGACGGGCAGGGTGGCGTTCACCGACTCTTTGCCGGTCGACGTCTTGATGAAATCGGCCCCCGCCATCATACAGACCAGCGACGCCTTTGCGACGTTGCGCAGGGTACCCAATTCACCGGTCGCCAAAATTGCCTTGACGTGGGCATCGCCGCAGGCGGCGCGCATTTCGGTCATCTCGTCGTAAAGCGCTTGCCAATTGCCGGTTAGTACGTGCCGGCGGCTGATAACGATGTCGATCTCGGCCGCGCCCGCCGCGACGCTTTCACCAATTTCGGCAATGCGTAGATGAAATGGTGACAGGCCAGCAGGAAAGCCGGTGGAGACCGCGGCAACCGGAATGCCAGAGCCTTGCAGTGCATCAACCGCCGTTGCGACCATGTCATGATAGACGCAGACTGCCCCTGTGGTCAGGCCGGTCATGCCAAGTGCGTCCAGGAGGTCAGGGGCGACGGGCTGGCGTGCCTTGGCACAAAGGCGACGAACGCGGCCCGCGCTGTCGTCGCCAGACAGGGTGGTCAGGTCGATTAAGCTGATCGCCTTGCACAGCCATGCGGCCTGATAGTCTTTTTTTACGCTGCGCCGCCCGGGCAATGTCGCTGCCCGACGCTCGATTGCAGAGGTATTGGCTTGCGCGCGCATAACCCAGTCCATGTCCAGCGGCATCCCAGCATTCCGGGGCGCATGAATCTGCGGAAGATGCTGCTGGCCGGTCAGGGCTTCGGTCGTTGTCACGAGGTCTCTCCTTGGCGGCAGACGATGATGTCTTGTGGCATGTTTTTGACCGCTTGGTCAATTACGGGGCGGGCTGGACGACGTCACGTTGAAACTGCTGGCGGTAGTGCAGCGGGGTCATGCCGTGATGGGCGCGGAAAAGCTTATGAAAATGCGACAGGTTGGTGATTCCCACAGCGGCAGCGATGGCGGGCAGTGTGTCGGTGTCGCTGGTCAAGGCGCGGGCTGCTTGCGTCATGCGGATGGTGTTGACGTAATCTGTCGGTGTTTGCCCCAGCCAACGACGTAAACTGCGAGAGGCATGAGGGTGGCTTTGGCCGGTCTGCGCAACAAATCCTGCGGCCCCAGCACGGTAGACCGCGGGATCCTGCGCGGCAGCACAAGCTGCGGCCAACCAGCCGGGGGCCTCTGGCGGCAAGGCAGATTGGCGATTGGCAAGGTCAGTCAAAAATGGCAGCAAGAATGCTTCTGCCGATAGGCTGTCGCGCGGTCCCCGTTCCAGCAGGCGCAATGCGTGATTGAGGTCTGCCAATTGACGCATGTCGCGTTCAATGCGTGTTGGTCCCTGCTTAGCCTGCCAGAATGGAAGTGGCGGCAAACGGCGATCTAGGCTGGCAACCAGATCGGGGTGCAATACCAAAGAGACGACAAGGGCGGCTTCCCCTTTGCCTTGCAATGCATGTGGCTGGCCCGGACGCAGTAGGACAAGCGCGCCTTCGGTGAGGGTGTCTTTGCGTTCGGCTAAATGGTGGATCACCCGTCCGTTCTGGACCCAGAATAATTCGGTGAAATCGTGAGTGTGTAGCGCCTTGGGCCGTTGGGCCGTCAATGCGGCACGTGTAAGGCCAATAGCGGCGCCCGCGGGAAGGAAGTCGGCGTGGTGCAGGATGCGCTGGGTCATGGTCATCAAGGTAGCATGTTTTTCATGAAACATCACCGCTTCGATAGGTGGCCAGCGGGACGACGCTGTGGGTATGCGGGCAGGGCCGCGAAGGCACCTGCCCGCCGTCCCTTTAACCTTTGAGCGTGATGGGGGCGCTGTGGTCAAGAAAGGCGAACCCGTTGCCGGGCAGGTCCAACGTGCCGGCTGCCAGCGTGGCCTGATGGGGCCCAGTTAGGGATGCGTCCCCTTGCTGTGCCAGCGTTGTCTTGTCTTTCGATAGGTTAAACACACACGTCAGATGCTGGTCATCAACGCTGCGGGTGAAGGCGCGGATCGGATCAGGCAAATCAATCCACGCAGTCTTGCCCCGGGTCATGCAGGGATGGCTTTTGCGGAAGGTGATCGTTTCTCTGTAGAAGTGCAGGATGCTGTCGTTGCGCGCCTCTTCATGGCTGACCGCATGTGCTGCCTGCGGAGCCTTGATAGGCAGCCATGGCGTTCCGCTGGTAAAACCCGCATTGTCTGCGTCATGCTCCCACACCATTGGTGTGCGGCAGCCGTCGCGACCTTTCACGCCCGGCCAAAAGCGAATGGCCTGCAGGTCGGTCAATTCGTGGTATTCCATGACCGTCTCGGTCTGGCCCAGCTCTTCGCCTTGGTAGATGCCGATGGTGCCTTCAAAGCTCATTAGCATGGCGCAAGCGAGGCGTGCCATTGCATCCTCTGAAACGGCATGTTCCGCCCAGCGCGTCACATGGCGCGGCACGTCGTGGTTCGAGAAAGACCATTCGGGCTGCCCGTCAGGCGCGCCTTTTTGAAACCCTTCGATGCAACCGCGAAAATGTTTTGGGCTGAAATCCGGCCCAAGCATCGCAAAACTGTATGCCATATGCAGGCGCGAGCTGCCCTTGGTGTAGGACGCCATCAGGTCGATCGACCGCTGGCCCATATCGCCCACCTCGCCCACCATCATGATGTCATTGTAGCGGTCGCACAGGGCGCGAAGTTGCTCCAAGAATGCCAGATTTTCAGGCTGGTTCTTGTTATAGATGTTGTCCTGCATCCCGTAGAGGTCCGTTGCCATGACCTGAGGCCCGGATTTGGCTGCGGGGTTTGAACGCAGATGTTTGTCCTGAAAATAGTAGTTCACCGTATCAAGGCGGAAACCGTCGAGGCCGCGGTCCAGCCAGAACGCCGCCGTGTCTAGGATCGCGTCCACGACATCGGGATTGTGAAAATTAAGGTCTGGTTGCTGGGACAGGAAGTTGTGCAGATAATACTGTCCGCGCACCGCGTCGAATTCCCAAGCGGGGCCGCCGAAATGGCTGTGCCAATTGGTCGGTGGACTGCCATCGGGTTTAGGGTCGGCCCAAACATACCAGTCTGCTTTGGGGTTCGTGCGGTCCTGACGGCTTTCGACGAACCATGGGTGTTTGTCGGACGTGTGGGATAGCACCTGATCAGTAATGACCTTTAGTCCCAGATCGTGCGCCTTAGCGAGCATCCGATCGAAATCGTCCAGCGTGCCAAAGATTGGGTCGATATCTTTATAGTCAGACACATCGTAACCCATGTCCGCTTGTGGGCTGGTGAAAATCGGAGAAAGCCAGATGCAGTCGACGCCGAGACTTGCCACATAGGGCAGGCGCTGGGTGATGCCGTTAAGGTCACCGATTCCATCGCCGGTACTATCCTGATATGACCGCGGATAAATCTGATAGATCACCGCATCCCGCCACCATTCACGCATTATCTTGCTCCATTCTTTGTTGGCAGTATTCTAACAGGGGGAGCGGTGAGAGGAAGCGGCTGAACTGGGTAATTGAACGCCAAACGGCGCGAAACACTGCCTTTGCTGGGAAATGCTGAAAGTTCAGGCCAATCCGACGCTGTCGCGACATCAATGGGAAACAAATTCACCATGCCGATCACACCTGTCTTGGACCTTGTCGCCGCCGCCCGCGCGCGGATCACGGAAGTTGATACCGCTGCATTGATGGCCATGGCTGAAGATCCTGACGTCATCATCGTCGATATTCGCGACGTGCGCGAACGCAAGAATGGCTATATCCCCGGCAGCATCCATGCACCGCGCGGCATGGTCGAGTTCTGGGTCGATCCAGCCAGCCCCTATCACAAACCGGTCTTTGCCGAAGACAAGTACTTTGTATTCCATTGCGCCAGCGGGTGGCGGTCGGCGCTGACGGTGGCAACTTTGCAGGATATGGGCTTTAAAGCGTCCCACCTGCGCGATGGTTTCACTGATTGGGTCGCACAGGGCGGCGCTGTCGAAATGCCACCGTCGCGCGATTGATCATCCACGGTCCGTCACCTACGAAGATCGCGTAATCGAGGAGAATTGTGCATGCGGGTTCTGGTCACGGGCGGTGCGGGCTACATCGGAAGCCACACGCTGGTTGAATTGTTAGGACAAGCGCACGAAGTTTGCGTGTTGGACAACTACGACAACTCTAGCCCCGTTGTGCTTGATCGCGTGCGCAAGCTGACCAATGGCACAGTCACAGCCGTCGAGGGTGATGTGCGCCACGACAATACACTGCGTGACGTTATGACGACGTTCCAGCCCGATGCAGTGATACACTTTGCGGGCCTTAAGGCTGTCGGCGACAGCATGACCAATCCACTTGGCTACTACGACGTGAACGTGAATGGCACGCTGGCGCTGCTGAGGGCGATGGATGAGGTGGGCTGTAAGCGGATCATTTTTTCGTCTTCGGCCACGGTCTATGGCGAACCCGTATATTTGCCATATGACGAAGCGCATCCGCTGAACCCGACGTCGGTCTATGGCCGCACCAAGATGATGGCAGAACACATCTTGGCTGACTGGGCGCAGGCCAGTGGCGGCACAGCGGTTCTACTGCGGTATTTCAACCCAGTTGGGGCCCATGCCTCTGCCACACTAGGCGAGGATCCGGCGGACGTGCCAAATAACTTGATGCCTTTCATCGCGCAGGTCGCGGTGGGCAAGCGGCCGTATCTGAACGTCTTTGGCGATGATTACGATACACCTGACGGAACCGGGCTACGCGATTATATTCATGTCGTTGATCTGGCGCGCGCGCATGTCGCGGCATTGGACTATGCGGCAGATCACAGCGGGGCGCGGGCATTTAACATCGGCACGGGTCAACCTTACAGTGTGCAGCAGATGGTGGCAGCGTTCAGAACGGCTTCTGGTCAACCAATCCCAGTTGTCGTAGCGTCAAGACGTGCCGGTGACATCGCAGCAATGCAGGCCGATTCGTCCCGCGCCCTATCTGAGATGGGATGGAGGGCCACACATACGCTAGACGACATGGCAGCAAGCACTTGGGCTTGGCAATCTGGCAATCCGAATGGTTTTCAATCTGAAGAAGGCTAAGCCAGTCTGATCGATTGACGCCGTCCGGAACCAAAATGCCCCCTGCGCTGTTTTGTCATCAATGACATATACGCCGGGACGAGGGTTCGCCCTTCGGTTGCCCGGCCCAGCCGGAGGATTGATCATGACCGAAACGAACCAGAATTTTGACGATGCAAAGCGCAAAGCAGAAGCCGCAGCAAACGATACCGCGAACCACGCAAAGAGTGTTGTTGACGATGTGACGGCACAGGCGAAATCTGTTGCAAACGACGCCAAGGAAACCATCCGAAGTGAAGTGACGACACGTGTTGACGCAGCCAAAGGCGCTGCCGCACAAGAGGTCGGCAATGTCGCAAGCGCTTTGCGCAAAGCCGCGCAGGAAAGCCGGACTGGAAGCGCGCAGGAGCGGACATTTGGCCAGATCGCAGATTCGCTCGCTGACGCGTCCGATGCGATCAGCAACAAGGATCTAGGCACAGCAATTAGCGATGTTGGCAACTTTGCGCGTCGCAATCCGCTGACCTTTCTGGCCGGTGCCGCATTGGCTGGTTTCGCCGTCAGCCGTTTTGTTAAGGCATCTGAACGGAATTCCACGACGACTGCTGCTGAACCAACGGATGAATTCATGCCGCCGCGCCACGGTAATGCTGAATTCACCGGGCGGGCCTGATCGATGGAGCGTCATGACCCTCGCAGCACCGGGTCCTTGTTGACGGACGTTCTGTCCAGCATAGGCAACCTTCTAAGACAAGAAGTCGATCTTGCGCGTGCAGAGGTCGACGAGAACCTTAAACGTGCAGGTGCGGCCCTAGGGCTTTTGGTAGCGGCAATCATTCTGGCATTCATCGGATTGTCGGTTTTGTCGACCGCTGCAATATCTGCACTTGTTCTTGCCGGCATCAGTCAGCTTTGGGCGACACTACTGGTTGGGTTGGTCGTACTGTTGATCGCCGTCGTTATGATGATCATCGCCGTGAAGCGTTTGAAGCTTTCCAGCATTGCCCCTAGCCGCACCGCCCGCAGCCTGAAGGCTGACGCCGTGATGATGAAGGAAGCCTATAATGAACGGTGATCACCGCAAGCCATCCGAGATTGAAGCCGAAATTGCTGCCGAACGCGCTCGTCTCAGCAGCGACCTTGAAACCTTACAAGACCGCCTGACCGTCGATGGTTTGATGGAAGAGGTCCGTTTGCAGGTACGTGGGCAAATCAACGAGTTGACGGCGCAGTTGCGCGGTCAAGTGACGACGGTGACCAACGGCGTCGCGGTGACCCTGCGGGACCAGATTTCTACTGCTGGAGACTCAATCACAAGGACGGCCCGAAAAAATCCTTGGCCCTTTGCTGTTGTGGGGGTGGGATTAGCTTGGATGGCCATCAGTGCTGCCATGCCGGACCGGCCTGCGAAGAAGAAACCGCATATCGGCATGGCGCCGGTCAAACCAGCGACGCCCGCCAAGGTGGCGCATTACGACAATAGCCCCGCTGACATGGCCGCTGCACATCTTGAAGAAACCGCTGATGTCTGGGCCGAGGGAGAGATCGACTCTGGTTCGAACCCCATCCCTCCCTATGACGCCGAACCGTCATGGGCCCGCGATGACGACGCGCTTACGCTTTCGCGTCGCTGACCCTCAATCAGGCTAAAGCCCTTAAAAAATAAGGATATGATCATGAGCAATACTGCAAAAGACCTCCTGAACTCGGCTAATGAATCTGCACATCGTGTGGCCAGTGATGCGAATGAGCGTCTGCACCGTGTGGGTCACGAGGTCAGTGCCGAAGCGCATCGCCTGCGCGAACGCCTTGCCGAAGGCACCGAAGGCCTGTCAGAGGCGGCGCGTGAACGCGTCGTCGCCGCCCGCCACCGTGCCTTGGAGGCCCGCCGTCAGGCTGGCCGCGCAGTAGCGGACGGCCGCGATGCTGCATCTGACATGTTCGAACGTCAGCCAATTGTCATAGGCGCGCTGGCATTTGCCTTAGGCGCAGCAGTTGCTGCCCTTTTGCCCAAGACTCGGACAGAAGATAGTTATTTGGGTGCGCGCCGTGACGCGCTTATGGACGAAGCAGAGCGGATTTATCATGAAGAACGGTTACGCGCGGAACGTGCGATGGACGCAGCACGCTCTGAACTTGTCTCGGCTGCGAACGATGCAACCGATGCTGCCAGTTCGGCGCTGAAGGACGCGGCCGATCACGTTGAAGATGCGGCACGCGACACAGCAGAACGTGTCGCGAAAAAGGCCGATAAAGCGGCGAATAAGTAAGCCGCATATTGTCTAAGAAAAAAGGGGCCTTGCAGTGCAGGGCCCCATTTTTGTGAGTTAGCAGGCCCAATCGACGTCGAGGCCAGCGTATCGATCTTGAAAACCCAGCCGCTCTTCCCAAGCCATTCTATCATTGATCTTGATGTAGGGGCGGCTTAGCGTCAATTGTCCTGACTTTTGCAGCCCTCGCAGCAGGCGATTGACGTAGATATCGGTTAATCCCAATGCGTCGCCGATTTCTTTTTGCGACATCGGCAAAGGAAAACGATCCGACACTTGTTCGCTTGCCTGCTGTGTTTTGCTTTTGATCGACAGCAGAAAATGCATCAGGCGATCTTCGGCACTTAACCGTGTTACGGAATGCAGGCGATCGTTCATGGCCGTTGCATCAAGGCTCGACAGCGACAGCAGTAACGCAAAAAGCCGGGGATGTTTGACACAAAGATCGCGCAGGGCGTTTCGGCTAAGAAGGTTGACGATCCCGTCCGTCTGCATCGAAATCTCGTGTGGGGGGCGATTGAACCCCAGTTCAGACAGGCCGATAATATCCCCCGCCATGAAAATTTGAGTGATTGTCGTCTGGTTACCAGCGCTGCGAACCCGCGACGCTGCCCAACCGGACCGCAGGACCGCAATCCGGTCGTCCGGTTTGCCTGCGCCGAAAACTGGATCACGCTTGCTCCGCGATTCCACGTTCCCCTCTAGCCGAGCGAGGGCCATACGCTCTTCGGGGGCCAATTCGATATGGCGGCCGATCCGCGTCATGAATGCACCTTGATTTTGCTTCAACGCTTTGTTCCTTCAAACAATAAATAGCAGTCAATTTGCGATGTGACGGGTCTTTCATCGCTCGCTGATAAATATGTTTTTAGGCCAAAACGAAATGTAGCGGTATAAACTGGATTAATTGACCTGCATTATTTTCTATGACGGCAGTAAAGCGCTGACCGCTTTCCTTTTGGTTCGACCGGAGCCATAAAGTCTTGAAATCGATTGGAGTGTCCCGTGGTCGACCCATGCATCATCTGCGTCGCAATTACTGGTTCTGTGCCGAAAAAGGCCGATAACCCTGCCGTACCCATAAGTATCGGGGAGCAGATTGAAAGCACGCACGAAGCCTTCGAGGCTGGTGCCTCTATATGTCATGCACATGTGCGCAATCCGGACGAGTCGACAACGAGCGATCCTGAAAAATTTGCCGCACTTAAGGAAGGGCTGGAAAAACATTGCCCCGGCATGATCATCCAGTTCTCAACCGGGGGCCGATCCGGCGCAGGGCAGGCGCGCGGTGCAATGCTGTCGCTGCGTCCAGATATGGCCTCGTTGTCGGTGGGGTCAAACAACTTTCCAACACGGGTCTACGAGAACCCGCCCGACCTTGTGGACTGGCTGGCCGCAGAGATGGTGACCTACGACGTCAAGCCAGAGGTCGAGGCCTTCGATTTAAGTCACATTCTTGGGGCAGCGCGCCTGCACAAAGAAGGCAAGATCAAAGACACGCCCTACGTGCAGTTCGTCATGGGTGTTAAAAATGCCATGCCAGCAGATCGCGATGTCTTTGATTTCTATATCAAGACCGTGAACCGGTTGTTTCCCGGTGCGCCATGGTGCGCAGCAGGTATCGGTGCCAATCAGGCTGTTCTAAACGATTGGGCCATTTCGAGTGGTGGCCATGCCCGGACCGGGCTGGAGGACAACGTTCGGCTGGATCGTGACCATCTGGCACCATCGAACGCCGCGTTAGTCCAGCGAACGGCTAGTCTTTGCGAAAAGTACGAGCGCCCTGTGGCGACCTGGCAGCAGGCGCGGTCGATCCTGGGTATTAGGGCAAGCTAGAACGCTGTGATAGATTGGCTATAGTGGCTGGTTGCCCATTGCCGATTCTATGCAGGTGGTAAAGCGATCCAATGCGGCTGGCAGGCGCTGGTAGGGCGGAAAATAGGCGGTCAACCAGATGTCGGGCGGTGCCCATCCCGGCAGTACTCTGGTCAGCCTGCCGTCGGCGATAGCGTCGCGCAGCAAAAAATCTGGCAACAGGGCAATACCTTGGGATGCAATGGCAAGCTGCGCCAGCAGATCGCCATTATCGCAGGTAAAAGTTGTGGGCACACGGACCGGTTCGGTCAGACCGGTGTCTACATGGGTCAATTGCCAAATATCGCCATCAGCAAGATGTGCGTAGGAAAGGGCCATATGATTGACCAGATTAGCAGGCGTCTGTGGCAAACCATACCGCGTTAGATAGTCTGGTGCTGCCACAAGCGACCGCGGAACGGGTGCAATTTTCCGCCAAATCGTCGACCGGTCTGATGGCACCCCTGATATCCGCAATGCCATGTCCAGATCTGCCGTCAGGATATCTACGAACCGGTCCGTCAAGCTGATTTGCAGGTCGATCTCTGGCGTGTCGTTGCGAAATTGGACTAACGGTGCGGCTAGGCAATGTAATCCGAACGACAATGGTACGGACACCCGCAGCGTGCCTTTCAAGCTAGTCTGGAATGCTTTGACGTCATCCTGCGCGCGCGAAAGGCCGTTGACAAGCGGCATGACTTGCGTCCGAAAAGCCTTCCCCGCTTGCGTTAAGGACACGCGCCGCGTCGTCCGTACCAGAAGTTGCACTCCCAAACGCGCTTCTAAGTCCGATACGGTGCGTGTTACCGACGACGGCGCTGTGCCCAGCGTAGTAGCAGCGCGCGTAAAGCTTTCCGCATCTGCGACGGCTAGAAACGCTGTGATCTGTTCAAGATGTCCTGCCATGCCACTATTGCCATTCCTGCAATGGATTAAGTGGAATTGTTGCTGTTATCGCAATCAGAGTCGAGCGCTATATTGTCGTCAGAACAAAGGAGCGGATTATGCTGAATCAGATCAAAGGCCTGCACCACGTTACTTCCATCGCGTCGGATGCAGCCGAGAACAATGCCTTTTTCACGCAGGCGCTGGGCCTGCGCCGGGTCAAGAAAACGGTTAATTTCGACGCTCCGGATGTCTATCATCTGTATTACGGTGATGAGGTCGGCAATCCTGGCAGTGTCATGACGTATTTTCCGTTCAGTGATGCTGCTCGCGGACGTCGGGGGACCGGCGAGGTTGGCGAGAGTGTATTTTCCGTCCCTCAAGGTAGCCTCGGTTTCTGGGGTGACCGTCTGGCAGTCGCCGCCGAGAAAGTCGAAGCAGTAGATCATTTCGGGGAGCGCCGGTTGCGGTTTCAAACGGCTGACGGAGAAGGTTTTGCTTTGTCAGAGATTGCCGACGATACCCGCCAGGGTTGGGTTGGGAATGGGATTGATGCTGAACATGCGATCCGCGGCTTTCACGGTGCGTCGATGCGTTTGCAGGACACCGGAGCGATGGCCGAACTCCTGCAATTCATGGGCTACGAAAAGGTCGATACAAAAGATAACGTTACCCGCTTTGCAGTGACCGGTGGGACCGGTGCGGACACAATTGATCTTGAAACACTGAAAAGCACTCCTCACGCGTCGCAGGGAGCGGGTTCTGTCCATCACATTGCCTTTGCTGTCGAAAACAGAGCGACGCAACTCGAAGTACGCAAGGCGTTGTTAGACACCGGGTATCAAGTCACCCCGGTTATCGATCGAGACTATTTCTGGGCGATCTACTTCCGGACGCCCGGCGGTATCTTGTTCGAGGTGGCTACTAACGAACCTGGCTTTGATCGCGATGAAGATCGCGCGCATCTGGGAGAGGCGCTGAAATTGCCAGTCCAGCACGAGAAACTTCGACCCTTCTTGGAACAGAATCTGCAACCTTTAGGAAATTGAACCATGTATCGTTTCGTCGAAACCACTGGCGCGTCGGGTGGCCCACTGGTCTTCACGTTCCACGGGACGGGTGGACACGCATCTCAGTTTCACGGTCTGGCCCAAGAGTTGCTTCCCGGCGCACATGTGATTTCACCTCAGGGTGACGTTAACGAAGGTGGGGCCGCCCGGTTCTTTAAACGGACGGGTGAAGGGGTTTACGACATGGATGATCTCGGTCTGCGTCGCGATGTCATGCGTGATTTTTTAACCAAGGCCATAGCCCGTGTGCAGCCAAGCAGGGTGATCGGTCTGGGGTATTCGAATGGTGCTAATATCTTGGCGGCCGTCATGTTGGACGGCTCTAAGCTGTTTGACCAAGTAATCTTGATGCATCCTTTGATACCCTGGCAACCAGTTCCAAACCATGCACTTCAAAAAGTCAAAGTTTTGGTAACAGCGGGGCAGCGCGATCCAATCTGCCCAGCGGCAATGACGCAGTCCTTTGCTGACTCATTGTCGGCGCAAGGTGCAGATATATGTTTGAAATGGCATTCAGGCGGTCACGAAGTTGATCGTATTGAACTGGATGCTGCCCAAGAGTTCTTAACGTCTTAGAAAAAATTGCGATTGGGGTGCAGCGGGCGCGAGAATGCACTCGCTGCCAATGCGTTTGTTAAGCCGCAGAACGTTTTGCCGTGCTCTGCGCCAATTTGAATCGCCCGAGGGCTTCTAGCAACGTTAAGCTTTCTGCGGTCAAGTCGCGACTGGCTTGGGTCGTATCTTGAGAGATTGCAGCATTGCGCTGAACGGCATTATCAAGCTGCGAAACCGCCGTCTTGATCTCGGTAATACCAGAGGACTGGTCGACCATTGATCCTGAGATCGTTTCCACCACTTCAGACAATTCCGTTACGGCTGCGATGATATCGCCCAGTGCTTCGCCAGCATTGTTGACCATGATCACACCACGAGAAACGTCATCCCCGCTTTGGTTGATCAAGGCACTGATTTCGCGGGCCGCGTCTGACGACTTTTGTGCCAAACTACGGACTTCTGATGCAACGACTGCAAACCCCCGCCCAGCATCGTCCGCACGAGCGGCTTCTACCGCGGCATTTAGCGCGAGCAGATTAGTTTGAAAGGCGATATCGTCAATGACGTGCACAATTTTGGCAATCTTTTCAGCAGATTGAGTAATTTGGTCCATGGCGCGCACAGTATCTTTCACGATGGTGCCACCGCCGACAGCGTCTTGGCGGGTCTTTTCGACCAGATTGTTTGCGTGTTTAGCGCGGTCGGCTGCTACCGTGACGTTGCTCGTAAGCATGGCTAGCGCCGCTGCGGTTTCTTCCAATGTGGCCGCGCTTCGTTCGGTGCGCCGCGACAAGTCGTCGCTTGAGGCCGCGATTGCTGTGCTGCCGCCGTTTATCCGCTGAGAGCTACTGGAGATTGTATTCATGGCATCAGACAGCGAAGACAATGCCTGGTTGAAGTCATGGCGTAACTGCTCATAGCTTTCTTCGAATGGCGTGGCGATAATGGCTGTCAGATTGCCGTCAGCAAGAGCGCGCAGGCTACGCGCAAGAGCCTCAACGACCTGATTTTGCACCTGCATCCTCTCTTGTCGTTCAACTTCAATCTCGGCAGCGGCCCGAGCACGACGGGCATCTTCGGCGGCGATCATTTCCGTTTCTCGGTGTTTGCGATCAGCGTCTGCCGCAGCTTCTTTTGCATCCCGCTCGCGGCTACGTGCTTGTTCGGACCTGTCGTCTGCACCACGGCGAACAATATTTTCCTTTTCCTCCTGTTCCAATTTACGCTTGTCTAAGATGTCCTGCCGGAACACGCCGAGAGAGCGGGTCATCTGTCCGATTTCGCCTTCGTTATCAGGAAGACCTGTGATCGGTGACAGATCGCCTTCTGAGAGACGGCGCGTCGTTGTGATAAGGTGCCGCAAGGGGCGTACAATCAGTAGTTGAGTCAGGATGAATGACAAGATTGCCAGAATTGCGGCCGCCACGGTCAGAATTAGAATTCGGGATGTCGACCTTTGGATATCAGATGCAATCGTGCGGCCAGTATTATCCATTCGGCCCAATGCTGTCGCGACAAATTCTGAAAGGGCCTCCAGAATGGATCCTGTGTTGTCAGTTACCGATCCAGCGATCTCTTTTGCGGTCTGCTGTGCGTCGATTGCTGCAAATGTCAAGCGACACCCACTTTTACGAGCTAATGCGACATCCAGTGTTACGAGGTTCGGCTTGACGGTAGCGGCCACGGGGTTCGCGCTGACCGCCACGAGTCAGAGCGCGCACCCCGTGGCCGCGGGATCGTCGTGATGGGGTCAGCCTTTCAGTGCCTCTTCGAGATGGCGTAGCCGATAGCTTCGTCCCTTGATGTTGAGGACGTGGGCGCGGTGAAGGAGCCGATCGAGGATGGCAGTCGCCAGCACTTCGTCGCCAGCGAGCAGTTCGGTCCAGTCTCGGATGCTTTTGTTGGTCGTGATGATCAT
>JAGXIQ010000058.1 GCA_024635625.1 Loktanella sp. | reverse complement strand
CGCGGTCAGCGTTTCTTTTTCGGTCGGGCGGGCTTCACGCTTGAAGAAACCACCGGGCACTTTGCCGGCAGCGTAATACTTTTCTTGGTAGTGGACGGTCAGCGGGAAAAAGTCCTGACCGGGCTTTTGCTTGCGCGCGAACGTCACGTTGGCCATGACGGACGTCTCGCCCAGCGTGGCGATGACCGAACCGTCGGCCTGACGGGCGACTTTGCCCGTTTCGAGTGTGAGCGTCTCTTCGCCCCACTGCATGGATTTCTTCACTTCATTAAACATCTATCGTCTTTCATATTGGGCCAATCCCGGCGGTCCGGGTGGCCCGTTGATTGGCGGCCCCATGCCGCCGACCCCTGTCCTTTGCACAACGCCGGGGTCTTTGCGTTACGTCACAGATGGCGGGGCCATACAGCAAAATGGCCTGCATTGAAAGCGGGGTGTGGTGGGGCGTGATCCCGAGTCGATCTTGACGCAGAGCCGTGCCAAAGTCGGAAAATGACCAATGAGAGTCCGACACAGGAACCCATGACCCAGCCCGCGCAGCGATACGGGTTTGCGCCTGCATCCGTATGGTGGATCGGACTGTTCGTGATCTGCGGCCTCCTGAACCCAGCGCTGCTGCTGGCGGGATTCCTAACAGGCCCCGATATCCCTTTCTTTCCCGAAGGCTTTCCGCGTTATTCCATATTGGCGCTGGAACAGCGGATCGTCTTTGTAATCGGGCCATCGATCCTGATGGCCTTGATCGCGATCAGGGACATGGGACGACATGGCATCACGACGTTCAAAGCGGCATGGTGGCGTGGCGACTGGATGTCGGTGCTTTTTTCGCCAGTTGTCTTCGGCCTCTTTCTGGGCGCGTTCGGTGTTGCCAAGGCTCCCACCGATAGTGTGGAGCTATTTTTGATGGTCCCGATGGTGATCGTCATGGGGTTTGTTGTGGGTTGGTTGACCATGGTCATCCCATTTCTGGCGGTCTTTATAGGTTTGCCAGCGATGGTCTTTGCAATTCTGGCGACCAAGGTCTGCTTGCGCGGGACGGAACATCAAGTGGGGCCGGACGTTTCCCCCACATGAACAAAGCATTCACCAAAGAAGACGAAGGCCCGCAGGCGGATCGCTTGGACGATCTACCGCAAAGCCCACATCCCAATTATGTCACGCCTGCCGGCTTAGCCACGTTGCAAAAGCGCTTGCGCGACCGTCATGCCGATTTGTCGGCGCTGCCACGCGACAGTTTGGATGCTAAACTGCCCCGCGCGATGGCTGAACGAGACATCCGCTTTCTGGAGGGGCGGTTGAACCGTGCCATTGTCGTTGATCCCGCAACGCAGCCGGCGGAGGTCGTGGCCTTTGGTGCCTGCGTCACCGTAGTGGACGAGGATGGCAAAGATATCGACTGGCATATCGTGGGCGAGGATGAGGCCGACCCTGCCAGCCATAGCATCGCGCCGTTTTCGCCGCTTGCTCGTGCGCTGTTGGGGGCAAAGGTAGGGGATGTAGTCGACTGGACAAAGCCGGGTAAAACGGTCGAGTTGGAAGTGACCGCAATCCGCTATTTCTCATAAGTCGCCTCGGACGCGAAAAGTTGGCTGAATGCGTCAACCTGTACAAAACCGGGCCAATTGGTCGGAAAGCGTTGATTTTTGCGCCGATCCGACTGATTTTACCCGCTTTGCGCGAAAAGCGTAGGCGGATTCGCATGCTCCTGTTTAATATTTCCCTCAGGGCCTCCGGCAAGTGGGGTCACAACTCCGGGGGATCGGACAATGATGACGAAACTGCTGGTGGGGCTGGACGGCCTTGGGTCCGGCGAAAGGGCATTGGCGCACGCTGAAAAGCTCGCCAAACTTATCGGCGATTGCGAGGTCATCGTGGCCTATGTGATCGAATGGTCGCCCTTTGCTTTTCAGACCGCTGATGAAAATGCCCAACGCCATAAACGCCGCGAGGAAGAAATCGAGTTGGCGCAAACCCGCGTGATCGACCCTGCGATAAATAAGTTAAAAGAAGACGGTTTTAATGCTCGAGGTATCGTGCGGCATGGCAGCGTGTCGGACACCTTGGAAGCGCTGGCCAAGAAGGAAGGCGCAGAGAAGATCATCGTCGGTCGCAAGGCCGAAAGCGGTATCGGCGCGCGAATCTTTGGCAGTTCTGCCTCCAATCTGGTGATGCAGGCTACCGTGCCCGTCACCGTCGTGAATTGAGAGGGTCGTTATGTTGAGTATCAGACACTTTATTCTGGCGATATTTGCCACGCTTGTGGCACTTCCAGCAAGCGCGCAAGAGGCTGCAACGCTTGATGAAAAGGTCAACGCCGCCTTTGCATCGGCAACCGGACCTTTTGTCAACTTTATCTTCGCACCGTTCCCCGGCACCACATTTCCATGGATTGTGATGTGGCTGGTCGTCGGTGCGACGATCTTTACGCTGTACTTCGGCTTTGTGCAGTTCAAGTTCTTTGGCCACGCGATCTCTTTGGTTAAAGGCGATTATTCCGACCCGAATGACGCGGGCGAGGTTAGTCACTTTCAGGCATTGGCGACGGCGCTATCGGGTACAGTTGGTCTTGGCAATATCGCGGGCGTCGCAGTGGCTGTTGGGATCGGCGGGCCGGGGGCGACGTTCTGGATGATCTTAGCGGGTCTGATGGGCATGGCTTCAAAGTTCACCGAATGTACCTTGGGCGTGAAGTATCGGAACGAATACCCTGATGGCACGGTGTCCGGTGGTCCGATGTACTATATGAAGAAAGGCTTTAACGAGCTTGGCTTACCCGGCGGCGGCTTCTTGGCTGTGCTGTTCTCGATCTTCTGTATTCTTGGTGCCCTGGGCGGCGGAAACATGTTCCAAGCCAATCAGGCACATGCGCAAATCGCGAACATCGTCGGCCCATTTCCGGGTTGGATCACGGGCCTTGTTTTCGCGGTGATCGTTTACGCTGTCATCGTGGGTGGGGTTAAATCCATCGCGCGTGTCACTGAAAAGATCGTGCCGTTCATGGGGGTGCTTTACGTCGGCGCGGCGCTGATCGTCCTGATCGTAGAATACGACAAGATCGGTTGGGCCTTTGGCCAAATCTTTGAAGGCGCGTTCAGCGGTCTTGGTGTGGCAGGCGGCCTTGTTGGCGCGTTGATCCAAGGCTTTAAGCGGGCTGCTTTTTCGAACGAAGCGGGCGTCGGCTCTGCCGCGATCGCCCACTCTGCCGTTCGTACAAAAGAGCCGATCACTGAAGGTTTTGTGTCGCTGTTGGAACCCTTCATCGACACTGTCGTGATCTGCACAATGACCGCACTGGTCATCACGATTTCGGGTCAGTTGATCACAGATCCGGAAACCGGACGGTTCATCCTGAATGAGGCGGGTACCGCGATCTCAACGATCGACGGCAACACCGGGGTCGCATTGACGTCTGCCGCCTTCGCCACAGCGTTCTGGTGGTTCCCCTACGTGCTTGCCGTTGCCGTGATCCTGTTCGCCTTCTCCACCATGATCAGTTGGTCCTATTACGGCCTGAAGGCTTGGACCTATTTGTTCGGCGAAGGAAAGGGGCAAGAGCTGTCGTTCAAGATCATCTTTTGCATCTTCATCGTGATTGGGGCTGCGGCGAACCTTGGGCCCGTGATCGACTTTTCAGACGCGGCAATTTTTGCCATGGCGGTCGTGAATATCACGGCACTGTATTTCCTGATGAAACTGGTACGGGCAGAACTGACGTCCTATGCCGCTCGCATGAAAAATGGCGAGATCAAGAAGTACGTCGGCTAAATCCGACCTGAAAACGAAAACGCCCGCCAATATTGGCGGGCGTTTTGCGTTTGTGCTCAGCGTCTATGGGCGCAACATGACTTTGCCGGCGCGACCGGGCGTCAAGGCAGCCTTCATCGCTGCTGTGACATCGTCCAACCCAAACGACCCACCGTCTTCAAGCGTCAATTCGCCCTTCACGGCTAGCGCCAGTAGTTCGGTAATCAGGCGCTTCCGCTCTGCCGGGTTCATTTCGCTGCTGACCTTGGAACCCCAGAAGCCTTTAACCGTGATGTGCTTCATGATCAGCGCGCCAGAATTTAGCTGCAGCGGCGCACCGGTGGCCGTCCCGAATACGACGAGTTCGCCGTTGACGCCCAGCAGATCGACGAGTTCGGCGCCCATCTCGCCCCCGACAGAGTCGATAGCAGACACCGCCCCGTCTTTGCCGACGAGTTTGCGTGCCTTTTTCTGCCAACCTTCGGTCCCGGTGGATAGTACGTTATCCATGCCCAGATCCGTCAGTTCCGTGACGGCGTCGTCACGGCGCACAAGGTTCAACAGATTGATCCCGCGGGATTTCGCCAGCACTGCCATGATCTTACCTACGGCGCCATTCGCGGCTGTCTGGACGATCCAGTCCCCCTTTTTTGCCTGAAGCACTTCTAGCAGGGAAATCGCGCTGAATGGCATGGCGATGAGTTGCGCGCCAAGGGTGTCAGGAATGCTGTCGGGCAAGGGCAACACGCCAGCGGCCGGGGCGATAAAATACTCTGCCCAAGTGCCGTGGACACCAGCGATGGTAACGCGTTTGCCGGTCATCGCCTCATCTACGCCGTCGCCGACTGCGACAACGGTGCCGATGGCTTCTGACCCACCGATGGCACCGGGTAGCTCTGGTTTGTAGCCGTAGTTGCCCCGCACGGTCCACAGGTCGTGGTTGTGGATCGGTGACATGATTGTCTGGATCAGCACTTCTCCTTTGGCAGGGATCGGGGTGTCGATCGTTTCAGTCTTTAGAACGTCTGCGGGTTCACCGAAGGTGTCGTGGATAGTAGCGCGCATAGATTATTCCTTTGATGCAGTGGGTGAAAGACGACGCGTAGTGTCCGCGAGCGCAAGGCGCAGGGGTGCATCGTCTGATGAAAGCTTCGACAAGACCGCGGCACCTAGCCATTGGGCGTAAAGCATGCGGGCCGTTGTGTCGGGATCGTTTTGGTGGCGAACAGATCCATCCGCAGCACCCTGCTGTAGCAGGGTCGCGATGCGGGTGGTCAACTGATTCACGCCGTCGTCGAGGATGCGGCGCATATCGTCTGACAGATCCGCCACCTCTGCCGCTAGCTTTACGACAAGGCATCTCGTCGCAATGCCTTCGGCTGGCCCATCGGCTAACCACGCGGACCAGAAAGTCGTCAACTTGTCACCGGCAGTACCGGGGCCTGCGGTTAATGCGTCGATGCGTAACAGATAGTCCGTAACATAGTCATCAAGCATGGCGCAGCCAAATGCCTCTTTCGAAGCGAAGTAGTAATAGAACGATCCTTTTGGCACGCCCGATGCCATCAGAATGCGTGACAGGCCAACGCCGCCGAAACCGCCGCGCAACACGAGTTCACATCCTGTGGACAGTATACGCTGGCGCGTTTGATCTGATTTTTTTGCGTCGGTCATGATTATCAAATAGTAGAAATAGACCGGTCGTCTAGTGCTGCTGTGGCTTGACGTTGCGACACCATGAAACGCAAAACGCCCGCCGATTAGGGCGGGCGTTTCGAGGTCGTGGGTTAGGTCGGTTTAGCGACGCAGACCCAGACGCTTGATCAGGTCCTGATAGCGGGCCTCGTCCTTGCTGCGGGTATAGTCCAGCAGCTTGCGGCGCAGGGCCACCATCTTCAGAAGGCCACGGCGACCGTGGTTGTCCTTCTTATGGAATTTGAAGTGCTCGGTCAGGGTCGCAATGCGCGACGACAGAATTGCGACCTGAACTTCGGGCGAACCGGTGTCGCCTTCTTTGGTCGCGAAATCTTTCATGATGCGGGTTTTTTCTTCGGGCGTAATCGACATCGGGGTCTCCTTACGTAAGGGGTGAATGGCGCGATCCGGGATGTCGTCCAGAAAGGCCCTTGGAGGGTCCGGCAGGCAAAACATCCCGCGCGGATGGATTCCCTTAGGCGGTTTGCAGTAAAAAGGAAAGTATTTTCATCAGGCGGCGACCATCACGACGCGTGATATGTCCAGATCGGTAATGCCGGACAGATGGGCCACGACTGCGTCGTCTGCCAGAAGTGTCAGTCCTGCATCGTCGGTCGTCGTGGTGAGTAGGGGTGGCGTGCCGCTAAAAGTCACTTCCAGCACATCCTGCGTAGGGTCAAAATCATCTATGACGTTCTTTCCGCCAGTCAGGAGGCTAAATGTATCGGCCCCGTCAGCGCCATTCAGATGGTCGCCAAAACCCGCAAGTAGCAGATCGTCGCCCGCGCCGCCGTTGAGGTAATCGAAGCCGTCGTCAGCGTCGCGTCCATCCAGGACGTCGTCACCGCCGCCGCCGTTTAGCAGGTCAGCGCCGTTTGCACCCATCAGGAAATCATCGCCCCAGCCGCCTTCGATGACATCATCGCCATCCCCGCGTCCAGCACATCGTTGCCGTCGCCGCCGTTTAAATTGTCGTCACCGGCTTCGCCATGCAGGATATCGTCGCCTAGATTGCCAGTCATGCGGTCATCACCGCTGCCGCCAAAGAATTCCTCGTTTTCGCGGCCGCCATCGATTTGGTCGTTTGCGTCGCTGCCGAAGCGACGAATCATCGCCGCAGTTGAATTTTCTGCAATTTTGGGGGCGTCAGCCAGCAAATCATCACCATGATCCTCTGACGGTATGGCAAACGTATTATCTGGACGACCGCTGATCGTCGCCGTCATATCCGCTCCGACGGTGGAGGTTGGGTCAAAATCGTCCGATAGCACGCCACCCGCTCCTGCGTCGCCATCTGTGTCTGACAGCATCTGAAAAGTACCCGGCGCAATTTCGGTCAGACCGTCGACGTCGGTTTCTTTCGGGTCTTCGGCTGAATCGTCATCAGTGGTGTCGCGATGACCGAGCATCACAAAGGATGACATGGCCAGACCGACGAAGCCTAGAACAGCAAGCATGATGGTGCCTCAACGAAAAGGATCGCCCCGATCCAGAAGTGTTGAAGTTCTTTTAACACCATGTCGCCACATTCACACGCGGCGTTTGAATAAACGGTTAACTTCCAAGGAAGTACGGCAAAAAGGCATCCAGCACCGCTGTCGGATTCTCTTCCGGAACGAAGTGACCAGACCGGCAGGCGTTGCCAGTCACATGTGGTGCCCAGCCGCGCCATAGGGCGAGCGGGTCGCCAGTCTGCGCCGGAAATCCGCTTTCGGCCCAAAGGAAATGTAGGGGTGCCGTGATCTGCGCGCCTGCCGCTCTGTTCTTGCCGTCTAAATCACGGTCAAAGTACGCGCCTGCGCGATAGTCGGCGCACATGGCGTGGGCGCGCGCCGGATCTGCCATCTGTTCACGGTAACTGTCGAGCGCATCGGATGGAAATACACTCAACGATTTTTCCAACGTCCATTGGGCTAGCGTCCAATTTGCATAGCCGGCCGCGTCGGCGGCGATCATGCGTTCCGGCAAGGGGGCGGGCTGTGCCAAAAAGGTCCAGTGATAAGCATTTAACGCCAGATCGGCGGTCCAGCTGTCCCAGAAATCCCCAGTAGGCACGATCTCTATGATGCCAAGACGGTTGATGCGGGCGGGGTGATCGAGGGCAAAGCGATACGCCACCCGCGCGCCCCGGTCATGGCCTAGAATATGGGCCTTCTCTAGCCCTAGCGCATCCATCAGGCCAACGATGTCGGCGGCCATTTGACGCTTGGAATAGGTGGCGTGTATGGGGTCATCGGCTGGTGCGTCGCTTTCACCGTATCCGCGTAAGTCGGGCACGATGGTGTCGAAGTTCTTTGCAAATTGTGGCGCTACCCCAGCCCAGCAGTGGTGATTCTGCGGATAGCCATGCAACAAGATGAGTGGTGCGCCGCTGCCTGCACGATGTACCGACAAGGTCACGTCGCCGGTATCGACAAACGACTGCGTAAAGCCTTCAATCATA
Source organism: Loktanella sp. (assembly GCA_024635625.1). Taxonomy (GTDB): domain Bacteria; phylum Pseudomonadota; class Alphaproteobacteria; order Rhodobacterales; family Rhodobacteraceae; genus Loktanella. The sequence goes on along the minus strand of JAGXIQ010000058.1, from coordinate 26,120 downwards.
AGGCCATAACTCCGGTTGGGTGGCGTAAGCGACATAAAGTGGATGTCGCGGGTGGCCATGTTGCGTCAACCCAAGTGTATGGATCGCGAGGCCCCTGTCACGCAGCAAAAGTCGCACAGCGTCGGCGCGACCCATATGCACCCCATGCACGCCCCAGCCTGCTACGATCGTGCCTGCGCCGTCACAGGCTGCAAGCACCTGCGAATCGTTGTCTGGCCCGATGGGGATGGGACTGCGCCTGAGGTCTGCGGGGGCGGTCGCGCGGAAGCCGAAAAGATTTACGATCCGTAGGCCGCCGAAGCCCATAGCGCGTGCCCGCGCCTCACATCGGGCAATCGTGGGGTCGTTGGCCCGTTCAGTCGCGGTCGATGGGTTTAGCATGATCCAGACAAGCGGCGGCGCATCGGACCAGCTGCGATCAAGCCGGTAGCGGTATGCCTCGCACGGGGAATACACAGCGTGAGAGATAGTGCCGTCTGGGGCGGTGTAATCGCGTTGGATCATGGCATTGATATGCCACGCAATGGGCCTGGTCCGAAAGGGTGCCTCTTTCCGGACGTCAGTCGACGAACACGCGGGACGGATGCAGTTCGCTGCCCATCAGGCGACCCACCGCGACTGCGCGGCCTTCGTGGGCGGCCCAGACTTCGGTGCCGTAGTCGATGCCCGACGCAATAACCATCGCAGCGTTCCCGTTGCGCAAAGCGGTTAGGCTGGCGGTGGGGCAGCTGACCATCGGCAAGTCGGCCAAACCAACCTCTAGCGGTTGGATGTGAGTGTCGAGTTCATCGGTACGTGCGATGGCGTCGATGGCCTCTAGCGTCAGGCCGTCTTCGACCTTGAATGGGCCAGACCAGATGCGGCGCAGCTTACGAACGTGCGCATAGCAACCTAACACCTCGCCCAAATCGCGGGCGATAGACCGGACGTAACCGCCCTTACCGCATACCATTTCCAGCGTCACGTGGTCGGCGTCGGGGCGATCGTCCAATAGCAGGCTGTCGACCCATAGGGGCCGTGCCGCAATTTCCATGGTTTCGCCGTCGCGAGCACGCTTATAGGCGCGTTCCCCGTCGATCTTGACGGCTGAAAATTGCGGCGGCACTTGCATGATGTCGCCAACAAACTGGCCGAGGGCAGCCTTAATCTGATCATCGGTCGGACGGGTGTCGCTGGACGCCACGACCTCGCCTTCGGCATCGTCGGTGTTGGTGGCCTGCCCAAGGCGGATCGTGAAGGTATAAGCCTTTAGCGCATCGGTGATAAATGGCACGGTCTTCGTGGCCTCACCCAGTGCGATCGCCAGAACGCCGGTGGCATCGGGGTCAAGGGTGCCCGCGTGGCCCGCCTTATTGGCGTTCAGCGCCCAGCGCACTTTATTGACGACGGTGGTCGAGGTGAGACCCGCGGGTTTGTCCACGATCAGCCAGCCCGAAATGTTGCGTCCCGATTTGCGCCGTCCCATGGGTCTCTCCGCCTGCGAATGAACGCGCCTGCTAGGCCGCGGGCGCGCTGCGGTCAAGTCACGCTATTCGATCACGCCGACCATAGGGCCCAATTGAGTGAAGCCGAAATCGGCGCGATTCATTGATGGAGCGTAAAGCCGAGACACGCTTCCGTCGAGGAACAGCGCGTCTGGTGTTCCGAGGGCATCGCGGAAGAATCGTGCAAATGTGTGAAAATTCACCGGATCGTTCGAGATCGCAAAAATTGCCGTATGACCGTTATGAGTCGTGCCGACGCCATTGCGAATATTCACCGAATCAGAGTTGGGCAAGAACCGCGGGTGCAATTTGCCACCGATGACCAGCATCGGGCCGGACTGCGTAGCGTCACGGCAACTGGGCTGCGTCGCCTCGTAATTCAGCGCCTCAATGACGCGGGCGCTGTCGTCGGTAATGCAGAAAACGCCATTAGGCAGCAAGCCAAAGTTCCCCGGTCCTTTGCGGGTGACCAATGGCGCGTCTTCGCGAAAATCTTGAATATACAGACCAACAGCACGCCGATCCGGATGGTACATGCCTGCGTTCATTGCAAAGGTCAGGGTGCGCGGTTTGACGCTGTCGGCCAAAGGCCCCCAGCCGCCCAGCACGCCCCCATTGCCGTCGCGATGGAAGAGCGCCAAATTTTCTGTCGTCGCATCCACGGTGCACGCGGTGAAGCGGTGTCCGTCAAACGCGACGTCGTTGCATGTGACGGCAGCGGCTGGACCGCAGATCAGCGCCAGCACAAAGGCCAGCGCGCGGATCATGCGTCGTCGTCTTTGTCTTGTTCTGTCGAATCAACTTCAGGCACCTCATCCAGTGCTTCCAGATCGGCTTTGACATCTTCGCGTTCGAAAAGGGCGCGGGTAGCGTCCATCCGATCAAAGGTGTCGTCGATCTCGAACCGGATCTCGGGTGCGAATTTGATGTTCAGGACTTTCGCGACCTCGCGCCTGATCTCGTGGCGGGACTTGCGCAGGGCAAGAAGTGCCTCGTCTTTTTTGTCGCCACCCAGCGGTAAAACGAAGGCCGTCGCGACGGACAGGTCCGGCGAACAGCGCACCTCGCCCACGGTGATCATCATGCGCATCAGGTCAGGATCGTGGATTTCACCACGTTGGAGGAGTTCTGACAGCCTGCGGCGGATCAATTCGCCGAGCCGCAACTGTCGCTGGTTGGGGGCGCCGCCCCCGGAGGATGATTTCTTGGCCATGCCCGTCCCTTAAACCCGTTAGGTGTCATTTCCAAGCGTGGGCTTTTCCACAGCCCCTGCGAAGGCTATGCCTTGGCGGAAAGTTGCAAGGAGACGGCTATGATAGACATACCGGGAATCGTGATCACGGGGGCTTCTGGCCGTATGGGGCAGATGTTGGTGCAGGCCGTCGTGGCATCTGACGCGTGTCGTCTGGTGGCCGCGCTGGAACGTGAGGGTCATGCTTGGATCGGTCAGGACATCGGTGTGGCGATGGGCGGTCAATCAGTTGGTGTGACGGTGACGGACGATCCGGTCGCGGCATTTGCCAAGGCGCAGGCGGTTATCGACTTTACCGCCCCTGCCGCGACGGTCGCTTTTGCAGGGCTGGCAGCACAGGCACGTGCGGTGCATGTAATCGGGACCACAGGCTTATCAGAGGTGGACATCGAAGCAATCGACCGTGCGGCCCACCATGCCGTGATTGTGCGGGCCGGTAATATGAGCCTTGGCGTGAACCTGCTCGTACAACTGACCCGCAAGGTAGCTGCTGCGTTGGACGAAGATTTTGACATCGAAATTGTCGAAGCGCATCATCGCCAAAAGGTTGACGCCCCCTCTGGCACCGCATTGATGCTAGGCGAGGCTGCGGCAGAGGGACGCGGCGTCGCGCTGACTGACGTGCGGGATAGCGGGCGCGACGGCATAACAGGTGCCCGCAAGCGCGGCGACATCGGGTTTTCCGCCATTCGCGGCGGTGATATCGTTGGTGAACACGATGTGATGTTTGCCGCTGATGGAGAGCGGATTACCCTGCGGCATGTGGCCACTGATCGCCGTGTCTTTGTTCGGGGTGCTTTGAAGGCCGCGCTTTGGGGACAAGATCGCGACCCCGGCCATTACGACATGCTGGACGTGCTGGGGTTGTAGTCTTGATCGCGGGCATCGGGCGCTAAGTCTGGGGCGAGGAGGATTGCCCATGAAAGCCTTGATTGCCGCCCTGCTGATCTCAATGCCCCTTGTCGCATCGGCGCAAGAGTATCGTCCCGTTACCGATCGCGCCGCGTTTCTGAACCTTGTCGAAGGCCGCAGCCTGACAAAGCGTCTGTTGGGCGTTGCCTTAAATGTAGCTGGTGATGGACAAATCGCAGGCGATGCGATGGGCGGCACCGTTACGGGTTCGTGGACATGGCAAGATCGCTATTTTTGTCGCGAAATGGCGTGGGGCAGCCGCGTATTCCCACAAAACTGCCAGACGGTAGAGGTAAACGGAGACCTCTTACGTTTCACCGCTGACCAAGGGGGCGGCGACGACGCGACCTTGCGCATCCGCTAGAAATCGATGGCAAGGCCCTTATTTTCCCAGTCGCCATAGCGGACGGGTTCCGGGCCTTCGCGACCGCCAAGTTCTGGTGGCAGGCGCAGTGCCTCTTCATTTGCCCTACGCTCTGCCGCTTCGGCAAGGGCGCGCTGGGCGGCGGCGGGCAGGTCGGGCCGATCTGCAGGTTTATCTTCCGTCATGGTCTTGTCCTTGCCGGGGGTGTGCTGCTGATATACCCCGCTTGCGACACCAAACAAGGGTTTCCCCATGGATCAGACCGGCCTTGCCCCGCGCCGTGCCGCGCATCACCTGCTTCAACAGGTCATCGAAGAGGGGCGCCTGCTGTCCGAACTCTTAGGTGGCGGGGCGCTGGATCATCTCGCTCCAGAGGATCGGGCCCGCTCCCAGCGGCTTGCTACCGAAGGTTTGCGGATGCTGGACCGCGCTGACCGGATGCTGAAACCTTTCTTGGCAAAAGAGCCGCCTGTATACGTGCAGAACGCTTTGCGCCTGGGAACGCTAGAGATTGTGCAGGGCGCTGCGGCATACGGCGTCGTGAACGCTTACGTCGAAATCGTCGGCCGCAATCATCATACTGCGCGCTTAAAAGGTCTGGTCAATGCGGTCCTGCGCAAAGTTGCTGACAAAGGCCCCGACGCTTGGGCTAAGATGCCCGCGCCGTTACTGCCCGGATGGCTGCGCCAGCCGCTGGTTTCTGCTTGGGGTCGCAAAGACGTAGAAGCAATGGAGGCCGTACAGGCCACGACGCCGCCGCTTGACCTGACCCCCAAGGGCGATGCACAGGCGCTGGCCGATGCAGTAGGCGGGACGGTTCTGCCGACGGGGTCTGTGCGGATTATGGATGCGGGGCAGGTGACGCAGCTACCCGGCTACGACGCTGGGGACTGGTGGGTGCAAGATGCCGCCGCCGCCTTACCGGTGCAATTGCTGGGCGATATTTCTGGCCTGCGCGTGCTTGACCTTTGTGCCGCCCCCGGCGGTAAGACTTTGCAACTGGCCGCACGCGGGGCAGAAGTAACTGCTGTCGATGCCTCCGCTTCTCGTATGGCACGGGTAGCCCAGAACCTAACCCGGGTCGGATTGAATGCGATCAGCGAAGTGGCCGATGCATTTGATGTGAATGGCGAATGGGACGTAGTCCTGTTGGACGCCCCTTGTAGTGCGACTGGAACCATGCGCCGCCACCCCGACCTGGCCTATGCCAAGGATGGAGCAGAGTTTGGCGAGTTGATCGAGCAGCAATGCGCTATGATTGATCACGCACTGACGCTGGTGAAACCGGGTGGGCGGCTTTTGTTTTGCACCTGCTCTTTGTTGCCGGACGAAGGTGAAGTGCAGGTCGAAGAAGCGTTGGAGCGGCATCCAGACCTGACTGTGGACCGTGCGGCACTTCTTCAGCCCGGCGTTGATCCTTCTTGGATCACCGAAGAGGGTGGGCTGCGGCTGCGCCCGGACTACTGGGCGGAAATCGGCGGGATGGATGGATTCTACATGGCGGTGCTGACAAAGCCCGCGTGACAGACACCGCGACCCGCGCTAACCTTGCGGCCAAGAAGATTGCGAAACCGCAACTCAGAGGCAGCAGCTTGGCCGACCAGGAATCATGGCGTGCCCGGAATAGGGCCTTCATGCACCGTGTGCACGCACGGTGGGCAGCGCGAGCGCGGCCTGCCACAGGCTTTGTGTCCCAGCCGGAACCGCGCAGCATTGGACTGTTCGCGCGTGGGCGGCAGCTTCTGGCAGGTAATTTCCTTTTTGCTGGTGTCCTGACGACCGCACCCGGCGGGTCTATATGGCAGGCCGAGGGCGACCGGGCGATGGTCGATCAAGAGCTTCATAGTTTTGGCTGGCTTGATGATCTGGCTGCCGTCGGTGACGCCAGAGCGCGCCACGCTGCGCAGGCGTGGGTGGGCGAGTGGATCGATGCTTTCGGTGATGGCACGGGCCCCGGATGGACGCCGGACCTGACCGGGCGGCGACTGATTCGCTGGATCTCTCACGGTGTCTTTCTGCTGCGCGGGCAAGATAAAGCTGCGCAAGACCGCTTGTTCCGGTCGTTGGGACAGCAAACCTTGTTTCTATCGCGCCGCTGGCGGGCAACACGACCGGGCATCGCGCGATTCGAGGCGCTGGCGGGCATGGTCTACGCCGGTCTCTCGCTTGAGGGGATGGAGGGGCTGACCGCCCCTGCAATTGCGGCCTTGGCCGCCGATTGTGCGAGTCAAATAAACCCCGACGGGGGGATCGCCACCCGCAACCCCGAGGAACTGCTGGATATCCTGACACTGCTGCACTGGGCGCATTCTGCTATTGCCGACAGCGATCTGTCTGTCCCGCAGGCGATCACCGACGCAATTGCCCGCATCGGCCCGACCCTGCGCGCGCTTCGACACGCGGACGGGGGTCTTGCGCGTTTTCACGGGGGCGGGCGCGGTCTGGACGGTCGACTGGATCACGCATTGTCCTTGACGGGCGGCAAACGGGAAACTGGAGATTCCGCCTGCATGGGCTTTGCCCGCCTTGCCGCTGGCCGCACGACGCTGATCGCGGATGCGGCAAGACCGCCTGAAGGCGCGGCGTCGGTCAATGCCCATGCCTCGACACTGGCGTTCGAGCTGACCTCTGGCCGCCGTCCATTGATCGTGAACTGCGGGTCCGGCGTCAGTTTCGGCGCGGACTGGCGCAGAGCGGGCCGAGCGACGCCTAGTCATTCAACATTGGGTATTGGTGGATATTCATCGTCCCGACTTGGGGCTGCCGTAAAGGAAAACGGCGTCTGTCAGGAGATGTTGGTCGACCTGCCGGATATCGTGAACTGTATCGTGACCCATCTGGACGATGGCCGCCGGGCCGAACTGTCCCACGATGGCTTTCGCATGACCCACGGTCTGACCCACGCGCGAATCTTGGAAATGACGACTGACGGGCGCGGGTTGGCGGGCGAAGATTTGCTGACCACGCTAGACGCGACGGACAAGCAACGCTTTGACCGGGCGCTGGACGCGACGCAATTGCAGGGTATTCCCTTTGCAATTCGCTTTCATTTGCACCCCGACGTGGACGCCGTGGTGGACCTTGGCGGCGCCGCCGTGTCGATGGCGTTAAAGTCCGGCGAAATCTGGGTGCTGCGCCACGATGGGCATGCCGACCTATCGCTGGATCCGTCGGTTTATCTTGAAACGGGTCGATTGAAGCCCCGCGCAGCGCAACAGGTGGTTTTATCCGGGGCCGCAATGGCCTATGCGACGCGCATCCGCTGGTCGCTGGCCAAGGCGCAGGACACCCCCGACGTGGTGCGCGACCTTGCTCCGCAACGTGCGGAGGATGATGACACAGATATCGGGGACCAAACATGACCGACCTGCAACCACTCCGCCGCGCGCTTTTGTCCGTATCCGACAAGACCGGCCTGATTGATCTTGGCCGTAAGCTGGCGGAACGAGGCGTTGCCTTGCTGTCCACTGGCGGCACGGCCAAGGCACTGCGTGACGCAGGATTGGATGTCACCGACGTGGCAGAGGTCACTGGGTTTCCAGAGATGATGGACGGGCGCGTCAAGACGCTGCACCCGATGGTCCACGGTGGCCTGTTGGCATTGCGCGACGACGCGGGCCACGTAAAAGCGATGGAAGATCACGGGATTGCGCCGATCGATCTGCTGGTCGTAAACCTGTATCCGTTTGAAGAAACCGTCGCCAAGGGTGGCGATTATGATGAATGCATCGAAAATATCGACATTGGCGGCCCCGCGATGATCCGCGCTGCGGCCAAGAACCATGCCTTTGTTAGCACAGTCGTTGACGTAAGCGATTATGACGCGCTGTTGGCAGAGCTTGCGGCGAACGATGGTCAGACCACCCTCGCGTTCCGGCAAAAGCTGGCGCAAACCGCCTATGCCCGCACCGGGGCATATGACGCCGCCGTCAGCACATGGATGGCTGGCGCGATTGAACTGGCGACCCCGCGCCGCCGCGCCTTTGCCGGAGAGCTGCGTCAGGAACTGCGTTATGGCGAAAACCCGCATCAGACCGCTAACTTCTACACCGATGGTACGGGCCGTCCCGGCGTGGCGACGGCACAGCAGCACCAAGGCAAGGAATTGTCTTACAACAACATCAACGATACCGACGCAGCGTTCGAACTGGTCGCAGAATTTGACCCCGCTGACGGCCCAGCCGTTGCAATCATTAAACACGCCAATCCCTGCGGTGTTGCCCGTGGCGCAACGCTGATCGAGGCCTATCAAAAGGCCTTCGATTGCGACCGTACATCTGCCTTTGGCGGCATCGTAGCACTGAACATGCCGTTGGACGAAGACACCGCGAAAGCCATCGTCGAGATTTTCACCGAAGTCGTGATTGCGCCCGGCGCATCCGACGCTGCAAAGGCTGTATTCGCGGGTAAGAAGAACCTTCGCCTGCTGACCACGGACGGCCTGCCTGATCCTAAGGCCGCACAGCTGACCTATCGCCAGGTCGCGGGTGGCATGCTGGTGCAAGACAAAGATACAGGCTACGTCCCCGTCGACGATCTGCGCGTCGTGACCAAGGTGCAGCCCTCTGACGCGCAAATGGCCGACCTGCAATTTGCGTGGAAAGTCGCCAAGCACGTCAAGTCCAACGCCATCGTCTATGTCAAAGACGGCGCGACCGTCGGCGTCGGTGCTGGTCAGATGAGTCGTCTTGACTCTGCCCTGATCGCCGCCAAAAAATCGGAACGTATGGCCGAGGCGATGGGGCTGGATCAGCCGCTGACTATCGGCTCTGCGGTCGCATCCGACGCGTTCTTTCCCTTCGCCGATGGCCTGATGGAGGCCGCCTCCGCTGGTGCCACCTGCGTTATACAGCCCGGTGGGTCGATGCGCGACAACGAGGTGATCGCCGCTGCGGATGAGGCTGGGATCGCTATGGTCTTTACCGGCATGCGCCACTTCAAACACTAGGGGCACGCTATGCGATTGATCTTTTGGGCCGGGTTCTGGACGTTCCTGCTGGATCAGGCGACCAAATATGCCGTTGTCCACGGCATGGACCTGATCACCCGGCAAGAGATCGACGTATTTTCGCCGTTTCTTGTGTTTCAGATGGCGTGGAACCGGGGCGTAAACTTTGGCCTTGGGGCCGGGGCTGACGCCCGCTGGGTGTTGATCGGGGTCGCGTTGGCTATTTCCGCTGGGGTTCTGTTCTGGTTGTGGCGCACGGGTGGCACGAAATGGACCAACATTGCCGGCGGTCTGCTGATCGGCGGTGCGCTGGGCAATGTCGTGGACCGTATCCTTTACGGTGCCGTTGCTGATTTCATCAACATGTCCTGCTGTGGCTTTGACAATCCTTATGCTTTCAACGTAGCCGACGTTGCAATCTTTGCGGGCGCTGTCGGACTTGCCTTTCTGCCCGATGGCAAGGCACAGCCGAAGCGCGTCAAAAACAAGGTCTGACCGGCACTTGTCGGAACGGCGTGACGCGGCGGGCGGTCTGCGCTAGAACAGGCCCAAGCGAATGATCGAGGGCTGATATGCTGCGGACACTGATGGGATTGATGGCATGCGCCATGTTGGCGGCGTGCGGCGGTGGGCAGGGCCTGCGGACGCTAGATGGCGGCACGACGGGGCCTGATGAATTCTCGGTCCTGCCAGCGCAGCCGCTGATATTTCCCGAAACGAATGCGTTGCCTGTACCGACTCCGGGTGGTGCAAACCCTGCCGACCCTAACCCGCGCGCGCAAGCTATAGCGGCCCTTGGCGGACAGCCACTTGCAGCCTTTGCGGGCGGCGTGCCGACCAGCGATGGTGCGCTTGTCGCGCAGGCAGCGCGGTTCGGTGTCAGCGGCGACATCCGCAAGACGTTGGCGACCGAGGATGCGGCCTTTCGTGGCCGCAAGTCTGGCTTCAACGTGACCGGTGGCGACCGTTACTTTGCCGCATACGCCAGACAGGCGCTAGACGCCTACGCCGAGCTGACCCGTTTCCGGGCTGCTGGCGTGGATGTGCCGTCGGCCCCGCCAGCACGCTAAGACCCTATCACAACCACGTTTGCCGCATTGCAGTTGCGCGGGGCATGGTTAGGTTGACCGCAACCCGCACCAGCCGCGCAAGGTCTTTCATGTCACGCATTCTCGCCGCTTCTTTCGCTTTGCTGGGGACCGTCGCCAGCGCCCAAACCACCCCCGAAACCGTGACGCCAGCCGCTGCGACAGCCGAGGTCGCAGCCCCCATTCAGGTTGAAGAGGGGGTTACGACCTATACCCTCGACAATGGCATGGAGGTTGTGGTGATCGAGGATCACCGCGCGCCAGTCGTCGTGCAGATGGTTTGGTATCGCGCGGGATCGGCGGACGAAAAGGTCGGTCAGTCCGGCGTCGCACACTTTTTGGAACACCTGCTGTTCAAAGGCACCGACAAGCTGGCACCGGGAGAGTTTTCCGCCACCGTCGCCGCGAACGGTGGGTCCGATAACGCCTTTACCAGCTATGATTACACTGCCTATTTCCAGCGCGTCGCCGCCGACCGTCTACCGTTGATGATGGAGATGGAAAGCGACCGGATGGAAAATTTGCGCCTGTCGGAAGGTGACATCGCAACTGAACGGAACGTAATCCTCGAAGAACGCAATCAGCGGACAGAGAACAATCCCGGTGCGCTGGCTCGCGAACAATTCATGGCCGCACAGTACCAAAATCTACGTTATGGCGTTCCCGTCATCGGCTGGAAGCACGAGATGGAGGAACTGAGCCTCGACGATGCGCTGTCATATTACACGCTAAATTATTCGCCCAACAACGCTATCCTGATTGTCGCGGGTGACGTCCTGCCAGACGACGTGTTGGCGTTGGCTAAGCAATATTATGGCGTGATCCCGCCAGAGCCGGACCTGCCAGAGCGTCTGCGCCCGCAAGAGCCGCCGCAAAGTGCGCCGCGTCGAATTACCTATACGGATGCCCGCGTCAGCCAGCCCTATCTTGTGCGCAGCTATCTGGCGACTGAACGTAACAGCGGCGAACAGGACAAGGCTGCGGCGCTAGTCTATTTGGCGGAATTGTTGGGCGGGTCGTCTTTTACGTCTGAACTGGGCCGCGCGCTGCAGTTCGACACACAGACCGCCGTCTATGCAAGCGCGGGCTACGATCCGTCCAGCCTAGACACCTCGACTTTCTCGGTTTCGGTTGTGCCAGCAACGGGCGTGACTCTATCAGAGGCAGAGGCTGCAATGGACAAAGTGCTGTCGGATTTCATGGCCAAAGATATCGAACCGGCCGCGCTGAACCGCATTCGGACCCAGTTAAAGGCGCAGGAAATCTATGCGCTGGATAACGTGCAAGGTCGCGCCCAGCGCTACGGCGCGGCCCTGACCCAAGGGCTGACAATCGAGGATGTACAATCTTGGCCGCAGGTGCTGCAGGATGTGACTGCCGACGACATCAAGGCCGCTGCAGCAAAGGTGTTCGATCTGAACCAATCGGTGACCGGATGGGTCGTCGCCGACAAGGAGCAAGCCCAATGATCCGTTTCGCCCTGACACTTTGCGCCGCGATGGCTGCTTCGTCTGCCCACGCAGCCGTAGAAATCAAACAGGTGACGTCCCCCGGTGGGATCGAGGCTTGGCTGGTAGAAGATCACGGTATCCCCTTCACGGCGCTGGATATTCGGGTGCGCGGCGGCGCAGCCCTAGATTTGCCCGGCAAGCGCGGTGCGACGAACCTTATGATGGCACTTGTCGAGGAAGGTGCGGGCGAAATGGATGCCCAGACCTTTCAGACCAAGCGAGAGGAACTTGCGGCAAGCTTTGGTTTCGATACCGGTGACGACATGGTTTCGGTGTCGGCCCAGTTTTTGAGCGAAAACCGGGGCGAGGCGATTTCTTTGTTGCATGAGGCGCTTGTGAACCCGAGGTTCGATCAAACCGCAGTGGACCGGGTGCGTCAGCAGGTGCTGGCCAATATCGCAGGGGACGAAAAATCCCCTAATGCGATCGCCAGTGCCGCATTTGATGCAGCCGCCTTTGGCGACCACCCCTACGGTTCCTCTCTTAATGGAACAGTCGAGAGTGTTACCGCCCTGACCCGCGACGATATCGTGGCGGCCCACACCAATGCGCTAACGCGGGATCGCGTTTATGTCGGCGCTGTCGGCGATATTACGGCCGAGGAACTGGGTCCGATGCTGGACGAGCTTTTGGGCGACTTACCGGCCGAAGGACCGACCTTGCCCGGTGATGCGGGTTATGCTTTGCCGGGTGGCGTAACGGTCATTCCCTTCGATACGCCTCAATCCGTTGCCTTATTCGGTCATGAAGGGATCGAGCGTGAAGATCCTGATTATTTTGCCGCCTATATTCTGAACGAGGCGCTTGGCGCTGGTGGTTTCGAATCCCGCCTGATGCAGGAGGTCCGCGAAAAGCGTGGCTTGACCTATGGCGTCAGCACGTTCCTCGTTCCCAAGTTCCACGCCGAAATGATCTTAGGGCAAGTGGCCTCGGCAAATGGGACGATTGCAGAGGCAATTGACGTCATTAAGGCCGAATGGGCCCGCATGGCGGAAGACGGCATGACGCAAGACGAACTGGACCGGGTTAAGACATACCTGACAGGCGCGTATCCGCTGCGCTTCGATGGCAACGCAGAAATCGCAGGCATTCTTGTGGGTATGCAGATGATCGGTCTGCCACCGGAATACGTCGTGAATCGTAACGATATGCTGAATGCGGTGACGCTGGACGATGTGAACCGGGTTGCAAAGGAACTGTTGCGGCCTGCGGACCTGCATTTTGTTGTGGTTGGACAGCCGGACGGTCTAGTAGCTGGAAACTGAGAATCCTCGTGCCAAGATGTTTCCGACCCGAAGAAATTCAACTGAAACTCTTCGGGTGCGCCGCAACCGCAGTACATGATTTCCCCCTCGCAGAATCGCGCCGTCGCATGCTATCCCTTGTGGCATGACTATGACTGCGCCCCAGATACGCCCCGACAGCCGTCCGGTTATCCGCCAACTGGACGAATCTGCGATCAATCGGATCGCAGCCGGGGAGGTCGTAGAGCGTCCGGCCTCTGCGGTGAAAGAGCTGGTCGAGAATAGTATTGATGCCGGTGCCACGCGGATCGAAGTGACCATCGCTGATGGTGGTAAGACACTGATCCGGGTTGTAGATGACGGCTGCGGAATCGCTGCTGATGACTTGCAGCTGGCGCTATCCCGGCACGCCACGTCCAAGATCGACGGATCTGACCTTTTGAACATTCATTCCTTTGGCTTCCGTGGCGAGGCTTTGCCTTCGCTAGGGGCCGTGGGGCGTTTGACGATCACCAGCCGTGCTGGGGCCGACGGGGCCTCGGTACAAGTCGCGGGTGGGCGCATGGGGCAGGTCAAGCCTGCCGCACTGACCCGTGGCACCCAGGTCGATTTGGCGGATCTATTCTATGCCACCCCCGCGCGGCTGAAATTCTTGCGCACCGACCGGGCAGAGACCCAAGCCGTCGTTGACGTGGTGCGGCGGCTTGCAATGGCCGAACCCTTCATCACCTTTATCCTGCGTGACAGCTCTGGAGGTGATACCCGGACGTTGTTCCGCGCGGATGGTGAAACTGGCGATCTGTTCGACGCCCTTAATGGCCGGTTGCGTGCAGTCCTAGGTCGCGATTTTGCTGATAACGCGCTGCCGCTGGACGCAGAGAGGGACGGATTCCACTTGACCGGCTCGGCGGCTTTACCGACCTATTCCAAGGGCGCGGCCGTGTCGCAATACCTGAATGTCAATGGTCGCCCCGTGCGGGACCGGATGCTGCTGGGCGCTTTGCGCGCAGCATATATGGACGTCATGTCCCGCGATCGCCACCCGGTCGCCTGCTTGTTCATCGATTGCGATCCGACGCTGGTCGACGTGAACGTGCACCCCGCGAAATCCGAGGTCCGCTTTCGTGATCCGGCCTGCGTACGCGGGCTAATCGTATCTGGTATCCGTCATGCGTTGGCGGCGGCAGGCCATCGCAGTGCTAGCACTGTAGGACATGCTGCGTTGGGGGCGATGACGCCTATGGACGCACCGCGCGTCTACCAGATGGACAGATCAACATCTGTTCCGCGATTTACCGCAGCATCGATGACCTTTCAGTCCGGTTTCGCCGAACAACCCTCTGCCCGGATAGAGCCGGCGCAAGAAGACGTAGCACCCGGATCGGAAGAACGTCTGCCGCTTGGCGCTGCGCGGGCGCAGCTACACGAAAACTACATTCTGTCGCAGACCGACACCGGCCTTGTGATTGTCGATGCCCATGCCGCCCATGAACGCCTTGTTTACGAAAAGCTGAAGGCACAGATGGAGCACAGAGGCGTCGCCGCACAGGCCCTACTGATTCCCGAAATCGTAGAGCTGTCCCCGACAGAGTCCGATCTGCTGTTGGGTGTCGCTGAGGATCTTGTCCGCCTAGGATTGACCATCGAACCCTTCGGTGGCGGGGCAATCGCTGTGCGCGAAACGCCTGCGATCCTTGGGACAGTGGACGCCAAGCGCCTGATCCTTGACGTGCTGGACGCCTTACAGGACGGCGGCGATACCGGGCCCCTGCAGGCGCGGATCGACGCGATCCTGTCCCGGGTCGCCTGCCACGGTTCCGTCCGCACCGGACGGCGGATGTCGGGGCCAGAGATGAACGCCCTCCTACGCGAGATGGAGGCGACGCCACTGTCCGGGCAGTGCAACCACGGACGTCCGACTTCGGTCACGCTGTCCATGGTCGATATCGAACGGTTGTTCGGTCGCACATGATCCGCCTTGGCGACCAGACCTTTGCTTGGTCCGATCCGCGCGTTTTGGCTGTCCTTGGCGTGGTGCTTGTTGTTGGTTTACTGCTGGTGACCGTTGCGCGGCGCGGGCGTCAATCGGCGCGGGTAATGCACGATCTGACCGGGCAGATGGGACAGCTGTCGGAATACATGCAGGCACTTGGTACCGGCCAGACCCAGCTGGGTGCCAATATCCGTACCGTCGCCGAGGCACAGTCTGTTGCGCAAACCCAAGTTCTTGGCACGATGGAACGCCGCTTGGCCGAAGTGCAGGAGCGGATGAAGGAGACCCTGACAGGGTCGGCCGAGAAATCTGCCAAACAATTGACGGCATTGCAGGAACGTCTGGCTACCATCGACCGCGCCCAGACGAATATCGAGAAGCTCTCTGGTGACGTTCTCTCGCTTCAGGACATCCTTTCAAACAAGCAGCGTCGGGGTCTTTTCGGCGAGATTCAGCTAACCGATATCGTCGGTAAGGCCCTTCCCAGCGATAGCTTTGCCCTGCAACACACCCTTTCCAACGGCAAACGCGCCGACTGCCTCGTCCATCTGCCCAACCCACCGGGGCCTATCGTCATAGACGCCAAATTCCCTCTGGAAGCTTACGAAATCCTTGCCGCTGCCGAAACGCGTGAAGCGCAAACCAATGCGTTGCGGTCACTTGGTTATGCCGTTCGCAAACACATTCGGGATATCAGC
This sequence comes from Loktanella sp., assembly GCA_024635625.1. Lineage (GTDB taxonomy): Bacteria > Pseudomonadota > Alphaproteobacteria > Rhodobacterales > Rhodobacteraceae > Loktanella. Next base: position 10,626 of record JAGXIQ010000058.1, on the reverse strand, counting down.
GAAAAATACATCATCGAGGGCGAGACAGCTGATGGTGCAATCATGTTTCTGCCGTCAGAGGCCGTCTACGCCGAGTTGCATTCGCGCTTGCCAGAAGTCGTGCGCGCGGGCTTTGACGCCCGCGTTTGGATTGTGTCCCCTACAACCTGTATGGCGACCCTGAATACCATGCGTGCGATTCTGAAGGATGCCAGAATGCGCGAACAGGCGGGCGCAATTCGTACTGCCTTGCGCCAATTGCACCGCGACGTAGAGATCATCACCGAAAAAGCCGGCAAGCTTGAAATCCACCTGCGGCAGGCCGGAGACGACGTCGCTGGTGTGCTGACGGCAGCGACTAGGGCGGGCAAAAGGGCTGACCGGCTAGACAATTTCGACTTTGAAGAGATTACGCCGACGCCGGACAGCGACCCATTACCACTTGCGCCCCGGCGGGTCAGCGGCCAAGACTGATGCGGACCGAAAAGGACAGACCGATGAACAAACCCCTGATTGCCCTTGCACTGACCGCCCTTGCGGCCTGTACCGGCCCAGTGGCTGATGGCCCCTCTGCGACCGCGCGCGCCGTCACAGACGCGTTCAGCGATACGCCTTTTGCCGATGGCATGCCGGTTTCTGTGATCGTGAACGATCCCAATCCGCTGCGTAAGATCCAGACTTTCAGTTTCGCCCCCTGCCAAGAGGGCAAAGCCGTTTGTGCCGGGTCCACCACGGGCCGCGCCGGAACGCTGACGCTGGAAGACGGCCAATACGTTGTACGTGGCACCTATCCGGGTCGCGTGTTCTTCCTTGATCGGAATGGGGACGGCTTCATGCAGGTCAGTGGCTTACTTCTACCGCTTGCTTGGAACTAAGACCTGCGACAGATCACCACGCATCCGAACCGCAACCTTTTTACCCGCGCGCGCGTGGCTGTGTCATACGCAGCCAACGCCCGTGACGGAGACGCCTGATGCCATTCGAAACCTTCACCAATCTACCGCGCAAAGTTGCGGTGATCGGCGCCGGAATTTCTGGAATGGGGGCAGCGCACGCGCTGGCGAAAGATCACAGGGTCGTCTTGTTCGAGGCATGTCCGCGCCTTGGTGGCCATGCCCGCACCCGGATGGCGGGCCCTGATCGTGATACGCCCGTCGATACTGGCTTTATCGTATTTAACTACGCGAACTATCCTTATTTGACATCTCTGTTTGATCAGCTGTCGGTCCCTGTTGTCAAAAGCAACATGAGCTTCGGGGCTTCTTTCGACGGCGGTCGACTGGAATATGCGCTGACCTCGTTGGATGCTTTGTTTGCGCAGCGCCGTAATGTGGCGAACCCTTATTTTCTGCGCATGATCCGCGATGTGCTTCACTTTAACAAACATGGGCTGGCCGCCTGTCAGGATACGGATCTGACCATTGGCGGGCTGCTGTCAAAATTGGGCTTGTCTGATTACTTTCGCGACCACTATCTGCTGCCATTCTCTGGCGCGATCTGGTCAACGCCCAAGGAAAAGATCCTTGATTTCCCTGCTTACGCGCTGCTGAAGTTTTTTGATAACCATGCGTTGCTGGGGGCTTCTGGCCAACACCAGTGGTACACCGTTGATGGCGGCAGCACACAGTATGTGCAGCGTCTAGGTGCGGACCTAGCACGGCGTGGAGTCGACATTCGCCTTGGCGCACCTATTGCGGGTGTTCGCCGCGATATCGCAGGGGCGCAGGTCCGGGCCGTTGGCACAGAGTGGGAAGACTTTGACGAGGTCATTTTTGCCACTCATTCTGACGATACACTGGCTTTATTGGCGGATGCGACCCCCGAAGAGACTGCCACGCTGGGTGCTGTGCGCTATCAGGCGAACCGGGTCGTGCTGCACTCTGATACGGCGATCTTGCCAAAGCGGCGCAACGTCTGGGCCTCTTGGATTTACACCGAAGACGCAGGCAAGCAGACGGATCAGATCGACCTGACCTACTGGATGAACTCGCTTCAGCCGTGGCTGGGTCCGCAGGATTACATGGTCACATTGAATACCACCCGCACCATAAGAGAAGAGCTGATCTGGGATGAAACCAATCTGCGCCATCCTGTCTATGACACTGCGGCCTTAGCAGCGCAGAAGCGGGCACATGCGATGAACGGCCAAAACCGCACATGGTTCTGCGGCGCATGGATGAAGAATGGATTCCACGAGGATGGCTTATCCTCTGCCTATGACGTCGTCACGGCGCTGAATGCGAACGAGCGGCAGGAACTGGCGGCAGAGTGAGCGGGATTGACCATATCGCCGGTCAGACCTTTCATAGCCGCAAAGGCGCGGTCAAGAATGCCTTTCGCTATTCTATCGACTACGTGATCTGCGACGCAGAAGCTGGTTTGCTCGGGCCGGCACTGTTCGGCCGCAACCGCGGGGGCGTCATGTCCCTGCACGACAGCGACCATGGCGGAGAGGTTAGTCATGGGCAGGGCGGGGCTTGGGTGCGGCAGGTGCTGGCTGCCAATGATGTCGACCTTCACGGCCGTATCGACCTGCTGGCGCAACCGCGCGTGCTGGGACATGTCTTTAACCCCGTCAGTTTTTGGCTGATCCATGATGACATTGGCGTGCTGCGCTGCGTCATCGCAGAGGTCGGGAATACGTTCGGCGACAGGCATTCCTATCTATGCCGTAGTCCGAACCTTGCACCGATCACCAAGGATGTGACGTTGACCGCAGATAAAATTTTCCACGTCTCTCCCTTCCAACCCGTCGCTGGCGGATATGTGTTCCATTTCGACATAACATCGAACGCTATCGATATCCGCATCGACTATACCCGTGGTGAAGGCGGGTTGATCGCCACGCTTTATGGCCAACGTACACGACTGACGAACGCGGGCATCTTGCGGGCTATCCTGCGGCGACCTTTCGGGTCTCGTCGCGTCTTGGCCCTGATCCACTGGCAAGCGATCAAGCTGTGGTGGAAAGGCGCGACGTTTCGCCGATGGTCCAAGCCGCCAGAGGACGAGGTCAGTTGACCCGCTTGCCCGCTTTCGCGCTATTTGCGGCGATCATCAATGCGGCGGGCCTGCCGATCTATATCTACGCGCCAAAGTATTACGCTGACACCTATGGCGTTAGTCTGACGGCATTGGGGGCGCTACTGGCGGCACTGCGGTTGGTGGATGTCGTACAGGATCCAATGCTGGGCTGGATCAGCGAGCGACTTGATAAGAAGAAGGCGCTGGCGGTCACGTTGGGTGTTTTGCTTTTGGCTGCATCCATGCTTGGCCTTTTCGCCGTGCCGCCGCCAATCGCACCCTTGTGGTGGTTCGGTGTCACGATTACGGCGCTGTTCAGTGCGTTTTCATTCCTCACAATCAATTTCTATGCACAAGGTATCGCCAAGGCGGGGGCGGGTGACGATGGCCATGTGCGCTTGGCGGCATGGCGGGAAACAGGCGCATTGCTTGGAATTTGCGTCGCAGCCATAGCGCCGACCTTGCTGATCGCGAACGTGGCCGCACCCTTTGCGGTTTTTGCCGTGGGTTTTGCAGTGCTTGCGCTGCTGGCCGCTGCCGCGATGTGGACGGAATGGAAGGGGCGCACGGTGGCGGAAACCACCCCGATCCGCACCATCATATCCGACGGCATCACCCGCCGCCTGCTGCTGCTCGCACTCGTGAATGCTACACCCCTTGCTGTGTCCTCCACCCTGTTTTTGTTCTACGTTGACGGTCGGTTAAACGCGCCCGGGTGGGAAGGACCGCTGCTGGTCTTATTCTTTCTCGCTGCTGCCGTCTCCTCGCCTGTCTGGTCGGCCTTGGCACGGCGGTTCGGGGCAAAGCGCACTTTGCTAGCTGCGATGGGGCTGGCGGTGCTGTCCTTTGGATACACGCTGCGGCTAGGGGCAGGGGATCAGATCGCCTTTGCTGTCGTGTGTGTACTGTCCGGGGCCAGTATCGGTGCCGATTTGACGTTGCTGCCCGCGATGTTCGCCCGACGCATGGCGGTTGTGTCGCCCAACGGCGGGCAGGGCTTTGGACTTTGGTCACTGGTGAACAAGCTGACTTTGGCTTTCGCCGCTGCTTTGCTTTTGCCGCTGCTGGAACAGGCGGGGTTCGTATCGGGCGGTGATAGCCCGGCGCAAGCCCTGATACTGCTCACTTGGCTCTATGCAGGTGTCCCCTGCGGACTAAAGCTGCTTGCCATCGCGCTCTTGTCAGCAACAAAGCTTGAGGACCGCTGACCGGACCCTATCTGTATACAGACAAACCGACAGGAGAATGCGACGTGGACTGGCAAGGCAAAAGATACTGGATCGTTGGCGCAAGCGAAGGTCTGGGCCGCGCATTGGCACACAAGCTAAGCCGCGTCGGCGTAGAGGTGGTCGTATCAGCGCGATCCGAGGAACGGCTGAAATCATTAGTTGATGAACTGCCTGGCAAGGCGAGCTACGTTACCGTCGACGTGTCTGACTTGGATGCCGTAGAAAAAGCGCGGGCCGAAGTGGGCGACATCGACGGTCTGGTCTACCTGGCGGGTGTCTATTGGCCGATGGAATCGGCTGAATGGAACAACAAACAGGCCGAAGCGATGGCAAACGTGAACTACCTTGGCGCAAGCAGGGTCGTTGGAAGCGTTATAAAAGATTTCACGACCCGTGACGGGGGCCATATCGTCGTGACCTCCAGCCTGACCGCGTTCCGTGGGCTGCCGGGAACGATCGGCTATACTGCGTCCAAGGCCGCGATTATGTCGTTGGCTGAGTGTATGTATGCTGATTTGCGGAAAACCGGTGTGAACGTGCAGGTGGTTAATCCGGGCTTTATCAAGACTCAGTTGACGGACAAGAACGACTTTAACATGCCATTCATGATGGAACCCGAAGACGCCGCGACGGCAGTCTTCGAGCATATGAACAATCCCGAAAGCTTCAAGAAAAGCTTTCCAGTCGTCTTTTCGTGGGTGTTCCGTCTGGCGCAGTTCCTGCCGGACTGGGCCTATTACGGTATTTTCCGCCCCAATTCTTAAGCGGTTGCGCGGACGAACATCGCGTCCGCGCGCGCCCAGACGTCGGACTCTGGCGTCGCCAAGTGGGGCAACAATTGGTCGGCGAAGTCTTGCGAAGACTCCAGTGGCATCAGTGACGGCAGGTTGTCGATAGCCGTGACATCCAGCACGGGTGCGTCGTGGACCCGCAGCGCAGGCGCGTCCCACGTCGTCACGCGGTCATAGACTTTGATTGGCGAAAAATCGCTGTCGGGGTCACAAGCAATGTCGCCGATGACGGATAACTTGCGATCCGCGATCTTTGCACTGGCTGGCACAAAGACCGGCGTGCCGGGACGTGCAAGGATGCAATTAAAGAACATCTCGTGCTGCAGGATGTCCGGGAATGGCCCGCCAGATGCGGTCTCTGCCATGTCCCAAAGGGTTGTCGCCACGCCCATGTCACGACATAGGTCTGCGGCGCCAGTACCGACGCGGCCCAAGGCGCCGATGATCAGCGCGGTTGGGCGTGAAGTACCTAATTGGACCAGATCGCCTTGCATATCAGCCAGCAGATGCGCCCGGCTAGGCACGGCGCGAATTGGGCCCATTGTCTGGCCCCGCTGCTGCGCCATCCAGCACATCAGGCTGACAGCGGCCCCGGCATATCCGGCCCAATACCCAAATGCAGCGACCCGCCGCCCGCTGTCATCCAGCAGATATTCAAGATCCAGCAGCCGCCCGCCACCCGCCTTGAAGCGGTCAAGCAGAATTCGTCCATCGGGCTGACCCTTATAGGCGTGGCCGAACATGATGTGGGTGTGGCGGAGGGGCGTGCCGTTTGCGGGCAGTTCCTTTAGCCCAAAGATCAGCGCGTCATCAGGCGCATCGGTCCAGGCGCCCTCTGGTGCGATATTAGCCCCGGTTGCGGCATAGTCCGCGATTGGTACGATACGCTGTTGGCTTTCTTCAACTGTGACACGAAAGCCCTGCCGAAGCAGCGCCGTGACGCCTTCGGGCATTATTCCGACGCGGAATTCGTGGTCACGTGATTCAGCGCGGACCCAAAGGTGAGTCATCCAATCATCCCCTTATTGCGTGCGGCGCGAACTGCGTAGCGATCGTGCATCATCACTTGATGGGCGGACAGGTTCGGAAACTGCGCAATGTCTATGCTCAGCCGCGTCGCAAAGCCAGCGAGCACAAACAGCCACGGATCGGCCAGCGTCAGATTGGTTCCGATTGCGAAAGGGGCAAAGTCCAAATGCCCCTCTAGATGTGCGAGTGAGGCTGCCATGGTGTGCGGCGCTTTGGCGGCCATATCGGCCCAAGATGCCTCTGTATCCGCCCAGCGCGCGCCGCGTAAAGCATGGGCATAGTTCACGTGCAGCGTAGAGGCGAGGTAGTACATAGTCTCGCGCATCCGCCCCGCCTGAAACGGATCTTCTGGAACTAGGTGCGGGCCATGTACGGCGGCAAGGTATTCAAGGATCGCACCGGTTTCCGTCAGCACGCCATCTGGGGTTTCCAGCGTCGGCACACGGCCCTTAGGGTTCAGCGCCAGATACTCTGGCGAAACCTGCGCCAGCAGCCGGAAGTCGACGAGGACCGGGGTGTAGTCCACCTCCAACTCCTCCAGCACGATGGCGATGACGGGGGCTACGGTTAGCGGGTTGTAATGCAAGGTCAGCATCGAGTGGCTTTCAGTAAAAGGTGCGCTGGTCCGCGCGCGCGGCGGTATCAAGGTGGGGTGCACTATTGTAGCACGTCAGCAGCGGCCCGTGGTCGGTCACCTGAATACGGTGAACGGACGTGTTCAGGATCGGCAAGGCCACGCGTGCCATCTGTGGAATGTCTAGACCAAGCACATCGGAAATCGCCTGCGCAATAATTCCGCCTGATGACACGCACAGCACACGACGGCCCGGTTGGGCGGCCATTTCCATCACGTCGCGCACCCTTTGCCTGAAGTCGTCATAATACTCTGCACCGCCGATCTCTCCTTTGCGCCACGCCGTCAGGGTGGCGGGGAAATGGGTCGCGAAATCCTCGGAAGACGTGCGTTCTGTGCCGTGCACCTGCTTCATTTCGTGCGTGAGGTCGTAATAGGCAATCTCGTTCAACCGCGCATCGGTGGCGGCTTCGGGATAGCCCAGGCCCGCGACAGTTTCGCGCTGCCGGCGCAGAGTGCCAGACAAAACGACGTCATACGGGCGGTCGTGGTCGCGCATCCACGCACCAAGCCAAGCGGCCTGTTCGTGGCCAAGGTCTGACAGGCGGTCATAGTCGGCCTCTGTCGTGGCGGCGGAATTGGCCTGCCCATGGCGGACCAGCGTGATTTCACCCATTATACGGCTCCTTTATTGCGGTTCGGGTTAAGGAGTTGTGCGCAGGTTGGCAACGGGGCAGGAGGTGGTGACGCTTAACCCTTGGGTACATTCATCTAGCCTGAAGCACCTTGGCATGTGTATTTCATGAGAATGCGGGGATTTGTGCGTCACAGTCCCGTGTGGCGTTCTGCCCTTGTTTACAGATTCCCGGCATGAAATTGTGCAAGCTCAGGCACAAGATAAACGGGTGGACGATGCAGGCCGACACGCTGCTGCGCGATGTTTTCGGATTCGACGGCTTTCGTCCCGGTCAGGAAGAGATCGTAGATGCGGTCGTGGCGGGTCTCAACACGCTGGCGATCATGCCGACGGGCGGTGGTAAAAGCCTTTGTTTCCAATTGCCTGCTTTGGTGCGCCCTGGTGTGACCGTCGTGATTTCCCCACTGATTGCCCTGATGCGCGATCAAGTGCGCGGGTTGAAAGAGGCCGGCGTCGAAGCGGGGGCGCTGACCTCTGGCAATACCGAGGAAGAGACGGATGCGGTATGGGCGGCGCTTGCCGCAGGCACGCTGAAGCTTCTTTATATGGCGCCAGAGCGTCTGGCATCCTTCGGTACACAGCGGATGTTGCGCGAAGCGAACGTGACGATGATCGCGGTGGACGAAGCCCATTGCGTCAGCCAGTGGGGCCACGATTTCCGTCCGGATTACCTGCGGATAGGCGAGTTGCGAGAGATGCTCGATGTGCCTCTGGCAGCCTTCACCGCGACCGCTGATGCGGAAACGCAGATCGAGATTATCCAGAAGTTGTTCAACGGGCAGCAGCCTGCGACCTTCCTGCGCGGATTTGATCGGCCAAACATTCATCTTGCCTTTGCAGTGAAGGATAATCCGCGCACGCAAATCCTTGGTTTTGCCGCCGCCCGCAAGGGACAGTCCGGCATCGTATATTGCGGGACGCGGGCCAAAACAGAGACGTTGTCTCAAGCTTTGGGGCAGGCGGGCCATTCGGCCTGCTTTTACCACGGCGGCATGGATGCGGAATCCCGGCGCGACGTGGAACGCCGGTTCCAGCAAGAGGACGGCTTGATCGTAACCGCGACAGTCGCATTCGGCATGGGGATCGACAAACCCGACATCCGCTGGGTTGCACACGCGGACCTGCCCAAGTCGATCGAGGGCTACTATCAAGAGATTGGCCGCTCTGGCCGCGATGGCGAGCCTGCGGAAACACTGACACTCTACGGTCCAGAGGATATACGATATCGCCGCCAGCAGATCGACGAGGGGCTTGCCCCACCTGAACGTCGTGCCGCGGACCATGGTCGTCTGAATGCACTTTTGGGGCTTGCCGAAGCGCTGGAATGCCGCCGCCTAAATCTGTTACGTTACTTTGGCGAAGACCCCGCGCCCTGCGGAAATTGCGATCTGTGTGACAAACCGGCCGAGACATTTGACGCAACGACGCCGGTGCGGATGGCGCTATCAGCTGCCTTACGAACGGAAGAATGGTTTGGCGCGAACCATCTGATCGACATCGTGATGGGCGCAGATACGGCCAAGATCCGCGAACGCGGGCATGACAGTTTGCCAACTTATGGTGTTGGCAAGGAATACGACAAACGTCAGTGGCAGGCGATTTTTCGTCAGATGATGGGACGCGATCTGTTTCGCCCGGATCCAACGCGCCACGGCGCGCTGCGGATGACCGACGCAGCGCGACCGATTTTGCGGGGTGAATATACCATAATCCTGCGCCGTGACACGATCACGAATGCAAAGTTCAGCCCGGCCGTCCGCGCGATGGTAAGTGACGAGGATGCGCCTATGTTGTCGGCGCTAAAGGCCAAACGCCGCGCGTTGGCTGAAAAAGCGGGCGGTCCCGCATATATCATTTTCAACGACAAGACTTTGATCGAGATGGCGGAACGCAAGCCTGGTAATTTGGACCAGATGGCTCGGATCGGCGGCGTGGGTGCGAAAAAGCTGGAAAGCTATGGCCGTGCCTTTCTGGAAGTCATTGCCGGTGCCGTCGAAGAGATTCATCCCGCCCGCATGAAGTTGGCGGGTCGGTCTGAAGGTATCGTTTATGATCGGTTGCTCGCAGCTCAGGCTGATCTCGCACGCGGCCCCGACGGTCAGGATAAGCCAATGAGTTGTAGTGCCGCGCAGTTGGCTAAAGTGGCGCAATTGCGCAGTGCAGATGTGGGTGCCTTGGCCCGGTTGATCGGGGACCGGCATACTGAACGTTTTGGTGACGCCTTTCTGGCGGTGTTGTCAGGGACCTGACACGGCATTTCGATTGTGGGCGATGTGCCACTCTTCGCAAAGCGCCACTCGTTACCCTGCGACACCTGCGCCGGGTGGTATCCGGTGGCGGCAATGCTACAATTCCGCAAAATTCAGCCGGAGGTTCCATGCTCGTCACCATTTCGCCTGCCAAATCCTTGGACCTGTCGCCCGTAGACTTGTCGCCCACGCAACCGCAGTTCGCAGAGGATGCTGTGCGTCTGGCAAAAACCATGCGGGGGCAGACGTTGACGCAATTGCGCGCGATGATGGATATTTCAGACGATCTGGCACGTTTGAACCGCGACCGGTTCCGCGATTTCAGCGCTGATCCTGTGGATGAGGCCGTAAAGCCCGCCGCATGGATGTTCGACGGTGACACTTATACCGGGCTGGACGCTAAAACATTGGAACCTGAAGACATCGGCTTTGCGCAGGATCACTTGTGCATTTTGTCGGGGCTTTACGGTCTGCTGCGTCCATTGGATGCGATCCAGCCCTATCGGCTAGAGATGGGGTCAAAGCTGAAGACGCGCCGCGGCGGTAGTTTGTATGATTATTGGGGCGATAACGTCGCTTTGGCTTTGAACGACCGGGCGGCGCAGGCGGGGACCGATACGTTGGTGAATTGCGCCAGTCAGGAATACTTTGGCGTCGCATCGCGACCCGCGTTAAAACTACGTGTCGTGACACCCCAGTTCCTAGAAGTGAAAGAAGGCCGTCCGCGTGTGGTGTCCTTTTTTGCAAAGCGGGCGCGGGGCGCGATGGCGCGGTTCATCGTAACCAACCAACTGACTGACCCGGAGGGTATTCGCGACTTTGGGGCGGGCGGTTATCACTATGACGCAGACCTGTCCGATGGCGATACATGGGCCTTTGTCCGGGATTATCCGTCCCAATTGTCTTGAGTGCGCCACAGAACCCCCGACTGTGATATTATTAACAAGAAGACTGTCGGAATTCGTATGAGTTGTGAGCCGGGGCGCAAAATGTGAACTTTGCGTCGTCCCTGCGTGATGACGCCTGCCGCATCGCGGCTTACAAAGTGGGACGT
>JAGXIQ010000057.1 GCA_024635625.1 Loktanella sp. | reverse complement strand
GTCCGGCTTTCGGATAATGTGGTGTGATCAATCCCAGCAGCCGACCCCAGGGGACCACGGCCTCCATCTCGGACAGGAACACCTCGCGCCGGGTCTGCCCCTTCTTCATCGCATCACGCAGGCCAGGAAATGCAGGTTGCTTTGGCATCTGAAGGGCTCCTTGCAGGGGGATGCCCGAGATTACCATATCACGCTGAAAGCGGGAGGTTTTTCAGACGTTCCTTAAGCACTCTCTTCACTCTCATCTCACCGCAACTAAAAATTTATCTAATTCAGGAACAGCAAAAACCCGGCAACAACTGGCCTAGTGTAGAGGTAATTTGGAGACATAAATTAACTAATATGAGTTCTTGCGGTGTCACTGCCACAAATTAGGATTAATGAGATGTGGCAATTCACTTAGCATCTTGAGAGTAAAGCCGAATGAAACGCCCTGTTAGAAAGGCTATCCTTCCGGTTGCAGGACTTGGAACGAGGTTCCTACCCGCCACGAAGGCCCAGCCAAAAGAAATGCTTACCATCATCGACAAGCCCACCATCCAGTTCGCAGTGGAAGAGGCTATCGAAGCGGGGATCACACACCTGATCTTCATAATCGGCCGCACGAAACGGTCTATCGCCGATCACTTTGATTCCAACCCAGAACTCGACATGCTTTTGCGCAGCAAGGACAAGGACGCGCTAGCGGATCAGTTAAACTCCATCGTACCCAAAGACGTGGCGTGTATCTATTTCCGACAGGCCGAAGCTTTGGGTTTGGGCCATGCAGTTGCATGCGCGGCGCCCGTGATCGATGAAGATGAACCTTTTGCTGTTCTTTTGGCCGACGATCTCATGCGCGCTGATGTGCCAGTATTGAAACAAATGATCGACATCTACGACAACACCGGCCGCAGCCTTGTCGCTGTCGAACCCGTCGATCAGGACAAGGTTGAAAGCTACGGCATCGTGGATGCCGATTTGCCAGAGGTTGGGTCTTGGGGTCGATTGCGCGGCGTTATTGAGAAGCCGAAACCGGCAGATGCGCCGAGCAATCAAGCCATCGTTGGACGTTACATCCTCGACGGCAGCATTATGCGCCTGCTTAAAGACCAGAAGCCCGGTGCTGGCGGAGAAATTCAATTGACCGATGCTATCAGCAAACTGGTCGCCGGGCCAGGTGTCGACGCATACAGGTTTCACGGCCGTCGCTACGACTGCGGATCAAAGCTAGGCTTTATCGAATGCACAATGGCAAGCGCGCTGGAACATCCGGAATATGGCCAACCGACCCGCGCCCTCATGCAGTCTCTTCTCGCCCGCGAGATGTAAATGCTATGAGGGTCCGCCGTAACTTCGTTGTTGCCGATATGACTGGTCCTGAAACGTCGGGAAGACGTCTGGACTGTGTTCAATTATGATGACGGACTTTGATCTTGGGCACTGCACCCAACTGCGCGGGACAGGCGTCCAAGACTACTTTATTCTACTTCTGTTTCCGATCTTCGTAGCCAACACGATATGGATCCTTCGCCAGCCGACATTCTACGGAAAGCGGTTCTTTTTGACGGCGAACGCAGCGCTGATTGCTTGGCTGTTTGCCGTTGTCATGGAACTGTTCAGCATTGCGCCCGGCTGCAAGATTATGTGGAGCATGCTGGCCTTTCCAGGCATCGGCCTCCTTCCCGTCAGTTGGTTCCTTTTTGTGTATCGATACACCAATGGTGAGTCGGGCAAAGTGCTCCCGTGGCAATGGGCTCTCATCATCGCAATACCAACTCTAGCAACCTTGGCCGCGCTAACATCCCCGTGGCATGGGTTTTTCTACACATCCGAGACCATGCCAAGCAGCGACGCGATCGGCGCGCCTATTATCTATGACTACGGTCCGTTATTTTACACCAACGCGGCCCTCCTCTACGGTTTTCTAATCGGCAGTTTCATTATGCTGGGCATTGGCGTCGCAAGCACGATAGGAATATCGCGACTGCTTTACGTACTTCTGTTCTTTATGACCGCCCTGCCCTCGGCAGCAAATGTTGGATACATCGCATTTGGCTTCAACATAGCAGGGTTCGATCCAACGCCTTTCCTATTTTCCTTCGTCCTGCTGGCATATGCGGCCCTCATTTCTTTAAGCAGCTTTTTCCAGATTTCAGCGATAGCCAAAGACATGATATTCGACAGCCTCCCCACCGCGGTTGTCGTGGTCAGTATTGATGGCCGGATTATGGCCTCCAATAAGTTGGCCCAATTCCTGCTGCCCCCAATCGCGCGGGCGGCACCAGTGGTTTGGGATGTACCTGTGCTGGCAGATCTGATGACGCTTGCGGTCTCTGGTGAAAAACTTGTCACACCGCCAGAGGTTCGAATAAACGACGAAGTCTTCGAGGTCGGCCTGACGCCGATCAATGACGATCGCAGGGCCAGCAACCGTCCTGTTATCGGTTTTGCCCTCGTCTTTTTTCAGGTCACACAGCGCAAACAGCTACAGCTTTCGCTTGCCGAGGCACTAGATGAATCTGATGCAAAGATCAGCGAGATACTGTCCGATAATCAGCGTATCGCTGACGAAGTCCGCACAGACCCGCTGACCGGGCTCCTGAATCGCCGCAGCTTGAATGACGACTTCGAGGCCATGACTGCCTCTGGTACCACGGCGGTATTTGCAGTGATGGTCGATATCGATTTCTTCAAAGTTATTAATGATCGCCTCGGCCACGCCAAAGGCGACGAAGTTCTAATCGCTGTCGCAACGTGCCTGCAGCGCGCATTTCGCTCGACCGACCGCGTCTTTCGAATGGGCGGCGAAGAGTTCCTTGTTCTTCTGACCGAGATCGACCTGCAGTCGCTTTACCGCCGGATTTCCAAACTGCGAAACGACATGGATGTCGCCGGAAAACTACTGCTTCCCAACAATCTAAGATTGCAGTTTTCGGCAGGCGTTGCAACTTGGCCGATAGATTCAACCAATCTTCCAGATCTGTTGGACAGTGCTGATAGGCGACTTTACACAGCGAAACAGAGTGGGCGAAACAGGACCACAGGTCCGCGAGCGGAGACCAAATGATGCAGATCACTACGCCTACAGCTGGGACAGTGGCCCGGCGCGTGGTACTTTTGCCCCTGCTGATGGCGCTGGTAGCCTGCGTCGCTTCCCCCTTCGTCAGTAATTTGAGTTTGCAAACCCTGCAGACATCGCAGCAATTCGTCATGCAACGACTGGATCAGACATGGGCCGCCCCAAACGGGTCGCTCGTGATGATCGAGCGCAATCTGGGCGTCGAAAGCGAACAAATCGTTGGGTTGGTGAACCAGACGACAATCGAGGGCGACAACTTTCTGTGGCTGCGGGCTCGCGTGCCCGATGGCCGTAGTGCTGGACGATTTGATCTGAACGCCTTTTTAGCTCGAACCGAAGGCGTGCCTGTGCCTTTCACGACCGTCTCGGATCAAAACCTTCGGCGTGCGGTAGATTCACTCGGAACGTATTTTTATCTCGAATGGCGCAGTGGTGGCTCGACGAACTGTGTTCTGGCTTTCAGACGGATCGACGGCGCGGACAGAATCCTGCCTAGAGGTACCAACGTGCTAGAAGCAATGTTGCGTAATTGCGTGATGGGGACGATTGAAGAAGCGCTTTTGCCGATTCAGGACCGACAGATTGGCGTATCTCCAGTCGCGGGCGGCACACCTGCGGAAGGTGGCAGCCGCATGCTGTCGCCATTAGCAGCACCGCCCATCGAATGAATTTGATTTTTCTAATATTGATATAGGCGTACTGGCATGAGTTCGGCCAAAAGAATAACAGGCAGCCTCAGTGCGATAGAGCTTGTGCTGTGGTTTTGTCTAGCAGCCATTATTGCCGTCATGGTTAGTATCCCGACCTCGACAGGAGCGCAGGCGTTTCTAAGCATTATCGCTGTATCAGTTGTAGCGATCCTGAAGCCGTTCGCACGTCTGCTTGTAGCGCGGTTCTTTTTGCTGGCTACCGCCAGTATCGTTGTTCTGCGCTATTACCTGTGGCGTCTGCTAGATACTTTGCCCGAGCCCGGACTGAGCGTCTCTTTCTTTATCGCCGTTATGCTGATCGTGGTCGAAAGCTATTCGATCATGGTGTTTTTCCTAAACGCCTTTATTGGGGCAGACCCCACGCGACGGCCCTTTCCTTCGACTGTTCCACCCGAGGATTTGCCAACAGTCGACATCCTTGTGCCGTCCTACAATGAGCCAACCGAGATGCTCAGCGTCACGCTGGCCGCCGCTAAAAACATGATTTATCCGAAGGACAAGCGGACTGTCGTACTTTGCGATGATGGTGGAACCGACCAGCGCTGCAATGCGGCCGACCCAGAACTAGCCGCCCGCGCCCGTGCCCGTAGGGCGGAACTTCAGGAACTTTGTGCGGCACTTGGCGTGGTCTATTCAACGCGCGCGCGGAACGAAAACGCGAAGGCCGGCAATATGAGTGCCGCGATGGAAAACTTAACGGGTGATCTTGTCGTCGTATTCGATGCGGACCATGTGCCATCGCGCGACTTTCTGGCACGGACGGTGAACCATTTCGTGGATGACCCGAAACTGTTTCTTGTCCAGACACCGCACTTTTTCATCAACAAGGACCCAATTCAGCGCAACCTGGAGCTAAGCGAGCTGGCGCCGCCCGAGAACGAGATGTTCTACAGCCTCATCCACCGAGGGCTTGATCGTTGGGGCGGCGCGTTCTTTTGCGGATCTGCAGCTGTTTTGCGGCGCAAGGCGCTGGACAGCGTCGGCGGCTTTGCCGGTGAAACCATCACCGAGGACGCGGAAACGGCACTTGAAATCCACGCTGCTGGGTGGAAGAGCCTGTATATCGACCGCGCCATGATCGCCGGACTGCAGCCGGAAACGTTTGCGTCTTTCATTCAACAAAGAGGTCGCTGGGCCGCAGGCATGATGCAGATGCTCTTGCTCAAGAACCCGCTTTTTCGCAGTGGTCTGCGCCTGCCCCAGCGAATTTGCTACATCAACTCCATGAGCTTCTGGCTCTTCCCGCTCATACGGCTTTTCTATCTTTACGTCCCGTTGGTCTACCTCTTCTTCGGTGTCGAAATTTTCGTAGCAACGTTCGACGAAGTTCTGGCCTATATGCTGGGCTATCTTGCTGTGTCGTTTCTTGTGCAGAATGCGCTGTACGCCAGATTCAGGTGGCCGCTGATTTCGGAAATCTACGAGGTGGCACAGGCCCCCTATCTGGCAAGCGCCGTGCTGCGCACAATCATCCGCCCCCGCGGGGCCACCTTCAACGTCACCGCCAAGGACGAAGTGCTAGATAAGGATTACATTTCCCCGATCCACTGGCCGTTGACGATCCTGTTCCTGACGATGCTGTCGGGCGTCATCGCCCTTGGCATTCGCTGGTATGCTTTTCCCGGAGACCGAGCGGTGTTGGCTGTCGTAGGCGGTTGGGCGGTGTTCAATTTTATTCTCGTCAGCATCGCCTATCGCGCCGTGGCCGAAAAACAGCAACGCCGCGCCTCGCCGCGGGTTGAAATGGATGTTCCGGGCAAGTTCTGGCTGCCCGACAACGCAGAAGAGACGACTAGCATTCGGATCGTAGACACCTCGACCAGCGGCGTGCGCCTTTTAATGGAAAACGGTCAAAACCTGCCCGGTGGGATGACGACTGGACGCCTGAAGGACCTGCAAATAGTCATGCGCCCGCGACTGTTAGAAAGTCCCCATCTCGAGGGGCGTATTACCGGTACGGTGCGGTCAATTCAGCAGACTCCGAAGGGGATCATCCTTGGCGTACTTTTCGATGCGGACCAGCCGCTTCGGGCCCGCGAAACCGTAGCTTATCTTATCTTTGGCGACAGTGAAAATTGGCGCCGCATGCGCCATGCCACGCGCACACCAAAGGGATTGCTAATGGGACTGGGCTATGTGCTGCGCCTATTCCTGCGGGGCACACCACTGTTACTCATAGATCTGCTAAAGGGACGGCGCGACAGCGAGGCTACCGTGTCCGATGCGCCGCACGCATCTAAGCCCGCGCACCTGCTCGCTTTCGGGGTAGACCCAGAAGACCGCAGTAACGTCCACGACGACCATGCCCTGCCGACTGTAGAGGCCGGAACATGACGATACGCTCGCTATCACTCGCTAGCCTGCTGCTGGGGACCCTATGGTCCGCAGCCTTGGGCCAATCCGCAAACGAAGAAGGACAGATCGACCTGTCGCCCTTGCTGGGTGGAAGAGAGGGGTCCGCCCCCCTTC
The DNA here is from genome assembly GCA_024635625.1 of Loktanella sp. GTDB lineage: Bacteria > Pseudomonadota > Alphaproteobacteria > Rhodobacterales > Rhodobacteraceae > Loktanella. The sequence continues at coordinate 71,128 of JAGXIQ010000057.1, read as the reverse complement.
AGGACGCCACCCCGGCCCCGCAGGCAGAACCAGCAGATGACGGCGACGCAGCCTTACCGCGTTACATGCGTACGCAGACGGTCGACGCAACTGCGCCCACCACGCCGCGGCCGATGTTTTACCCGGCGGAAAGTGCCGCCGGATCTAACATTCAACGCCTGTCCGGCGAATATTCCGAACTCGCGCTTTCTGTTACCGTGCCACCTGGTGCTACGATTGAAAGCTTTGTGATCACCTATCGCAACAGTATAAATATTCTGGAAGATGACAGTCGCATTAGTGTCCTGCTGAACGGCAAGGAAATCGCTTCGTGGTCCCCAGCCGCGCCGGGGGACTTCGAGACAAGGGAGCTGCCCGTCGATGCCCTGCAGACTGGTCAGAACACCATCGTCGTTCGGGCAGAGCAGAGCCACCGCATCTTTTGCGGACCAGAGGCGAGCTTTGGCATCTGGACCGATATTGCACCCGCTCGCAGCGGCATCGCGGTCACTTTAGGTTCAATCGTGCCTGACATTGATGTCTTCAGCAGGGCCGCACAGGCCCAGTTGGCATCGGGCCAGCCTTTACCGGTGGTCACGACCCTCGACCTTGATGCAGCACGGATCAGGGACCTAGAACAGAGGATTGTATCGCTGGGCCACAATCAGGCAGCCCGTCTGGCACTAGAAAGCCCCTATCAGACCAGCGGTACGCCGAACGGGATGGCACGCATCGCTATTATCCCAAACGCACTGGTGCCATCGGGGATGACTTTGCCGCGTTTTGAAACGACACCGAACGGCAGCGTTATCATGGTGATGTCGGACACCACGTCGCCATCCGTCCTCGACCAACTCCTTCCCATGCCGGGGGCCATCAATGGACCGCCAAAAGTACTGCCGGGGACCGGCGCCAGCCTTTCCGACCTCGGCGCGGGCGAGCTTGCGTTGCGCAGTCATTACGAGCGACGCGACATTCCCTTCCGTCTGCCAGACGATTGGCTCGTACTGTCTGCGCAAAAGGCGCAGATCAATCTGCTCTATCGCTATGTGGACGGCTTGCCAGAAGGCTCGCTTTTGCTACTGAAAGTAAACGAGACGACAGTACGGCTGCTGCCACTTTTCGGTCAGGGCGATACGCCTTTGCCGCCATTATCCGTCGGATTTCCGGCGCGATTGCTGCAGCCGGGCATGAATGCCATTAGCTTCGAAGCAATCATTCCCGGTGATCCTCCTGAATTGCCCTGCCCCCGCATCGAGGGGCCATTCTTGCGCATCTCTGGTGAGACAACGGTCACCGTGCCCGGATCGCCCCGGATGCAGTACCCTGCCTTATCGGCTGCGATCCAGTCTCTGACGCCGGACAACATCAAACTGATGCCCGACCTCGGCGGCGATACGCGCAGCGAAGCGGTGCTGACTGCCCTGTCGGTAGGCTTGCCAGCCGTGTCGGACCGGCCTGTCGCGAAAGCGCCCCCTACTCTGACGATCAGCACCCTAGTAACGCTGGACAAGGTGCCGCTGAATACGCTTGGGATCGATCGACTGGCGTTGGAAAGGGTCCTAACGCCATCCCGGGCTGTGCCAGTGCCCGTGATTGCTGGCATCTCGGACTTCGGGCTGCCTGCCCCAACGGGACCGTCCTACGCTGATGGCGCGAAATCCTTACTATCAGACGCATGGTCTTGGGGCCGCAACCTCGGTTGGCCCGGCGATCCCGCACTGACCGACTGGATCGCCAGCCGCGAAGGCATAGCTCTGCTATTCATGCCTGATCCAGCGGCTCCCCAAGATATGTGGTTGGTCATTGGGCCGAACGCGGACCCCCGGACCCTGACCATCGCCCTATCAGAAGGCCGGATGAGCCCGTTTGGCCCCAATGGGCAGGCGGCCCTGCTTTCAGATGGCGGCACGTGGCAAAACTGGCGCCCCGCCAGCACGTATCCTCAACTGCTCGATCCGCTGACATTTAGCAATGCGCGGGCCGTGGCCGGGAACTACGCATCTTGGTCGCCTGTCTTCTTCGTCGGCCTTCTGGCCATTCTGATGTCTCTGTCGGTTTTTCTGGGCATCAGCTATGTTGTGACTACCCGAGGAGCGCGCAAAAGATGACCCGCCGTGAAATCATGCTGGCGGCAATGGCCGCATTTGGTGCCCTTCAAGTCAGCCGCAGTTCGGCGCAGGGCGCACCTGACGGGACGGCAACTCAACCCCATCTGTTATTCCCCGCGTGGCAGGCATGGAAAAACGCCTACATGTCTATTGATGGCCGTGTCGTTGATACACTTCAGCAAGGCGCCAGCCACTCTGAAAGCCAAGGCTATGGGCTGCTGCTAGCCGCCAGCATGGGTGATGCTGACGCTTTTGACGCAATAGACTCTTGGACGATGAATCATCTGGCAATCCGGTCCGATGCGCTGCTGGCGTGGCGCTGGTTGCCTGATCAGGACGTCGCCGTGCCGGACAGCAACAACGCTAGCGACGGTGACCTGTTCTATGCTTGGGCGCTGGTGCGCGCGGCCATCACCTTAGAACGCCCCGCTCTGATCGACCGCGCGCGAAAGATTGCGTCCGACCTAATCGACGCCTGCATTCGTCCCCATCCGGACGACAGCGGACGGCTTGTATTTACGCCAGCAGCCGCCGGGTTTCAGCGCGATACCGGATTGATCATCAACGCATCATACATGATGCCGCTAGCGATGGACGCGGTGGCCACAGCAACTGGGCTACAGCAACTGCGCGTTTGTGCGGCCGACAGTGTAACCATTCAGGCTGACCTTGCAGCTCTGGGTCTGATCCCGGACTGGATCGAATTGCGATCCGACGGACCGGTGCCCACCGCAGACTTGTCGGACAACAACGGTTACGAGGCTTTGCGCCTGCCGCTGTTCCTGATCTGGTCGGGTCAAGTTGATCACCCGGCCGTCACCGGGCAGGCCCGCGCCTACCAAGCTGCGGAAATGGCTGCTGGCGGCACACCGACGGTGATGGAGCGACAGACTGGGCGTATACTGAAACTCAGCCCGGACCCCGGCTACTTTGCCATATCAAGTTTTGTCACTTGTGCCACAACCGTGACCGCGGGCTCTTTCATTCCGCTTCTCGATACGACGCAACCATATTACCCTGCTACATTGCAGTTGATGACGCTATTGGCCCAAATAGAGACCCTGCCCCGATGTGTACCGCTTTGATCCGCCTGTTTCCTTCGGTCATCCGCCGTGGCCTGCTGCCTTTGTGCTTATTGATGAGCGCACAGGTCGGCTGGGCGCAGGAAGCCCCGACAAGCAGCGATTTGAGAGCCCTTCAGTATTACGTTCAACAGAACGAGACAGCTGCCATTTCGGCGGAACTGCGGCGGCTGCAGATTGCGTTTCCCGGTTGGACCCCACCCGAAGACCTGACCACGCTTCAGGTTGGCGCGCCGACAACACAGATCGATACAATCTACGAACAGATTACCAGAAACGATCTTGCTGGTGCCCGGCGGACCCTGTCAGAAACGCAAAGCGCCTTTCCTGACTGGACGCCGCCTGACAACATGATCGACCTGATTGATACTGCCGAGGCGCAAGAGATGTTTGACGCAGCCATCGCGCGGCGCGACCCCGATGGGGCCTTGCGGATCGGTCTTGGATCACCCGAATTGCTCCGATGCAGCCGTATCAATAACACATGGCAACTGGCCGCCCTTGAAGAGGCTTCTGGCAACGACGCACAGGCCTTCGCGGCTTACCGACAAATTGTTAATTCATGTAGCGCCATATCTGACGTCATTTCGACCATCGAAAAGGCCGATTCCGTAGCTACAGAGGCACAGCTGCGCGCATTGATAAGCGCAGCTGGCGACCGGTTGCCCGGATCGCGTACGACACTGGAAGCCTTACAGACCCGTCTGCTGATCGGGCGTGGCGTGATGCCAGGGCCAACGACCGCAGCTGCGCCGCAGACGACAACGGCAGCACCCGCACCCGCCCCCCGCGCGATGCCGGCCACGCCGCCGCAGCCTGCGGCAAAGGTTTCAGCCCCGGTTGCCACCCCACCGCAACAATCCATCGCGGCGCGCAGACCTGCAAGTAGTCCTCTGTCTGGTCTGCGCAGCAGTGGCGACAGTCGCATCGGCCAAGTGCGGGCCGCATCACAGGCGGCAGATTTCCGGAGCTGTGCTGCACGATCTGCCAATCCGCAGTCCCTTGATGTGGCTTACGAGCGGGCGTGGTGCGTCTATAACCTAGAACGCCCACTTGAGGCGCTGGCACTATTCACTGCGGCCTCTACTGGCGGCATGCCGGGAACGACTTCGCGTGATGCGCGCTATGGAATGGCGCTTTCCTTGCTGAAACGTCAGATGACAGACGCTGCATCGCGCATCGCTGCGGCGACGGATTTTGACAATGAACAACGCAGGACCGTGGAAAGTATTATTCTAGACCAGCGTGGCGTTCGAGCCTATCAGCAGGAAAACTACACTCAAGCAATCAAGTACCTCAATGGATTGGAGGCACTTGATGGAACACTCAGGCGCGACCTCGCATTTCTACGCGGCTATGCCTATCTTAACGGTGGCCACCGAGCTATGGCGCGGGCCCAATTCCAGCGGTTGCATGACGAACTCGCCACCAGCGAGAGCCGCGCCGCACTTTCGGCGGTGCGCCCGCCAAGTCAAACGGGGAACTAATCCAGCAAGACCTTACAAAGGTTAGCCCGTCGTAAAATCACTTAGGAATAGACTGGCCCAGACATAATTTCGCTTTAAGTTAGGGCTAATAAATCTGAGAATGGCGGCAAGCGATGTCCACCACCCTGTTCAGATGCATTGCCAATTTGGCAAAACAAACCGAACAGTAAGTTCAAAACTGCTTTCACTTTAGGACCCTCATGCGCATTCTTGCCATCGACGATGAGCCATTCATTCGGGAACTCTTACCTAACTTCACAGCCAAGGCCGGCTATCCGGACGTCGAAACGGCAGAATCCGGAGCAGCAGCTTTACGGCTCATCGCTGATAGCGATGAGGGATTCGACTGCATTCTTCTTGATATCAGCATGCCAAAAATGGACGGGATTGAAACCTGCCGGCGCATCCGCTCTTTGCCCGGCTATGCGCGCACCCCGATCATAATGCTGACAGCAATGGTGGATAAAAATTTTGTTAATCGGGCATTTGAAGCTGGCGCAACGGATTACGCGACCAAACCTTTTGATCTAACTGATCTTGGCACGCGCCTGAACGCCGCCGAGGCCACAAACGATCGCTATGCAAAGACGGGAGCCGAACCAGCTGGCCACCTTAACCCGACCGTACCTTTGACAGATAGTAGCGACCTAGCTGATCGACGGCGGCTTCTAGATACGCCCACATTTCGCAACTATCTTACACAGATGTCGCGAGACACTCTGAGTCAGTCACAAGTCTTCGCTGTCACCATCGAAGGGTTTGATACGACACCGGGCCAACCGTTTGATCCGAGTTTCCCTGTCACAATTGGCCTGATTGATAACACCCTGACTGAAACCCTTCACTGTGATCGGTTTTTCATGACGTATACGGGCGGCGGCACCGTAGTGGTCGTGTCGGACAGAACCGGCTTTAAGTCCGTCAGCCAGTTCCAGTCTGACGTCCAGTTTCTGCTAGATGACCGGTACCAAAAAGGCGGCCAAGTGCCGTCCCTTCCGCTTAATATTTCAGTAGGTCGCCCGATCCGGCTTAACGCTGACAATGTCGCCAACGTTGAAAAACTGTTTGAGCAGGCAAGCTTTCTGGCCCAGCAATGCACTGTGTCGAAAACGAAGAAAACCGATCCGATCAGCTTCTTGCTCCGGAAGCTGTCAATTCATTCTTGGCGGGGGAAGTAGGTCAGCGGATCTATCTGCCAAAGTCTTCGAACTGCAGTTGCAGCGTGACGCCGTCATTATTGTATATTTTTGCTGTCGATGTGGTGCGAGAGTATCCCGCCTCAATCGTGGTACCAGAGTTGGCCTGCCACGACAGCAGCAGCCCGGTGGTGCTGTCGATTTGATCAACACCCAAAAAGGTGCCACCGCGGGCGGTCGCGTTCCACAGGCCTACACCCATAGCATGCCCCCGAAGTCGCCAGCGCACGTCTACCGCTACCCGCCGGTCCAGCACTGTCTGACCTTTGACTGGTTCACCGAAGGTAGCTGATACATCTGTTACAGCCTGATCCCACACCGACTCTACCGACAGGCCGTAGGTCGTCTGATCATAATCATGCGTCCGCACCTTGGCCAACGCCCCTCCAATTTCGTGCGCCGCAGCGGTGGTTTGAAAAAGTGTCGACAGCCTCATGCTTGTTTGATCAGAGCTGGCAGCCCCCAGATCCCGTACGCTGCGGGCATGCAAGTAGCAGCCATCTAAGAAGATCCAGTGTGTTACATTGTTGCGGCTACAGACCTGCACAGAACTATGCGACAGGGTCAGATCGGTGGCCGGGGCCCAACCGAAACCACCTGCCGCAACAGCTTCAAACGTATGTCCGTTTTCCCAAGCCAGCCGCGCCTCGGCACCGCCTTCAACTTCAAGAACGATGTCGGGGATCGCCCGGTAGGCTGGATCAACCTCGAACAACAATCGGCCAGAGGTAAAGCTATGCTGGGTCATTCCGCCGTTTACGTTTGAATCGTAGCTAAGGTGCGGCGTCGCATACGCGTCGGCCCATACGATGGTTGGCGTGTGGCCGTCGAAGTAATACCCGTTGCGGATCAACGCAGCGCGCATCGCCTCGAAGGCAGTGCGTGGCGCCTCGCCGGTTTCCAACCACTTGCCCCACGCGAACATGCGCAATCGGTCTGACCCGGAAAGTCCAGCTGTCTGCCCACGTGCTGCCGCGCGTGCAGTATCTGAAACAGGCTGAGCGAAAGCAGACCCGCTACAGGTCAGAACCAGCAGGGCACAGGTCCATAAGTAGGCCCTGTACTTTTTGTGTGACCTCATGGAAGGGCGTTGGGGTCAACGCCAGCAAAGGCACCGTTTACCCGAATTGCGGCATCCTTGTTGCGGCCGGTCGCGTTATACAGGCCGGATGCACTCAAACCGTGCCGGTCGTTGGCATACGCCGTGGTGCCGCCCGCATTACCGCGCAACTGGCCGCGGATATTGTAAATAATCGAACTGTCTGGATCGTGGACTGCGACGGCGATTGGACCGCCGAACGATCCATCACGCACGTCGAACGGCAGGTTTTTCACATTGATCTCTGTGCGCACCACGGAAGCCCCTGATACACCGGTACGTAAGTTGATATCAGCCCGACCCATATCGAAATCGAGCACAAGATTCACAAGCCCACGGCTGTCACTTCCAGAAAGAAGCGGTCCGTCGTCAATTGTCACCCATGCAAAGTTGTCGCCGCGCAGATAATACCGCCCCTTTGTTCCCGGCGCCCGTTCCAAAGGGGCTTGGTCGGCCGTCAACCGCAGCAGGCGCGTCGCCGGTCCTGTACTGTTACCGCCGGAGACCCGTGCGATAGCTTCGATCCGAACGTCACCGGCATACTGCCGATCGTTCAATGCAATGATGCTACGGTACCCGGCGGGTGAAGCGGGATTCGCATCTTCAAACTGGCGAAGGACGCCCGCCTCGCCTGGCAAAGACAGGTCCGCACGCACGCGATTATAGCCAGTATCATTCGTCGCATAGGTCTGAAATGCTGACAGCTTGGGCACATTGACCACCGGACCGACGGGCGCTGCAATGACAGGCGGCGGCGTCATTGTAGCCACTTGACCGCCACTGCCTCCACAAGCTGTCAGGGCTAGGCAAATGCAAGATAGATGATACGCGCGCAGGTATTTCATAAATGTCCCAAGACAAAACTAAAAACGGAAAAGGGCCGTTGCCTGTGTCCCAATCTGTGTCAGCAACCCTAAGTTGTGGCAAGAAGGTGATCGGCGGATGGCACCAAATAGTGACATTTTGTGCTCTTTCGACATAACGAGCGGTATTGCCAAACCTCTTAAATAGAGGGGGACTTGAGTACCTGCTGCGTCCTTAGCATCTGGACCATTTCATCGGCTGCCATTGGCTTCCCAAGGGCAAATCCCTGCAAATAGTCGCATTTCATCGTGCGAAGGATGTCGATATGTGCCTGAGATTCGACGCCCTCAGCCACGACCTCAATGTCTAACATCTTTCCGATGCGGATAATCGTTTCCAGCAAGGCGCGTCGTTGGGTCGAACTCACAATAGGTTGGACCAACTCGCGGGCGATTTTCAGCCTCTTTGGCGCAATGCTCAATAGGCTCAAGATGGAGGCATGACCGGTGCCAAAATCATCGATTTCCACATCGATACCCATCTGTTTGAACTGGCGTAGGTTTTCGGTGATTGTCTTGTTCTCGCCGTCCAAGAATACGGATTCTAACAACTCGAACACGATCATACCGCGGGGAATATTCATCATGAATAGATGTTCGCCAAAGTTGGGGTCCATCAGACGCTGCGCAGAGATATTGACCGAGACCCTTGGGACGGACAAACCATTTAAGCGCCATTGATCGAGGTCAGCAAGCACGCGGCGCAACACGATTTCGTCCAACTTGGAAATGAACCCCATGCCTTCAGCGGCTCCGATGAAGTGATCAGGCGCAACCAGCCCGTGCGTGGGACTATTCCAGCGCACCAAAGCCTCGACACCGCTCAACTTCATCGTCTCGGCGTCGAACTGCGGCTGGTAATAGCAGGTAATCTCGTCCCGCTCGAAAGCGCTAATAAGTTCGTCCTGTATGCGGATTCGCTGGTTCGCCTGATCTTTCATTTCGGGCGTGTACAAGCAGACTTCAGCGCGTCCATTCTTTTTTGCGTGAAAAAGCGCAATGTCTGCTGCAATGAACAGGTCATCAGCATGATCGCAGGTATCGGACCAAGCGATGCCGATGCTCACACCAGACTTAATCCAATTTTCATTGTAAAAGAATGGCTGGCCAAAGGCGTGAACAATCTGCTGTGCAATACCAATTAGATCGTCGGATGCCAGCAACCGTGAAAAAAGGGCCACAAACTCGTCGCCTCCTACCCGCGCCACCAAGACATCATCGGGCAAATATCGCTGGATAACAGTCGCCACATGCCGCAGCGTGAAATCCCCAGCGCCATGACCGAAATTATTATTAATCTGCTTGAACATGTCTATGTCGAGATGCATCGCAGCCATGGGGAGCGCTGCTGGATCCGTAGCCAACCCCAAGAATGCCTCGTCCAATCGGCGCCGATTACCCAACCCCGTCAGTGCATCGTGCCGACTTTCATATTCGAGCCTGCTAAGGGCAGTTTCCAGTGCGACAGTCTTTTGATAATCGGGCGTCAGATCGAGATTAACACCGATGTAGCTTGCGCCCTCGCCGGTATCAGCGACCCACTTCCCGCGTGAACGAATGTATTTCTCGACGCCGTCCGGCGTGATAATGCGGTAATCGCACGCCATATCTTTAAGCTCGCGCAGGCACTTATCGTTATAAGCCACCGTAACTTCGCGATCATCGGGGTGGATGAGGCTGGCCCATTCCGTTTCAGGCCTAACGTTTTTTCCGTCAGACAGGCCAAAAATCTGCAACGCGCGGTCGTCCCAGACCGCATAATCAGTCCCAGTCCGAAGCTCCCATTGCCCCATCTCGGCGGCGGCGATTGCGACCCGCAACCGCTCTGCGAGTTGCGTGCGTTCTTGTTCGACCGCCTTGACGTCACTAATATCTGTGTCTGTACCGATGATACGCGCTGGAAATCCGCCAGCATCACGCCGGACGACCATCCCGCGGCTTAGAATCCATATCCAATGACCATGCACATGGCGCTGTCGGAAAATATAATTGATGGTGTCGGTCTGTCCGGAATGCTGCAGGGCAATTTGCCGTTCTACCCGGTCAACATCGTCTGGGTGGATCGTTTTTAGCCAATTTTCCGTCGTCTCTTCAACCTGGATGCCGATTGGAATGCCGCGCATTTTCCGCCAAGTGTCAGAGAGAAAATGCCGATCGAATTCAAAATCGTGATCCCAAACCCCTTGCTCCGCACTTTGGACCGCCGTCTTCCAGCGCAATTCGCTTTCCGTCAATGCGCCCCAATCCGTAGCGTCCGATAGATCACGATCGGTTAAATTCGAAAGGTTTTGCGCCGGCTGCACCTTCTGGAAAAGGATACCTATTGGCGCATTGTTCTTGTCGCGCAGCGCAGCAGCCGACCAACGGCCTACACCGCACAGCAAGACAATAGGCTTTGGCAGCAATTCATTCGCCAATGGGTCCGACATCGTTAAAACTGCAATGTCTTCGCTGTCAGTTTCTATCAAAAGGTCTGACAGCGCCCGCCCAATCAAGGGCTGGCCAGATGAATGCCCTATGAGGGTCGCTGCCCTGTCGTTGGCAATGAGGATTTCACCCTCAAGGCCAGAGATGAAGGCAGGCAAGTCTAGATTCTTCACCACCTGCTCAAAAGCAACGTTATGTTTGAAGTTCATTTCTAACCTTATAGTGGCAACCCTGCGCTCCCTGATTATCCGCAACCAGGACAAGGACCCTTAGGTCATAAATGCGTAATCTGATATGCTGAGTTGAGCAAGCAACGCCGCGAATGGCCACCGATTTCTTTATAGATACTGTGACCCAAAGTAACGGTATGTTTGTGGCGGGCATTTACATTGCCATTGGCTCGCGTCACTAGAGGGTCCGCAGCGTCAAGCTAAACGACCAACGCGCATTGGGCGCAAATGAAGGCAACCTCTCTATAGACGCCTAATTTTTAGCCTTTCACCCTACAGCTTCCCTGCGCTGCCAGACGCGGCTGTTAACGTGATATCGGACCGTCGGCGAACGTCAGCGCGACTGCGCCGGATACTATCTTGGCCCCACAGTATGGTCAATTTTGAAAATTAGAGCATGATCAGCTGCCGTATTACCCAACTTTGAACCGCCAGTAATCAGAGTTTTCCAACTGACATTGCGGAAGGATGTTTGTTCGTCCGTCGACGATTATGGATGCTAGCTATGACTTTGCAACCGACAGCACTGTGCGGCCGAATTTCGTTATACTTTCTACGCCTATTTTTTTCGCACCTGCACGCACCAGGAACCAGAGGGCGTCTAGGCACTCATCGCCGAGCTTACTTTGAATGACAGGCGGGATCAGGAAATCCCCCGGTGAGGCGTATCCCTTAGGGGCGACGGATGTTAAAATATGGTGTCGCACCGCACGAGGTTGTCGCCCGACTCGATCTCGGCAAAGAGTCGCATTCCTTTACCGAGATCTGGCGTTTCCCCGGCCGTCTGATCTTTCAATGTATAACGCTACTATAGGAATTAGGGGCATAGGTGTTTCCTGCCGTATGTCGCCCCCCTTCCTCTGGCCTTTATGAAGTGTGGATAAACAAACGAACACAGACGCCTAATCTTACCTCTGCGTCTACTTCCTCCAAGAACTAATCGCGCAGCGTCTGTTACTTGTGAATTATATCCCACTGGCTGGCAAATGCTGAAGTTTTGAGATCTAAATGACGTATAGCAGAAATGCTGAATCGTACGAGATCACGCAAAAAATTAAAATCACTGCATACGCCCCCTTGAATTAATCTATTCAAGACCAATACGAGAAAACAACGAGGAAATTAATATAATCCAGCTAAGCTAGCATTAGAGTGCGCTAACGACGATCACCATAACAATTGAATACAATGCAATTCCACCGCCGATTAGAAAAAATGGCCAGTTCTTTGTCACTGTCGCCGTAGCCATCGACCTCGCTTGGTAAACCAACTCTGGCCAACTGTACGATACAAAATCACCTTGGGTGAAAACGACCTTTATCCGCCCGTCGGCGTCAACTACTGGCAAGCGGCGGAATCGTTCGTTGGACATAATCCGCAGCCAGTCAATGAGGTCGTCGGTCTCTCGCGCAAGTCGTGGATCAGTAGTCATAATCTCGCTCAGCTTGGTCGTCTTGGCGTCTAACCCCTTACCCACCAACTTATTCATTATATCCCGCTCAGTCACGACGCCGATGACCTTTTCGTCACCGTCGACAATCATAACGGACCCATAGTTTTTGTCAGACATTGCTGACACCGCGTCAAATACCGTGGCATCGGGCCCCCGGGTTAAGGGCTTTGGTTTCGATTTATACTCCGGGCGGTCCATCAATCGGTTGCCGGGGCGCTGTGACATCTCTGGCATATTGGCTCCTTTGCAGTTTACGCCGTAACAGATAGAACAGATTAACCCGGCGGCAACCTACCACCGACATTCATTCAGTGAGGTTGCCTAGTCCGGTGACCTTTCAGATGCTAGTCGTTCTGATCAGACAAAAATAAAAATAAACGGGCCAGTAGTGCGTTACTATTTAGCGTCGCCTATCGCGCCAAACGATAAGTTTAGTTAACTAGGTCTTCGCCTGTTCTTCCCATAAATTGAGTTGCCAAGATTAGCGACGAATACCACTAATGGACTTCTGAACTGCGCCTGTCGCGGCCTCTTCCACTCTCTTGAGAGCGATCCTCGCCAAAGAGGAGATCAGAAATCGCCCACAACCACAGCAAATAATTTTGCAGAAACTCGATTCCGTCACGTTGAAAAAGAACCGCAGCGCCACGATGCGCATGCCTAAGGTCGATAGGGTGACGCCGTTGCGCTATATTAAACTGATAGGCGCGCAGTTTTTTCGGCTGGGCCATATCCGCCGATCGCTAGGAACGCTGTGAAATCCTTGACCGCCTGGATATGTAAATTCTGCGCTTTGCCGCCCATGCCGCGGATGCGAATGTTTTCGATCATACGTAGTCGCAGTGGGGTTATTCTGCCCGCTGTCATGGAAAGCTCTTAAATGATGATGGAGAAGACCCCAATCGTCAGTCAGATCAGCCAGATTGCAAAATGCATCTCGTTACGGACGCGTCACCCCATCAGACAAAGGCGCCAGTGCTGCGGAGTCGCTTCGTCCTCGGGCCAAAACTATTCGTCAACGAGTTCCCAGAAACCAGACTTGCGTTGATGTTTCTGCTTCAGATACGCCACAAACGCGCCATGGCCTGGAAAGCTGCCATAGTCGTCGATGGTCGCGTCGCTTGACTGGCATTCTGCAAGATGCCGGGCAGCATAGCGGTAGCGCTTTGATTTCGCGCCATTCAGGGCATCCTTGATCATTGCACGTCTCAGCAGAACGGCAGCGAGCGGCTGCTTTTCCGAAAGAGCGTCTGCGGCTGGGGTCAGTCCTTCATACCGATTGCCGTCCAGATCATCCGCGCGTGACAGCACCATCCGAGCGGCGCGGGCCAATGCTGGCCAAAGCACCAGAAAGCCTATTGCCGCTTCTAAATCTGGAAAGGCTTCGGCAAGTTCCAAGGCCTTTTCCTCTGCCTCGCTGTCGTCAAAGTCAGGCAGCAATTTGAGGTGTTTTCGCAGGCTTTCCGCGTCCAGTGTCTCTGCAAAGCTCTGCCAAAGATATTCCCTCAGTTCCTCTGACTTACCCTGCCGCTCAAGACACTCCTCATACACCAGATTGAGGTCATAGCGGGACAGCCTGTAAGAATTTTCGACGTCTGCAGCCATCGCCCGGCCTACAACAATCATAGCATCGTCCACACGGCCAGCGTCCAACAATCGACGCGCAACCCGTGGCGCGATGGTGCCGTAGGTCAGTTGTTCAGGTGAGTACCGCGCCATGTAGGCGTCGACGTCGCCCTGTGCGTCGGCAACGTCCGCCAGGATGATTGACTTGGTGAGTTCCTTATTGCGCCGAATTCTGTCAGCCGCAGACATCGACAGGCCGAAGCCGCTGTATCTGTCCACTTCATCCGCACTTGGCGGGACGTCGGCCCAAGCGTTTGTCACGGCCTTCATATGCTCCAGTCCTTCGTCGCCCAAGGCACCCGCCGTCGCAGAGATGACGCCGTCGAACTCGCCGTATCCAGCATCAGTCACGGCATCCAGAATACGCTCTGCAAGTGTTTTAGAGTCCACAGTTATACGGAAAGAGATTGCTGCGATAGCGTCGATAGCATCACGAAAGACGACACCCAAAGTCCCACTGCTGTCATCGGTGCGTTCATAAACCGACGATGCTAACTGAAGGAAGGACCAGAGCAGATCGAACGCGTCATCGGCGTTGTGCGGGGCTATATTCGTCTCAATCATCCGCAAAAGGCCGTCGAGGTCTTTGACCAATGCCTTCTGCTTGCGCCAGCCGACGAAGGTTGTCGAGCGACGCAAGGTGGCGAACCGCTTACGAATATCCGCGGCAATATCATTCGGGCCCTGTGCGGCACTGATCTCCAACCGGGCACGGCGCTGCAAGGCTGCGCTGCCCTGAACAAGATCCATCACCAAGGCAGCAAGCGTTTCCGCGCCCAGCGTTTCGAGATTGCTCTTATTAAGGGTCTTTTTGCTCATGGCAGAAGAAATCGCGTTCAGGTCCAAGGATATTTGCATGACACTGCCCCAATGCACTTGCGACGGCAATCTGGATCGGCGTCGAGTACGACGTATCTGGCGTTGATCCGCGGCAAGCAAACACTCGCGCGTTCCCTAACAGGTCAGCAACATCGTCTGATCGCAAACGCAACAATTTACGCAAACTATCTCGATATTTTTTGGAATAATTGCTTTTTGCTATCCGGTCACGAAATTTCCATTAAAGGGAATTTCGTGACCGCAAAGGCAAACTATGTCGAATTTCGACACATAATTAGTTGGTGGACTGGGGAGGATTCGAACCCCCGACCCCTTGATTCGTAGTCAAGTACTCTATCCAACTGAGCTACCAATCCGCCTGTGGTGGGATTTAGCTGGCGTTCTGCAGGGATGCAAGCCCGAAAACGCAGAAACTTTCAGACTGCCGCAGGGGCAAGCGCAAAGTCGGCTTTGGGCAGCTCGATCACAAAGACCGTACCTGCGGCAGTGGTGTCATGCAGGGTCAGGCGCCCACCGTGACCACGCACAAGGTCGCCGGATATCACTAGGCCAAGCCCTGCCCCACCCTTGCGCACCCCGCCCTGAAATGGCTGAAAAAGGTGATCGCGAGCTTTGGCAGGAAGGCCGGGCCCGGTATCAGAGATCGTTATGCGCCAGACTGTGTCGTCCTCTTCGCCGCGCAGGCAAATTTCACCGGGGTCACCAGTAGCCATGATCGCCTGCCTAGCATTACGGACAAGGTTTGAAAGGATACGAAAGATTTGCTCGCCGTCCGCGCGCAGTGTCATCGTAGCCGGGATATCCTCAGCGAATGACAGGGGGTAGTCGCCAGCGGCAAGGCGTTCGCTTTCTACGACTTCATCCACAATTCCGGCAAGATTAACGCGACTTAGACGCGGAGCGGGTTCGTCGGCGCGTCCGAAAGCAAGCGTGCTTTCGCACAGATGCACGGCACGCGTGATCGAACTGACCAGTTTCGGCGCCATCCGAATGACCAGCGGATCATCAGAGCCTTCGATGCGGTCAGTGAACAACTGGGCTGAAGTCAGAATATTGCGCAAATCGTGGCTGACCTTAGCAACAGCCCCACCCAACTGCGCAAGTCGGTCCTTTTGCTTGAGGGCGGAGGTCAGCTGTGTCTGCAACATCTGCAAGGCGTCCTCTGCATCTCGCAATTCGCGCACGCCTGCACTGGGCTCGATGATGCGGCGCGCGTCCTCCGGGGCAGCGGCATAGCTTTGCATGTGACCGATGACGCCCTTGATCGGCCGCACAATGAGCGCCTGCACAGCCAGAAACAACAAGAGCGCTGTGATGACAGATATGATGGCCGACAAGAACAGCACGTTCAGGCCGTAGTCGATCATCGCACTGCGTAAAGGCATCTGCATCATCGTGACTTCGATTAGCATTCCAGCCCCCTGAACCGGATTTCCGATCACTCGGATAATGCGCGGTTCAGTGTCCATCAGCGTTGTCAGTGCGTCGTGTATCAGCACTGCGCCAGAAGGGTCGCGCATATCGTAGGTTTCAGCAATCGGCGCCGGGATAGCAGAGGATAGCGCAAGCTGGCGCATATCATCACGCCGCAGCACCACGTTGAAAACGCCAGCGTTTTTTAACAGTTCGGCTTCTAATTCTGGTGCCAGCATATCCGAAGCTTCGACTGCGAGGGAGGCAATTTGCGCCCTTTCCAGGCGCGCCAAAAGATAATCCTCGCGAAAACGGGCGACGGAGGGGACAAAGATGAACACCTCTGCCAGCATCACAAAGATGACGGTCAAGATCAGGAATCGACCCGAGAGGGTATTCAGCATTGCGTCTCCGTCTTACGGCATCCAGCGTTGCACCAGACCCACCGCCTTTTTCACAACCGCACTTTCGAACAGTTTAGGACTGAAATAAGCCCCTGCAGCACGCTTGTTCAATTCCATATAGGTTGGATAAGGCAAAACAGTATTGCTGATCGCCGTCATCTTAAGATCGTTGGCTATGGCCATGGCCCACATACCGATCAATTCGCCAGCCAAATGCCCGACAATCGATGCGCCGACAGGCTTACCACCAACGACCATAACCTTGATCAGACCCGTCGTACGCCGTTCCGTATTCGCTCGGTCGTTGTGCTCGTATTCAGATCGCACAACAGTCAGTTTGCCGCCATGCTTGTTCATGGCCTGTGCTTCCGTCAGGCCGACCTGCGCTAATTCGGGGTCAGTATACGTTGCCCATGGTATATGGTCTGTGCGGACCTTCGCGGGCAAACCCAACACCAGTGATCGCACCAACTGGCCACCGTGGTAGCCAGCAACATGTGTGAACTGCATACCACCCGCAACGTCGCCGGCCGCATAAACCCTTTTATTACTGGTTGATCGTAAGCTAGCATCGACCTTTAGCCCCTTGCGGTCGTAATCGACCTTTGCCTTTCCCAGATCAAGACCGTCGACATTTACTGCACGTCCTACGGCGACTAACAGATGCGTACCTTTGAAATCGCCTTTCGGCGTATGAACGGTCACCACGCCATCGCCACCGCTAATGCGGTCGGCCTGAGCGTCCTCTACGATTTCAATTCCCTCGCGACGCAACTTGTCCAGCACGATCGCGGCCAGTTCAGGATCGTCCTTGCCCATCGCCTTTGCGCCTTCAATGACAGTTACCTTACACCCGAGGCGGACATGCGCCTGCGCCATCTCCATCCCGATGGGGCCACCGCCAATGATTAACAGGTGATCCGGGCGCTCGCGCAGGTTGAAAATTGTCTCGTTCGTCTGCACAGATACCTTGTCCAGCCCGTCAATGGGCGGGACAAAGGGGCCAGACCCGGTCGCCACGACAAACCGGCGGGCCGTGATGATGGTGTCGCCTGCCTGCACTTCTGTTTCAGATATAAAACGCGCGTTTTCTCGGATAACGGTACAACCCAGATTTTCGAACCGGTCCTGACTATCGACCGGGGCGATGGCGTCGATAACGGCGTGGACGTGATCTTTGACGGCAGAAAAGTCCACTTTTGGCCAGACTTCCTCTACCCCGAACGCTGCGTTTTCGAGGGGTTCGTGGGCGTGTTTGGCAGATGCGATCAAAGCCTTCGATGGGATGCAACCGTAGTTCAGACAATCGCCGCCCATCTTATGGCCTTCAATCAGGACGACTGCCGCCCCCATTTGCGCGGCACCGGCGGCCACAGAAAGACCAGCAGACCCAGCCCCGATGATGCAAATGTCGATTTTGATACGGTTCATGTTACAGACCTTTCTTGCCGCGGACGGCTTTCAATAGCAGTGGCAGCGCTGCCAAAAGGGACAACCCAAGGATCGGCAAAAGAATCGCGGGCTGGAAGATGATGCCAAGATCCGGTGTTTCGCCGCGGGCAAAGACTTCGCCCAACCCAGCCCCGACTGACGTATAAACAAGAGCCCCGGGCATGATGCCGAAAAAGGTGCTGACCGCAAAGCGGAACAACGGCACGCCAACAAGCGCGGGCACAAGGTTCGCAACAAAGAAGGGGACAGCAGGAACAAGACGGATTAAAAACAGCATAGACCATTGGTTGGCGTCATCATCGATGCCGTCCTTAATGCGCTTCACCACGCCGTCACTCGCATCCATGCGCTTGGCCAAGTTGTCGCCCAATCCCCAGCGGACAGCGAGGAACAAAAGAATGGCACCGATCGTCGCGCCAGCCACATTAAAAAGGGCCCCCGGCAGTACCGGGAAAGCACTTGGAAAGCTGCCAAACAAAAATCCGCCAGTTAGCGTAGCGATCGTAGCCCCGGGCAAACTGAAAGCAACGATGACCGCATAGGCGCCGATAAAGCCAAGTACGCACAGCAAGTAGTTCGCATCACGAAACGCCAGCAGCGATTCTCGGTTCTGCCGCAAAGCGTCGAAGGTCAGGTAATCACGCAGGATATACGCACCGACCACAGCGACAACAGCGACCCCGATCAACGGCAATCGCCGCAAAAAGGGATTCGTGGAACTCTCGTCGGGCATGGCGGTCACTTTCTGTCACAGTCGCAGCGGGTTATGTCATACATGGCGCAGAGCCTGCGCAGTGGGTACCCGCATCACGCCCGATTGATGCAGGACGCCGTATACGCGCCCCGCAACGTGCAAACTGTAACAATGCCCGCGCAGGTTAAGTGCGATCTGTTGCAAAAGTTCCCGCAGCGCGGCGTTGACATGAACCATGCCTCCACTTAAAGGGCAGGTCTGAATGAATGACGGGCCTCGAATCCATCCCGGGTTTGGCCCCCGAACCGGAGGACAAGCGATGAAGCGCACGTTCCAACCCAGCAACCGCGTCCGCAAGAACCGCCACGGTTTCCGTGCCCGGATGGCAACGCCGTCTGGCCGCAAGATCATCAACGCCCGCCGCGCCAAGGGCCGGGCCAAGCTGAGCGCGTAAGCGTTCACTTGACGATGACCGACATAACGCCGCCGGGTGCGCCTGATCAAGGCGAACCGGCGGTTTTGCTGCGTCCACAAATCCTGACACAACGGCGCGATTTTATCGCCGCTAGTCACGGTCGCAGACAAGGCACACCTGGCGTTCATTTGCAGGGCCGCCGCCGCGATGATGGCGACGTGCTGATGCGTGTCGGCTACACCTGCTCTAAGAAAGTCGGAAACGCCGTCGCTCGCAACCGCGCCAAACGCCGTTTGCGCGAAGTCGCTCGACTGGTGTTGCCTGTTCATGGGCGACCCGGGTGGGACTATGTCCTTGTCGGACGCCCGCAAACGACAGCGTCCATTGACTTTGTGCAGCTACAAAACGACCTGATCCGTGCGATCGAAAAGGTGCACGGATGACACCGCTGGCGCACGTAGTGGCCCTGCCCGTCCGCGCCTATCGCCTACTTCTGTCCCCTTGGGTTGGTCACGGCTGCCGCTTTCAGCCAACATGTTCCGCCTATGCACTAGAGGCTTTGTCCCGCCACGGTGCTATCCGCGGCACTTGGCTGACGATACGCAGGATCGGACGCTGCCACCCTTGGGGCGGATCGGGGATCGATAACGTTCCGGACTAAACCAGCTCGGAACGTCGCAGAAAACGATAAGTCGTCAGGGCTACGCGCAAAAAGCAGCGCTAATAACACCTTGAACGGCAAGATCGCGTTACCGGTGGCGATCAAAGCGCAATTCCGCTAGTGTTTTAAGCCCCATCACAGTAGGTGAAGCGCCATGTTGGACGAAACCGAAATACATCCTCTGTTCGAAGGCGCCCCCAACACGGTGGCCTTTAAGAAGCTGCGCAAGCGGCTCGTGCGCGACACGCGCGACGCCATTGACCGCTACGGCATGATTCAGCCCGGCGGCAAATGGCTTGTCTGCCTTTCCGGCGGCAAGGATAGCTACACCCTTTTGGCAGTCCTTTACGAACTACAATGGCGGGGGTTGCTACCGGTCGAAGTGCTGGTCTGTAACCTCGATCAGGGTCAGCCCAACTTTCCTGCGACGATTCTGCCGGAATTCCTGACAAAAATGGGCGTTCGGCACCGCATCGAATACCGCGACACGTACTCCGTCGTGATGGACAAGACACCCCAAGGCCGCACACTGTGCACAATGTGTTCGCGCCTGCGCCGCGCAAACCTTTATCGCATCGCAAGAGAAGAAGGCTGCACCGCAGTCGTGCTGGGTCACCACCGTGACGATATTTTGGAAACTTTTTTCCTCAATCTCTTTCACGGCGGTAAACTGGCGACGATGCCGCCCAAGCTCTTGAATGATGAAGGCGACCTATTCCTCTATCGTCCACTCGCTTTTGTGGCCGAGGCGGATTGCGACAAATTCGCCCGGGATATGAATTACCCCATTATTCCATGCGATCTGTGCGGCAGCCAAGACGGCTTGCAGCGTCAGCAGATCAAGCGTTTGCTGGACGGATGGGAAGCCAACACTCCGGGACGACGGCAGAAAATCTTCTCTGCGCTGATGAACACGCGGCCCAGCCACCTACTAGACCCCGATCTGTTCGATTTCGCAGGTCTCTCGCTAGCCAACAAAGACCCGGAAACCTCTTGACCTTTGGGGGTCAGGCGGTTTGAACCAACGCCACCAGTTTTCATAGACGGACGGTCCCGACGCAATGGAAGATCAAAACAAGAACCTGATCCTTGCCCTCGTGCTAAGCACGCTGGTGATCATCGCCTGGACTTTCATGTTCCCGCCAGAGGTACAGGCCCCCGCGACGCTGGAAGCGACTCAGGAGCAGCAAGACGCTACCGTGCCTGTAGGGGACGCGGCAACCGGCGGCATCGCCGCACCAGCGGACACCGCGACAGCCGCCGCACCTGATGCGCCACGCGTGCCCGTCCAGACACCAGAGTTGAACGGCACTATCTCTTTGTTGGGTGGCCGCATCGACGACCTTAAACTGACCAAGTACCACGAAACCATCGACGACTCGTCCCCCACCGTGACGCTGCTGTCGCCCACTGGGACGCCGGATGCCTACTTTGCGTCATTCGGTTGGGCAGCCGTTGTTGGCGTCGCCGCAGAAGCAGTGCCGGGACCAGACACACTCTGGACGCTTGAAGATGGCGAAACGCTGACCCCAGACACGCCCATCACGCTAGCCTATGACAACGGCGCCGGCCAAATCTTTCGCAATCGCATTTCCGTCGACGACCGCTACATGTTCAGCGTCGATCAAAGCGTAGAGAACACCAGTACAAGCGACATCAGCCTGCGCCCATATGGCCTGCTGCGTCAGGAAGGCTTGCCGTCAGACCTGCAGAACTTCTTCATCCTGCACGAAGGCCTTGTCCGCATGACGGACGGCACGCTGGAAGAAGTAAAATACAAGAAGATGGCCGACTTCGCCGTCGACGACCGTGAAGGCACGAATGCAGAGCGGCTGGACGTTACGGAAAGTGGCTGGATCGGCTATACCGACCACTATTGGATGACGACACTGATCCCCGATCAATCTGTCCCCTTCCGGTCCACCGCCAAGTTCTTCCCAAACCGCGACATTTATCAAGCCGAAGCTGTACAGGCACCGCAGGCCATCGCCGCTGGTGCAACCGTCACTGTTACGACGCAACTCTTTGCCGGTGCCAAGGAGTGGGAGACCATTCGTGATTATCAGGCCGCTGGCGTCACAGGTTTTATCGACAGTATCGACTGGGGCTGGTTCTTCTTCCTGACCAAGCCGATCTTCTGGGTGCTACACCACCTGAACCAGCTGATCGGCAATATGGGCTGGTCGATCATCGCCCTGACCTTCGTGTTGAAACTTCTCGTCCTGCCGCTGGCATACAAATCCTACGTCAGCATGGCGAAGATGAAAGAACTTCAGCCTGAGATGGAGAAGCTCAAAGAGCGTGTAGGCGACGATAAATCGCAGCTGCAGAGCGGCATGATGAAGCTTTACAAGGAAAATAAGGTAAACCCCGCAGCGGGCTGCCTGCCAATCCTGATCCAGATCCCGATCTTCTTCTCACTCTACAAGGTGATCTTTGTCACGATCGAACTGCGCCATGCGGAATGGTTCGGTTGGATTCGCGACCTGTCAGCACCTGATCCCTCATCGATCTTGAACCTGTTCGGCTTGCTGCCCTATGCAACACCGGACGTAACATCGCCGATCCACATCATCAGCCTTGGTGTGCTGCCAATTCTGCTGGGTATCTCGATGTGGTTGCAGCAACGACTGAACCCGGCCCCAGCCGATGCCACACAAAAGATGATCTTTGCTTGGATGCCATGGGTCTTCATGTTCATGCTGGGCCAGTTTGCAAGCGGTCTGGTGCTTTACTGGATCACGAACAACACGATCACCTTCATGCAGCAATATCTGATTATGCGTAGCCATGGGGCAAAGCCCGACGTGTTTGGCAACATGAAATCAACTTTTAGCCGCAAGAAGGCTGAACCAGCCAGTGCCAATACAAATAAGACGCCGAAAACCAAGTAAGCAACACGACAGATTTGAACGAATGGGGGCGGCCTGACCGCCCCCTCTGCATTGAAGAGGCCCGCCATGGAACTGCGTTTCCCCCCCGTCGAAACCCCAGAGCCCGAGGCACTGGAAAAAGGCCGCTTGCTGTTTGCTGGCCAGACAGAATTCGTCAAAGGCGTCGTGGCCATGGACGGCTTGCCCCCAGCTGACCGGTTAGAGGTCTGCTTTGCTGGCCGATCCAACGTTGGCAAATCTTCTTTGATTAACGCACTAACCGGTCGCAAAGGACTGGCACGCGCGTCCAACACACCCGGACGTACGCAAGAGATCAACTTTTTCACCGCTGGTGAACTTTATGTCGTCGACTTACCCGGCTACGGCTTTGCCAATGCGCCCGTCGCGGTCGTTGCCAAGTGGCAAGCGCTACTGAAAAACTACCTGCAAGGCCGACCTACCCTACGCCGTGTTTTTGTACTGATCGACGCCCGCCACGGGGCCAAGGCAGTAGACGAAGAGATCATGACACTACTGGACAGGTCCGCCGTTACCTTTCAGGTCGTGATGACCAAAACTGACAAGGTCAAAGGCGAAGCGCTCGACGCGTCAATGGCTGCAACTCGTGCCGCCTTGGCGAAACACCCTGCCGCTTATCCAGAATTGATTTTGACCAGTTCGGAAAAAGGCGAAGGGATCGAAACGCTTCGCGCTGTGATTGCAATGATCGAAGCATAGCTACCAGCCTTGCCCTATCGTTACGTGCCCACCACCCTACCGTTTTCCTTACGGACGCGGTGTGCATAAGGCGGTGGTATGCAGTACAGGGCTCATGGCGGGCATGTTTATTGCCGGGTCATGGGTACTTTGCTGGCTTGACCCAGCTCGGGCTACAATATGTCTAAGCCATGTCCAATTTGGCCTTGCCACACTATCGGCCCGACTGCCCCATAATGCGTTCGCTAAAATGATGATCCGTTGCACGAAAAGCGGTCCACCTCGAATGCGGGCCGCAATGTGACCGTCTCAGACGATCTTATCAGCGTGCCCGCCTGCGCATATTATCTAAAGCGATACGCCGATCCTCAACCCTGGCCGCCAAGACAGGGCTGGACCTAGGCCATAAAGCGACCCGGCCCTGTCCATGCGGCCCCTAAAGTAGCCCTTGGCCGCAATTGTCGATCAGTTCAGCGATGAGCTTTACATCATCCTTCGGGATGAGTTCGTCTACTGCGATGCGACTTGACGCCCGCAAAATTTTGACAATTTTTGATTCGCCGTCGAGTTCTTGCGGGCCTCTCTGACAGTGATGAACGCATAAAAGGCTCACCCGCCGGGCTCCACCCTCGGGTGTAGCCTCTCCGGCCTTCGGCGCTCCGGATTTTGACGGGGACCTACATTTCGGCCTCCAGGCTGTTCCTCTCAATGAATACATCTGGTGTATCCCCTTATGGCGATGACCCTAAACTGACACCGCAGCTGCCAACCTATCAGGCTCAGCACCTGCATGGATTTAGGAGCGGCACCGTGGGAAGCGAGCGCATTCGCCACGCGGCAGAAAAGCTGTCCAACATAGATATGTCGACCTTGCGCAATTCTTCGGTACCTTTGAACCTTGGGTCCCCCGTACCCCAATCAGTCTATGCGAATGCACAGGACATAGCCCGAGGCAGGATGAGTGAATACGATCAGGGCCCCGTCACACTGGCCGGTTTGCCGATCACCGTTCGGCTGCGTAATTCGTCACCCCACTACATTCAGGATCGCCTCCCGCTCGGTAAGTCGAGCGAAAAGCCATTTTGATAGGGTCAGCCCCACGAACCGGACCGCACGGAACATAACAATGGCAGAATGCCACGACGTGGCAGCGTGGACGCTCCTGCCCAAGTGATCCCCGCTTGAGGGCGGGTGACGCCTCGGCTATCCCTTTGGCAACCAGACCCGGGGGATAGTCATGAGGACGCAGGACATGAACAGAGACTGGATCGCGACGGCGCGGACACTGTCAGAGGCCCTGCCCTACCTGCAGCGCTATTCCGGTGCCGTCGTTGTCGTGAAATTTGGCGGCAACGCTATGGGCGACGCCGATGCAATGGCCGAATTCGCACGCGACATTGTATTGATGAAGCAGGTCGGCATGAACCCTGTAGTGGTCCACGGTGGTGGTCCGATGATCAATGAGATGCTTACCAAGCTCGGCATCGAATCAAAATTCATCCGCGGCAAACGAGTGACCGATCAGGCAACGGTCGAAGTGGTCGAGATGGTGCTGACCGGCCTTGTGAACAAGCGTATTGTGCAAGCCATTATGGATGAAGGCGGCCGTGCCGTGGGTCTGTCCGGCAAGGATGATGACCTGATGGTTGCGGAAGCGGACGATCCCGAACTCGGTTTCGTCGGTCGCCCGGTCGAGATGAACGTGCAAGTCCTACGTGACCTTTACGGTGCCGGGATTATCCCCGTTGTGGCGCCAGTCGCCACTGGCATGGATTTTCTGGAAACCTTTAACGTCAACGGTGATACTGCGGCCGGTGCCATCGCTGGTGCCCTGAAAGCTGACCGCCTCCTGCTGCTGACAGATGTCGCTGGCGTAAAAGACGCCGACGGCAAAGTAGTGACGCAACTAAATCCCGACCAGATTCGCGCAATGATTGCCGATGGCACTATCGCTGGCGGCATGATTCCCAAAGTCGAAACAGCTTTGAAAGCGATCGAGGACGGCGTTCGTGCTGTCGTAATCCTTGATGGAAGGCTGCCGAATGCGTCCCTGCTAGAGCTTTTTACCGAACACGGTGCCGGGTCAATCATCCGTTCTACAGAAACGCGGGTCAAGTCACGGCAGGATTGATTGATGCCCCTGACACTGATCCTTATGCGGCACGCCAAATCTGGCTGGGACGATCCCACCTTACGGGATCATGCCCGCACTTTGACCGAACGAGGTCGTCGTAACGCTAAATCCGTCGGATCTTGGTTAGGACAAGAGGGACACATCCCGGACCTAATCCTCTGTTCGGACGCGACACGAACAGGACAGACTGTGCAAGGGATCTTAGAAGGCCTTGGGCAACAGACAGGGACCCAATACCTGCCCGGCCTATACAACGCCTCTCCAGATACGATCCTGCGTTTCATCCATAAACAATCTGCGCAGACCCTTTTGGTCTGCGCCCATAACCCAGGAATCGGCAGTCTGGCGCATCGGCTGGTATCTATGCCGCCGACACATGACAGGTTCGACGACTACCCGACGGCTGCCACGACTGTCATTCGCTTTGAATCTGATAGCTGGGCAAGCATCCGGACGGGCAATTGTCTGTCCTTTATCGTACCCTCTGACCTCAAAGACTAAGGACCGCCTACCTTACGGCACGCGGTCCTTCGTTTCGATTCATTGATAATCTGGGATCGGGGGCCTGCCCCCTCTGGCTTCAGTGACCCAAAATCTGGCTTAAGAACAGCTTGGTCCGCTCCGACTGCGGATTATTAAAGAACGCATGCGGTTCGTTCTGCTCTACGATCTGGCCCTGATCCATGAAAATCACGCGGTTCGCCACGGCCTGCGCAAAGCCCATTTCGTGCGTCACGCAAAGCATGGTCATACCCTCTTCGGCCAGTTCGATCATGGTATCGAGGACTTCTTTGATCATCTCTGGGTCAAGAGCAGACGTGGGTTCGTCGAACAGCATGATGCGCGGTTTCATGCACAAGGACCGCGCAATAGCGACCCGCTGCTGCTGACCACCGGACAGCTGACCTGGATACTTGTTAGCCTGCTCGGGAATCTTCACCTTTTCGAGGAAATGCATTGCCGTCGCTTCAGCTTCTTTCTTAGGTGTTTTACGAACCCAAATCGGCGCCAAAGTGCAATTTTCCATGATCGTCAGATGCGGGAAAAGATTGAAGTGCTGAAAGCACATGCCGACCTCAGACCGGACCTTGTCGATGTTTTTCAGGTCCGACGATAGTTCGGTCCCCTCGACGATGATCTGGCCAGACTGATGTTCTTCTAGCCGGTTAATGCAACGGATCAGGGTCGATTTACCCGAACCAGATGGACCGCAGATAACGATGCGCTCTCCTTGGTTCACGGTCAGGTTGATGTCGCGCAGCACGTGAAACGTGCCATACCACTTGTTCATACTGTTAATTTCAATCGCGACTTCATCGCTGACTTGCATGGCGCTGCGATTGACGGTGCGGTCTGTGACGGCCTCTGACATTGTCATGCCTCCCTTTAACGATGTTCGCGCTGGAGTTTCTTCTCCAGATGCAGTGAGTAGCGGCCCATGCTGAAGCAGGCGATGAAAAACATCAGGCCAATAAAGACGTAAAGTTCCCAGTAGATGCCGTTCCAGTCAGTGCTGGCGCGGATCGTGCTGGTAAGGCCAAGTGGGTCTAGCAGGCCAATAAACAGCACAAGAGTCGTGTCCTTAAACAGACCGATGAAGGTGTTTACGATCCCAGGGATCGAAATCTTCAGCGCCTGCGGCAACACAATCAACTGCATCGACTGCCAATAAGACAGACCCAGCGAATCTGCGCCTTCGTACTGCCCCTTGGGCACAGCAGCGAGGCCACCGCGCACAACTTCGGCAATGTAGGCGGCAGAGAACAACGTCACCATGATGATAACCCGCAGGGTCAAGTCAAAGTTTGTACCCGGCGGCAGGAAATAGTTCAGCAGCAAGGACGCAGTGAACAACCAAACGATCAGCGGCACCCCGCGAATAATCTCGATGAACCCAACGCTAAGTTTGGTCACGATGAAAAGGTCAGAGGCCCTGCCTAAGGCGAGCATGATCCCCAGCGGCAACGACAACACGATTGCGGCGACACCGATGACGATCGACAGAAGAAAGCCGCCGAACTGTTTCGACGAAATCGACTCTAGCCCGATGGGCAAAACGGATGTCAGCGCATCAGCGATGGGTTCGGCCAAGAACAGCCAAAACAATATCGGGACCAAAATCGCGGCCAAAACGCCGACAATCTGGTTGAACCTGACAGCTGACCGAAACGCCACAGCGCCCAGCACGAACCCAAGGGCGACCATAACAGGGAACCAGATCGGCCCGCCCCACAAGAGCAAGAAAATGATGAAGGGCGACGCCATGGAAAACCCAAGGAACCACTTAGGAAAGCGACCAAACAGGATGGGAGCCAAACCTGCCAGCAAAACAACCAGCGCTAAGACTGGGCGCCAGTATAATTCTTGTGGATAGAAGCCGAAAACCAGTTGATCCCAACGATCGCGGATCACACCCCAACAGGCCTGATGCGTACTTTGCCCGGCACCTGTCAAGATTTCACGGCATTCGGACAGCGAACCCGAGAACCAAGTTGGACTGATAATCCAAGGTAGAAGACCCGAAAGAAGGTACCAGATGACGTAAATCGCCACCAAAGTCATGATTGCGTTCAACCAAGTTGGAAACAGGTTTTCGCGCAACCACCGGATAGCGCCGGCTTCCTTTGTTGGTGGTGCCTGCTGTTCAAGCATTCCCTCGCGGACGTAAGCGACGGTCTGTGCGTGTGTATCGCTCATCTCAACGCTCCTGCAGTTTCATGGAATTATTGAAAACGTTCATCAGGAAAGAGATGATAAGTGACAGCGCCAGATAAAACAGGCCCAGCAACAACATGCATTCAAGGGCGCGTCCCGTTTGGTTCAGTGTGATGCCGCCCAGCGTGGCGCGGACATCCGCGTAGCCGACCGCAATCGCCAATGAAGAGTTTTTGGTGAGGTTCAGATATTGCGAGGTCAGCGGCGGGATGATGACGCGCATCGCCTGCGGCAGAATCACAAGGCTCATCGCGCGGTTTGGACGGATGCCAAGTGCGGCAGCGGCTTCTGCCTGACCTTTGGATACGGATAGAATGCCCGCACGCACGATTTCAGTGATGAACGCGCCAGTATAAAGCGACAGCGCCAACCACAAAGCCATCAGGGGGTTATCAACCTGAATGCCGCCTTGGAAGTTGAAACCAGCCAAGACGGGGTAATCAAGGCTGACCGGACGGCCTAGTAAAAAGTAGAACAGCACGACAGGAACAAGTGCGATGACAAACATCGGCCACACCATGGGCAGCAACCGACCGGTATCGAACAGCAACTTCTTGGCATAGCGGCGATAGAAGATCGCAGCGACAAGAGAGGCCACAAATACCCCGGCCAAAAGACCAGAGTTCGCACCCCAGACCGGCGCAGGCATATAGAAACCACGGTTCGTGATTGCGAAGGTGTCCCAGATCATGGACGCGGCAGCAGTACCATCAGGACCGGGACGGAAATCATTAGGACGCGGCGTGCCTTCAGAGAAAACCGCATAAATCAGCAAAATCCATAGCAGCAGGGGTACGTTGCGAAAGCCTTCGACGTAGACGGCCATCAGACGGCTGACCAGCCAGTTCTTTGACAGGCGCATCACGCCAGCCAGAACGCCAAGGATCGTAGCAAGAATAACGCCCAGAAAGGCGACCAGCAGCGTGTTCAGGATACCGACGAACGCCGCCGTCAGGTGGTCGCTGGCGCTGGAATAATTCATGATCCATGTGCCAAAGCTTGACGCGATGTCATAACCGGCGCGGGAATCAAGGAAGCCGAAGTTCGGTTGCAGGCCTAACGAAGCTAGGTTGGCCAACAGGTTGTCCACCAGCCAGTAGATGCCAACACACACCAGCAAAAGCGTCAGGACCTGAATGGTCATCGACCGATAGCGTGTGTCGTAAATCAGCTGACTCAGCCGGAAGCTTTCGCGTGGCGGGCTGTCCGTCATCGATGACATAAAAATTCTCCCCGGGCTTTACCAGTCTTTATTCCGGTTGCTCCGGTTGGCCCGGATGCACCACGCGCTGGTCGACGTCTTGGACTAGTAACGGCACAAATGACGAAAGGCCCGGCACTTACCGGGCCTTTCGCCTAATTTTCTAGCGAAACGGCGGCGAATACAGCAGGCCGCCATCGGTCCACTGTGCGTTCAGACCACGTGCAAGACCGATCGGCGTATTCTCACCGATGTTGCGTTCGAAGATCTCGCCGTAGTTACCACCGGCCATGATTGCGTTCTTGGCCCAGTCAGCGGACAGACCCATCATCGCGCCCAGATCACCTTCGGTACCCAGCAAACGGTTCACTTCAGGGTTGCTGGTCGGTGCAGCCGACATCTCGCCGATATTAGCAGAGGTGACGCCCAGTTCTTCAGCAGCAACCAGCGCATTCAGCGTCCACATCGCAATGTCGCCCCACTCATTGTCGCCGTGACGGACCAGCGGGCCCAGCGGCTCTTTCGAGATGATCTCTGGCAGCAGAACGTGCTCTTCGGGGTTTTCGAAGGTCGCGCGCGTTGCGGCCAAACCAGAGGCGTCAGTGGTGTAAACGTCGCAAGCGCCCGCCAGGTACTGCTGCTGACCTTCAGCGTTCGTCTGCACAGCAACCGGCTGGTAGCTGATGTTGTTGGAACGGAAGAAGTCTGCCAAGTTCAGTTCTGTCGTTGTGCCAGTCTGGATACAGACGGTTGCGCCGTCCAGATCCTTCGCGGACGTCACACCCAGAGATTTCGGGATCAGGAAGCCCTGACCGTCGTAGTAGTTAACGCCGATGAAGTCGAACTTCAGGTCGGTGTCACGGGACATGGTCCAAGTCGTGTTGCGGGCCAGCAGGTCGATCTCGCCGGACGAGAGGGCAGTAAAGCGCGTCTCGCCAGTGGTGGGAACGAATTCCACGGCGTTCTTGTCGCCAAAGATCGCGGCGGCAACGGCACGGCAGACGTCAACGTCAAAACCGACCCAGACGCCGTTCGCGTCGGGCGCGCCAAAGCCAGCAAGGCCCGTCACAACGCCGCAGTTCAGATGGCCGCGGGCTTTCACGTCGTCCAAAGTCGCTGCGGAGGCTGCAGCCGCCGTCAGACCGGCAACAGCCAGCGTTCCAAATAGTACGGTCTTTTTCATTATTACCTCTTCCTGAGTTCCTGCCACAAACAGTGGCAGCCAATTTTTCCGCCAACGAGGGCGGTTGAGTTTTGACGGGTCTCCCCCTCAATTCCTACAGAGTGAGCGATTTATTGCGCAGAGGTCAAGTGCCGTAGCCGGGTCAACCGCCCGCATATGCCCAACAGACATGCAGTTTGACCGGAACTGCACGGAAACGTGCAACTCAAATGCTGCGACTCATCTCTACAAAGGTGGCGCCATCTAAGAATGCCTGACGCTTAAGGGCTGCAACTTCGGCAGCCTCTTCATCATCGCCCCATTGGCTAACCTGATAGTCCTCGTCGATCCGGCTCAGGCGCCAAGCCTCTTCGGGCACAAGCTTACCCAACGTCACCGCAAAAGCGAGGACCAGAGAGCCCGACAGCTGGACCAGATCATAGAATCCGGTCAAACTAAAATTATCGAATTCGGCCACCCGGATATGCAGGCGAGTTAGCGATTCTTGCGGTTGTCCAATTGGCATAACACCGGTCGTCACGTGAAGCGGTGCGTCAAGCGCCTGTGCGGACCACGCCAGCCACGGGTCCCAAGCAGCATCCTGCAACGCCACCAGCCCCTCAGGCTGTGCTGCACGATAGCACATCAAATCGCTTTCGCCGTAGGCGGCCAACATTGCGACAACCTCGGGGTGTTGCGGGGCGACCTTGTCGATGGCGGAATTTGCAGCACGGGTTACAGGCATTGTCGTCGGATCGATCTTATCGATCTGCGCCTGCCATTCGGCAGCGACCGCCTCGGCCATGACACGTGTCGGCAGGATCAGCGGCTGCTTATAGGGTGTCTTAACGGCACGACCGTCCAAATCAACGGCATAGCCGCCGTCGCGTTCGACAGTGTCTGCATTCGTCCAAAAGCGTTTGGGGGCCCATTCGTTCATGCGGGTTCTCCGATCAGGTCGTCAATGGCGGCATCCAGCGCGCCGAAGTTTGCAATGATGCGGTCGGCGCCTAATGCATTCGGCGCGTGATAGCCCCAACTGACACCGACGGTCGCCACACCGGCCGCACGGGCCATGTCCATGTCATAGGTCGTATCGCCAACCATGACAGCGCGGCCGGGCGTCACACCTGCATCGGCAAGGCACGTCAGCACCATCGATGGGTGTGGCTTAGAAGGATGGAAGTCAGAAACCTGATAGCTGACGAAAAGCCCGTGCAAATCATGCTGATCGATCAGCCGGTCAAGGCCGCGCTTTGATTTGCCCGTCGCGACAGCCAGCAAAGTAGCATCCTGCATTTGCAGACGCAGCAGCGCGTCCTTGGCACCGGGAAATAGCGGGCTTTTGCGCTGCAAATCGGCCGTGGCGTGATCGCGAAATGCCGCGCGATAATGATCCGTCAGGCGCGTTTGCTTCGCGGGATCATGGTCAGGGCACAACGCGCGAAAGGTTTCCGGCAACGACAGTCCGACGATCGACAGGATCGCTGCCCGCGACGGCGCAGTCAGGCCTTCGGCGGCAAAAGCTTCTGCCATCGCGCCGACAATCTCGGCCTGACTATCGACAAGGGTGCCGTCGACGTCAAAGATCACAAGCCGTAGGTCAGGCATTCAGTCGGGCATGTTAAAGGGATCAACAGGCGCGTGGCTGACTTGCCACCCGACGAAGTCCCACGTCCGCTGCATGTGATCTGGCAGCGGGGCCGTCAGATGCAGGATCGCCCCGGTTTCAGGATGCTCAATCGTCAACGAACGCGCATGCAGGTGCATTTTGCGGCTGATGTCGCCACCCATGCCTGCGCCCCAGCCGTCGCCAAGGTTTTCTTGGTCGGTCCCGCCATATTTACCATCGCCAATAATCGGGTGCCCGATTTCAGCCATGTGCGCACGCAATTGGTGCGTCCGACCCGTGATCGGGACCAATGCAACCCAAGCGGCGCGTTTCGCCAAAGTATCCAAAACGGCGTAATCCGTCGTCGCCCGCTTGGCGCCTTCGGTCTTGTCGACCTCTTTTGGATGGACGCAGCGCATCTTTTCGTTTTCGCCACCCTTGCCGTGCCCAGGGGCCTTGATCAGTCCGTATTTGATCGTCGCTGCGCGCGGATGCGGCACGCCAGCGACAGCAGCCCAGTAAATCTTGCGCGTCGCGTGGTGCTTCATGTTCTCGGTCAATTGCTTGGCCGCCATACGCGTGCGGGCAAGAATCAAAACCCCAGACGTGTCCTTATCCAAACGGTGCACAAGACGCGGCTTCTCGTCGTAGCCGAACATCAATGCCTCTGACATCGCATCAACGTGGCGGGTCGTGTTGGTGCCACCTTGGGTTGCCAGACCTGCAGGTTTGTTGATGACGATCATATGGTCATCACGGTAGATGACGCAGGATTGGATCAAGGCCGCATCGGCCTTGGTCACACCCTGCTTCAGCATGCTCCGCTCTGCGTCGACTTGCGCCTCTGTCGGTAGCGGCGGGATGCGGATGCTTTGGCCCACATCAAGACGCGTGTTCGATTTCACCCGGCCACCATCGACGCGGATATCACCCTTACGGCACATCTTCTCGATCCGACCTTGGGTCAGATGCGGGAACAGCCGCCGCAGGTAGCGGTCAAGCCGCTGGTCGCCGTCGTCAGGGCCGATCACCCTTGTCTGCACGCCACCGCTCATATCACCATCCGTGTCAAAGTCATGCCAAGGACCAGCGCCGCCAGTCCGATGAAGACGCTGCCGCCGACATAAGCCGCCGCCAAAGTCAGTTGCCCGCGTTCCATCAATGCGACTGCATCAAGGGAAAAGGCCGAAAATGTCGTAAAACCACCAAGCAGCCCGGTCATCAAGAAAGGTGCCGCGCGATTGCCACCTTTTTCTGCCAGTGCCACGACGATTACACCCATCAGAAAAGACCCAAGAAGGTTGACGGTCAAGGTACCCCATGGGAAGCCCTGCCCCATCACGCGCAGGGTCAGCTGACCGGTCAGCCAGCGCAGCGTTGCGCCGATCGCCCCGCCAAGGGCCACAGTGAGTCCGGTCAAAATCATGCCCCCCTGTCGCTTGATCCGATCAGCTTGTCAATTCGTGGTCCCCTTGCGCTTCACACGCAGGTTAGCAAAGAAGTCGAGGCGCTTTTTCAGGTCGCGTTCAAACCCGCGATCCACCGGTAAATAGTAGATGCCACGCTTCATAGTATCCGGAAAATAATTTTGCCCGGAAAAGCCGTCTTCAGCGTCGTGGTCATAGGCGTATCCAGTCCCAAAGCCCTGTTCTTTCATCATCTTGGTCGGTGCGTTCAGGATGTGACGTGGCGGTGGTTCAGACCCGGTCTGCTTTGCCGCAGCCATCGCCGCCTTGAAGGCGACATAGCCTGCATTTGATTTTGGCGCGAGCGCAAGGTATGTTACCGCCTGCCCCAGTGCCAGTTCGCCCTCTGGGCTTCCAAGGCGCTCGTAAGTTTCCCATGCTTGAATGCAGATATGCTGCGCCTGCGGATCCGCTAGACCAATATCCTCGATAGCCATTCGCACGATGCGTCGGGCAAGGTACCGTGGGTCTTCGCCGCCCGTCAGCATCCGTGCAAGCCAGTAAAGCGCAGCATCAGGATCCGACCCGCGTACCGACTTATGCAGGGCAGAGATCAGATTGTAATGCTCGTCACCTGACTTGTCGTATTTCGTTGCCCGTTTCATCAGGCGACTTGTCAGTGCATCCGTTCCCAGCGGCTTGTCTGTCTTCCACGCAGCGACCTGTTCGATCAGATTCAACAGACTGCGACCATCGCCATCGGCCATGTTAATCAACTGGTCCCGCGCCTGAAAGTCGAGGGGAAGTTTCCGTTCCAATTCTTTCTCGGCCCGCTGAACAAGTCGCTCTAGATCGGCGTCATTCAAACGAGTCAGGATCAGGACCTGTGCGCGGGACAGTAGCGCGGCGTTCAATTCAAAACTGGGGTTTTCAGTGGTAGCCCCGACAAGCAGAATTGTCCCGTCTTCCATGTGTGGCAGAAAGCCATCCTGCTGTGCTTTGTTAAAGCGATGGATCTCGTCGACAAACAGCAAAGTACCCTTGCCGTTCTGGCGGCGCAACTTTGCCGCCTCGAACACCTTCCGCAACTCTGGCACGCCGGTAAAGATCGCGCTGATCTGGATGAAATGAAGGTTTGTTTCATCGGCCAACAGGCGCGCAATCGTAGTCTTGCCCACCCCAGGCGGCCCCCACAAAACGAGCGAGGATAAAGACCCGGACGCAAGCATCGCGCCCAAAGGCGCGTCCGGACCCAACACCTGTTCCTGCCCGATGACCTGCGCAAGCGTCTGCGGACGCAAGCGGTCCGCCAACGGGCGCGGCCCGAGGGTCGGAACGGAAGGTGCGGAACTGTCAAAAAGATCGGCCATGCGGTTTATCTAAGCACCCGCCGCCGCGTTTGAAAGCCTTCGCTGGTGCGTCTCATCACAACGGGCCAGTTTATCCAGAGGGTAAAGCGCAATTCGACGTGGGCTTTAGATTTGAGCGGGTGGGCGCGAATGGCGGAATGCCCGTTGCGTGGGATGCACAAATAAAAAGGGCCCGATCAGATGATCGAGCCCCTCAGTTCTGTCTGAGAAAAAGGCTTACGCTTCTTCGTCGATCTCGATCAGACGGGCTTTATCGGACGCACCCTTGGCATCACGGTCGCGGTCGACCAGTTCGATGATTGCCATCGGTGCCATGTCGCCGTAGCGGAAGCCAGCCTTCAGCACACGGCAATAGCCGCCCTGACGCTCGGCGTAGCGCGGGCCGAGGATATCGAACAGCTTCGCTGTGTGAATTTCTTGCTTCAGCTGCGCATTGGCCTGACGACGGGCGTGCAGGTCGCCGCGCTTGCCCAGCGTTATCAGCTTGTCGATGATACGCTTCAGTTCTTTGGCCTTCGGCAGCGTTGTTTTGATCTGCTCGTGCTCGATCAGCGAACCAGCCATGTTGGCGAACATCGCTTTACGGTGTTCGTGGGTCCGGTTCAGTTTGCGGTAGCCGCTTGCGTGACGCATTTGGTCATCTCCTAATTATACTTTGTGCAGCGGTCTGATGCGTGTCAGCCGCATTATTGGGGCAGCATTGCCCGGATATTCCCCGCCAAATGCGGGCATTTTCGGCGGCGAACTGGTGGTCCGCCGCCGTATCTCTTAGAACTGGTCTTCGAACTTCTTGGCCAGGTCTTCGATGTTGTCTGGCGGCCAGTCCTCGACGTCCATGCCTAGGTGGAGACCCATGCCCGACAACACTTCCTTGATCTCGTTCAAGGACTTGCGGCCGAAGTTCGGGGTGCGCAGCATCTCTGCTTCGGTCTTCTGGATCAGATCGCCGATATAGACGATGTTGTCGTTCTTCAGGCAGTTCGCCGAACGGACAGACAATTCCAACTCGTCCACTTTCTTAAGCAGCAGCGGGTTGAATTCCAGCCCGTCGTCATCGCCACCGGCGGACGCCGATTCCGGCTCGTCAAAGTTGACGAAGATCTGCAGCTGGTCCTGAAGGATGCGTGCAGCATAAGCCACAGCATCGTCCGGAGTTAGCGAACCGTCGGTTTCGATCTTCATGGTCAGCTTGTCATAGTCCAGAACCTGACCTTCACGGGTCGGCTGAACGTCATAGCTGACCTTCTTGACCGGGGAATAGATCGCATCGATTGCGATCATGCCAATCGGGGCATCCTCGGGCTTATTCTTGTCAGCGGCGACATAGCCCTTACCGGTGTTGACGGTCAGTTCCATGTAAAGATCGGCGCCGTCATCAAGGTGACAGATGACGTGGTCCTTATTCAGAACCTCGATCCCTGCGGTTTCCGAGATATCGCCAGCGGTGACGATGCCCGGACCCTTTGCCTGAACGCTCAGGCGCTTCGGGCCTTCGACGTCCATACGGATAGCAACACCCTTAAGGTTCAGGACGATGTCAGTAACATCTTCACGAACGCCAGAGACGGAGGAGAACTCGTGCAGTACGTTGTCGATCTGCACGGCAGTAATGGCGGCACCCTGCAGCGACGACATCAAAATGCGGCGCAGCGCGTTGCCAAGCGTCAGGCCAAAGCCACGCTCTAGCGGTTCGGCGATCAGGGTCGCCTGACGCTGCGGGTCGTTGCCGACCTTGACGTCCAGCTGTGTCGGCTTGATCAGCTCAGCCCAATTTTTGTGGATCATATGTCCCTCCATCCTTGTCCGCCTTCATGTCCAAAAAGGCCGACGCTCGAGGTTTCAAAACGGCAGTTTGGGGCCGCGCGCAATTGCACGGCCCCAAACATTGAATGGTAAACTCAGACCCGGCGTCGCTTTGGCGGGCGGCAGCCGTTGTGGGCCATCGGGGTCACATCACGGATCGAAGTGATGTTGAAACCGGCGGCAGCCAGCGCACGGAGCGCTGATTCACGACCCGAACCGGGGCCCTGCACTTCGACTTCCAGCGTTTTCACGCCGTGTTCCTGGGCTTTCTTGCCCACATCCTCAGCGGCCATCTGGGCAGCGTAAGGAGTCGACTTGCGCGACCCCTTGAAGCCCATGGTACCTGCGGAAGACCATGCAATTGCGTTGCCTTGCACATCCGAGATCAGGATCTTGGTGTTGTTGAAAGAAGAGTTAACATGCGCAACACCAGCTGCGATGTTCTTGGAGACCTTTTTCTTGCCGGTCCGGCGGGTATCTCGTGCCATGACGGGGACTCCTTATTTCTTCTTGCCAGCAATGGCCTTTGCAGGGCCCTTGCGTGTGCGTGCGTTGGTGTGCGTGCGCTGACCGCGAACGGGCAGACCACGACGATGACGCAGGCCGCGGTAGCAGCCAAGGTCCATCAGACGCTTGATGTTCATCTGTGTCTCGCGACGCAGGTCACCTTCAACGGTGACGAACTCGTCAATATATTCGCGGATCTTCAACACTTCGGCGTCAGACAGTTCGTTGACGCGGCGGGTAACGTCGATACCCGTTGCTTCGCAGATCTGTGCGGCGGTGGTGTTGCCGATTCCGGCAATGTAGGTCAGGGCGATTGGAACCCGCTTTGCAGTCGGGATGTTAACGCCGGCAATACGTGCCACGTGAGCTTTCCTTTTCGTTGCGGGTCCGTGATACCAGACCCTTTTTTCACAACGCAGGCCCGACCGTCGTACGGCGGGCCCATGTCATATGAGGTATTCCGTAACCATTGGGTGCGACCCGGTCACGGCAAGTGATTCCCTTGCGGGATGGGGGTATCTAGTGGCGTGCCGGTCGGGGGTCAACCCCCAATCCCGGTAACGTCAAGCCAAGGCTGCTTTGATTGCCCCAGCAACGTCATCCATACTGGCAAGGCCGTCTACAGTAGTCAGATCACCGCGGGCATAATAATAGCCAATCAGCGGGCTGGTCTGCTTGTAGTATGCCATCAGTCGAGTCGTCAGGGCATCTGCATTATCGTCGGCACGCCGGGTAAATTCCGCCTTTTCACCGCAATTTGTGCAAACGCCATCTGCCGGGATCGGTTTGATCTGGTCGTTATAGACCTCGCCGCAGTTAGAGCAGGTCGACCGCGCCGTGATGCGCGCAACAAGCGCCTCATCGTCGACCTTCATCTCGATCACACTGTCCAGACCCTCGCCCAGCTCGGTCAGAAGATTGCCAAGGGCATCAGCCTGAGCCAGCGTCCGGGGAAAGCCGTCAAAAATATAGCCGCCTGCGGGTTCGTCGTAGGTCAACTGCTCTCTGATCAGACCAATAACGATCTCATCCGTAACGAGGTCGCCCCGGTCCATAACGTCCGCAACGCGCTTACCCATGTCCGTGCCAGATGTCCGCGCAGCACGCAGCATGTCACCCGTAGACAACTGCACCATGTTGCGCTCTTCGGCCAGACGGCGTGCCTGCGTTCCTTTGCCCGCTCCCGGCGGTCCCAATAGGATTATATTCATCGACGCGCCGGTCCCCTCCGCTTAGATGCCCCGCGCTTTCCGCGCAGCTGCGATTTTTCGATCAGTCCCTCATACTGGTGCGCCAGCAGGTGCGACTGGATTTGTTGGATCGTATCCATCCCTACAGACACGATGATCAGAACCGAAGTACCACCAAAGTAGAAGGGCACCGCGAATTGGCTGCGAATGATCTCTGGTAGCAGCGCCACCAGCGCCAAATAACCAGAGCCAAGGACCAGAATACGGTTCACAACGTAATCAAGGTATTCCGCTGTTTTCTTGCCAGGACGGATGCCAGGAACAAATCCGTTTTGGTTTTTGAGGTTTTCCGCAACTTCATCGGTTTTGAAGGCGACTTCACGCGTATAGAAATATGTGAAGAAGACGATCATGATCGTGAAGAACAACAGATAAAGCGGTTGTCCGGGTCCGAAATAGGCCAGCAGCGTCGACATGAATACATTGCTGGATCCACCAGAGAAGGTGCTGATGGTCGTCGGCAGCAACAATAACGCACTTGCGAAAATCGCCGGGATCACGCCAGCCGGGTTCACCTTAATCGGCAAGTGGCTAGAGGACGCGTCATAGACCTTCATTCCACGCTGTTGGCGCGGATACTGGATATGGATCTTGCGCAGGCTGCGCTCCATGAACACCACGAAGGCCAGGATCGCGATCACCATCAATATAACGCCAACGATCACGAAGGGGCTGATGGCGCCGGACCGACCTTGGCTAAGGAAGCGGGCCAAAGCGGCCGGAACCTCGGCAATGATGCCGACGAAGATGATGAGTGAAATGCCGTTGCCAATGCCGCGGCTGGTGATCTGCTCACCCACCCACATCAGGAACATGGTACCACCGACAATCGTGATGACGCAGGCTGCGGTGAAGAACAGGCCCGGGTCGGACGCAAGACCGCCAGCCTCCAGCGACTTTGCAAGACCATAAGCCTGCGCTGTGGCCAGCAGAACCGTGCCATAGCGAGTATATTGGTTCATCTTACGACGGCCCTGCTCGCCCTCTTTCTTGAGGTTCTTCAGCGGCTCCCACATGGACCCAAGCAACTGCACAATAATGGATGCAGAAATGTAGGGCATGATGCCAAGGGCAAAGATACCCATCCGTGACAACGCGCCACCGGTGAACATCGACAGGATACCGCCGATGCCCGCAGCCGCGTCATCCATAAAGGCACGCAGCTGAATGCCGTCGATGCCCGGGACGGGAATGTAGGTACCAAGTCGGTACACCATCAGCATGCCAATGGTGAAAAGGATACGGCTGCGCAGCTCTGTCGCCTTGCCGAAGGCGCCCCAGCTCATGTTGGCGGCCATTTGTTCTGCAGCGGATGCCATGCAAGTCTCTTTTATATGAAAAACGCCGCCAAGCGGGTATCCCGATGGCGGCGTTTGGGAAAACTCAGACCCTACTTAGGCGACAGTGGCGTCGCCCGCAAGCGATCAGGCCGCCTCGGTTGCGCCAGCCTTGGGCTTTGCGGTCACAGTGACGGAACCGCCAGCCTTTTCGATGGCCTCGATCGCGCCTTTAGATGCGCCGTGCACCTTCAGAGTGATGGCAGATGTGATTTCACCCTTCGCCAGAACGCGGATACCGTCCTTCAGGCGACGGATCAAACCGGACGCGATCAGCGCGTCTTCGTTCAGCTCTGCCTTGGCGTCGATTTTACCCGCGTCAATGAACTTCTGGATCAGGCCCAGGTTCACGACCGAATATGTCTTGGCATTGATGTTGTTGAAACCGCGCTTTGGAAGACGCTGGTACAACGGCATCTGGCCGCCTTCGTAGCCCTTGATCGCGACGCCAGAACGGGACTTCTGACCTTTGATACCACGACCACCGGTCTTACCTTTGCCCGAACCCGGGCCACGACCAACGCGCTTGCGGCGGTGGGTTGCGCCTTCGTTGTCGGACAGTTCATTCAGCTTAAACATTGTCGCTTCTCCTTTGGCCGGAGGACCCCACCCAGCGACGGGAACGAGGCACACGGCATTACATACGAGTCGGGCCCAAAGGGCATCCGACTGGCGGCGTATAGCTTTGCTGTCCGGAAGCGTCAAGGCATCCGGACAGCGGCGCAGTTAGACTTAAAAAAATGCCTGCAGACCCGTGATCGCACGGCCAAGGATCAGGGCGTGCACGTCATGCGTCCCCTCGTAGGTATTCACGGTCTCAAGGTTGATCATGTGGCGCATGATGTGGAATTCATCGGAAATCCCGTTGCCGCCATGCATATCGCGGCTATGGCGCGCGATTTCCAGCGCCTTACCACAGTTATTACGCTTGATCAGGCTGATCATTTCTGGCGCGGCCTGCCCATTATCCATAAGGCGCCCGACCTGCAACGCAGCCTGCAAGCCCAACGTGATCTCTGTCTGCATGTCGGCCAATTTCTTCTGATACAACTGCGTTTGCGCCAGTGGCTTGCCGAATTGCTTTCGGTCCAGACCGTATTGGCGTGCGGCGTGAAAGCAGAACTCTGCCGCGCCCATCGTACCCCACGCGATACCAAAGCGCGCACGGTTCAGACAGCCAAACGGACCTTTCAGGCCCTGCACGCCAGGCAGCAGCGCGTCTTCGCCGACAGCGACATCCTTCATGACGATCTCGCCAGTGGTCGAAGCGCGCAGAGACAGTTTGCCGCCAATCTTCGGTGCGCTCAAACCCTCCATCCCCTTTTCAAGGATGAAACCGCGAATCTTGCCGCCATGTTCTTCGGATTTTGCCCAGACGACGAAAACGTCAGCAAAGGGCGCGTTCGAGATCCACATTTTCGAACCGTTCAGCACGTAACCGTCTGCGGTTTTCTTGGCGACGGTTTTCATTCCAGCAGGATCAGAACCCGCGTCGGGTTCGGTTAGGCCAAAACAACCGATCAGCTGACCGCTTACCAAACCGGGCAGAAATTTGCGACGCTGCTCTTCCGAGCCATATGCGTGGATCGGATACATGACGAGCGAGGATTGCACGGACATCATCGACCGATAGCCCGAATCGACGCGCTCAACCTCACGCGCGATCAGACCATAGGTAACGTAAGACGCGCCAAGGCCACCGTATTCCTCGGGTATGGTGCAGCCTAGCAAACCGGCCTCGCCCATCAGCGGAAACAACTCTGGCGACGATGCCTCGTCCCGGTAGGCTTGCGTTACGCGTGGCTGCAAAACAGTTTGTGCGAAATCGCGCGCGGCGTCGCGCAGCATACGTTCGTCTTCGGTGAGTTGGGTTTCCAACAGCAGGGCATCGGCCCAGTCAAAGGGGCCAAGGTCGGGGCCCATGCCAATCATGTCTTTAGCCATGTCGTCAGTCCTTCCGGTTCAGCCGGTCCGCGAAAGCGTCCAGCAACTTATGTTTCAAAATCTTGCCCGTCGGCGCGGCAGGCAATGCATCCACCGCAAAAATCCGTGTGGGGCGCTTATAGCCGCTCAACCGAACAGCCGCAAAGCTTGCGAGTGCTTTCGTATCGAATGCAGCGGGATCGCGACATTGCACAAAGGCTAGGATATCCTCGTCCCCCTGCCCGTTTGCGGTGCCTATCACAGCGCATTGTATCACCTCTGGGTGATCATTTAACGCAGCCTCGACCTCTGGCGGATAAACATTAAAGCCGCCACGGATGATTAACTCTTTGGCGCGACCCACGATATGCAGGCGGCCGGTATCGTCCAGCCGCCCCAGATCACCAGTGTGCAGCCAACCGTCGGCATCAATGGTTTGGGCCGTGATTTCTGGTGCACGGAAATAACCCTTCATCACATGGGCGCCACGGGTCAATACCTCACCCGCATCTGCGCCCGCAGGACAATCGATCCGCACCTCTACCCCTGGTGACGGGGGGCCTGCGCTGGTGTCTGGGTCACCAATTACGTTGCGCGTGCCACTAACCCCAGCGGTGCTTTCCGTCATGCCATAACCGTTTTGCAGCGGCAGGCCATAAAACGACTCTGCCTTGGCCTTCCATGCCGGGTCCAGCGGGGCTGCCCCAGACGAGACGTAACGCAACTTGCTATCAATCAGCCGGGTCAGTCCTTGGTCGCTGGCATATTGCATCAGCAGGGCGTGCATCTGCGGCACTGCCGGAAAGACGGTGACACCGCTTGTCAGGGCCGCGTACAGTTTGGCCGGGCTGAACCGCGTTTCCAACTGCAGGGTCGCGCCGCTTATGCCGCAGGCGATCAGGACAGAGGCAAGGCCAAAGACATGCGTCATCGGCAGCACGCCATAAATCCTGTCGCCATGAGTCATTTTGCGTAGGTTCGCGGACATACTGCCGGCGAACAGCAGGTTGTCATGTGTCAGCATGACGCCCTTTGGTGCGCCGGTTGTTCCAGTTGTATAAAGGATCACAGCCACACGGTCTATATTGGCATCCATGGCAGGCGGGGCATACCGCGCCATATGGAAAGAACCGAACCCCAAATCTTGTCTATTGGCATCACCGGCATGCGCCAGCGCTTCGGCAGAACATTCGCTGGTAAAAATGGCCACACGAGGCGCGGCATGATCCATCACGCGGGCGATTTCTGGCTCTGTCATGCGGGCGTTCACGGGAACGGCAATCGCCCCCGCCCGACTGGCAGCATGGATAAAGACCGCCGTTGCCAAGCAGTTTTCAGCCACTATCAGAACGCGGTCGCCGGGGATTGTCCCCGCCGCCGTCAGCGCCCCGGCGGCAGCGGTGATATACGCATCAAATTGCGCAAATGTCGTCTTTTCGCCCGCATCTAGGATTGCGGGCGCATTCGGCCGCGCCCCCGCCTGCTGCGAGATCAGATCGTCGATATGGTAAGTCTCAGGCATGCAGTTCACCGCCTCCTCGCGGTGTCCTTAGGATCAGGCGACGGCGAGGGCGATGAAGCGGTCCATGTGATAAAGCGTGTCGCCAAAACGGTGATCGACCATGACCAGACGCTTGGCGAGGTGGGCCAGCGCATATTCCTGCGTCATGCCGATGCCACCATGCATCTGGATGGCCTCCTCTGCCACCAGACGGGCAACCTGACCAATCAAGGTCTTCGTCGCGGCGACGTGGATATCGCGGGTCGCAGGTTCCGCCTCTAGGTGCCCGGCCAGATTGATCACGGCAGATCGCGCCTGCTCGATCTCGATCAGCACGTCGGCCATGCGATGTTGTAGTGCCTGAAACTTGCCGATGGGCTGACCGAATTGTTTGCGTGTTTTCAGGTAATCCGTGGTCAGCACGCGGATCGCGTCCATCAGGCCAACCGCCTCTGCACTGATCGCACAAGTGGCGCGGGCGTGGGCAGT
Source organism: Loktanella sp. (assembly GCA_024635625.1). Classification (GTDB taxonomy): domain Bacteria; phylum Pseudomonadota; class Alphaproteobacteria; order Rhodobacterales; family Rhodobacteraceae; genus Loktanella. The sequence continues at coordinate 27,696 of JAGXIQ010000057.1, read as the reverse complement.
CGCAAGAGCGGCGTAGGCTTGACCTGCATCGCCCAACGGCGTGGCAGGGGTATCATCCAGCGTGATCTCTGCCGCATGGCCGCCACCGGTCAGCGGATAGATGCGGCGTGTCAGGCCAGAGGCATTTACCGCAACCAAGAAAAGGCTGATGCCGTCCTGGTCGGCCACATCGCCACTGGTTCGGGCGCTGACAATCAGCGTATCTGCTGCCCCGCCATTCACCACAACGGCTTTGCGACCCGTCAGCTTGCCATCAGTCACAGCCGTTGACACGCGGGATAGATCGTAGCGACTACCGGGCTCTGCATGGGCTAGTGCCACATGATGCTTGCCCGCAATTATGTCTTCCAGCATGGACTGCTGTTCATCCGTCCCAAGCGCTGCGATTAGACCGCCACCAAGAATGCCAGTGTCGATCAGCGGGTCGGTTGCACCAACACGGCCCAACTCTTCGGCCACAACGGCGATGTCAAAACCAGCGCCGCCAAAGCCACCCTGATCTTCGTTAAACAGTGCGCCTATCACGCCCATTTCGGCCAGACCGTTCCAGACGTCAGTGGACGTGCCGGTATCGCTGTCGGCAATCTGCGCCAGCAGGTCGGGGGTGTATTGATCACGCAAGAAACGACGCAAGCCGTCCTGCAACATCTGGCGCTCTTCGGTCAGGTTAAAGTTCATGATACCCTCACAGTTCCAGAATGGCTTTGGCGATGATCGACCGCTGCACCTCGTTCGATCCACCGTAGATCGAGAGTTTGCGGTTGTTCAGATACTGCCCCGTTGGGGCCTGCGCATAAGCGGGGCCAACGGGATCGTTGTCACCCTCTAAGGCTTCCGACACGAAAGGCATGGCATAGGGACCGATTGCCTGCATCGTCAGCGCGTTGATTTCCTGTCGGACCTGTGTGCCTTTAACCTTCAGCATAGAGCTTTCTGCACCGGGCGCTTGCCCCGCCGCCGCCGCTGACACCACACGCAGGTTCGTCGTGGCCATCGCCATCAAGTCAATCTGCACCTGTCCGATACGCGCCGCAAACAGTGGATTTTTGATCAGAGGTTGACCACCAGACAATTCCGCCCGCGCAATCCGCTTCAGCGTTTCAAGCCCGGCACTGGCGAACCCGACCCCCGCGATGTTCGTGCGTTCGTGGGTCAGCAAATACTTGGCGTAGGTCCAGCCCTTGTTTTCCTCGCCGACCAGATTTGCGGCAGGGACCCGGACGTTATCTAAGAAAACCTCGTTGACCTCGGCACCGCCATCGATCAGCACGATCGGACGGACCTCGATACCGGGAGAGTTCATGTCGACCAGTAGGAATGAAATCCCTTCCTGCCGCTTCCCTTCCTTGCTCGTCCGCACAAGGCAAAAGATCATATTTGCGTGCTGGCCCAACGTGGTCCACGTCTTTTGCCCATTCACAATATAATCGTCACCGTCACGCAGGGCAGAGGTCCGCACCGATGCCAGATCAGACCCGGCACCCGGCTCTGAATAGCCTTGGCACCACCAATCAGACCCATCAAGGATACGTGGCAGCCAATAGCCCTTCTGGTCATCTGATCCAAAGGCCATCAGGACAGGTCCCAACATTGCCAATCCAAAGGGCACAATGCGCGGCGCATTGGCCTTCGTCATCTCGTCCTCGAAGATATTGCGCTGCACCGCGTCCCATCCGGTACCGCCGTGTTCCTTTGGCCAATTCCCAGCCAGCCAGCCGCGACTGTTGAGGATGGCGTGCCATTCCTCGTGGTCCTGCTTTGTCAGCTCTTTGCCGTCTCGTACCTTGTCAGACAGACGGGGCGGCAGGTTATCCCGCAAGAAATTACGCACTTCATTGCGAAAGGCGATCTGGTCGTCAGTATAGTTCAGGTCCATGACGTGTCCCCCTTAATAAATTTCAAACAAGCCTGCGGCACCTTGGCCGCCGCCAACGCACATGGTCACGACGCCCACCTTGGCGCCCCGACGTCGGCCCTCGATCAGCAGATGGCCCGTCATGCGCGCCCCGGTCATACCGAAAGGATGGCCGATAGCGATTGACCCACCGTTGACGTTCAGCTTGTCGTTGTCGATGTGCAGAGTGTCGCGGCAATAAATCAGCTGACTGGCAAAGGCCTCGTTCAGCTCCCACAGATCAATGTCGTCTACAGTCAAACCAGCCCGTTCCAAAAGGCGCGGCACAGCATAGATCGGGCCGATGCCCATTTCATCCGGCTCGCAGCCAGCAACGGCGAACCCGCGAAATGCCCCTAACGGTGTCAAACCCGCCTTTTCGGCCTCTTTCGCATCCATCATGACAAGCGACGCTGCCCCGTCTGACAATTGCGACGCATTGCCAGCGGTAATGAACTGATCCTCACCGCGGACCGGTGCAAGCTTTTGCAACCCTTCCAGCGTGGTAGAGGCACGGTTGCACTCGTCCTGTGCGATAGTGACTTCGCGCTCCGAGGTTTCTTTCGTTACCTTATCGGTGACTTGCATGGTCACAGTGATTGGTACGATCTCGGCGTCGAACTTGCCGGCTTCTTGGGCTGCTGCCGTGCGCTGCTGGCTTTGCAAGCTTAGCTCGTCCTGCGCCGCGCGGCTTACACCGTAACGGGCGGCGACGATGTCCGCAGTCTCTACCATCGGCATGTATAGCTCTGGCTTATTTTCCAGAATCCAAGCGTCGCGGGAATGGCGCGCGGGCGGCTGCACCATAGAAATGCTTTCGACCCCACCTACGAGGATCGCCTTCGCGCCTTCTTGCGCGATCATGTGACCGCCCATTGCGATGGCCTGCAGACCGCTGGCGCAGAACCGGTTCACGGTGGTGCCCGCAATCGTCACCGGCAATCCCGCGCGAATCACGGTTTGCCGGGCAATGTTCCCACCAGTGACATATTCCGGATAACCGGTGCCCCAGATACTGTCTTCGATCAGCGCAGGGTCAATACCGGCGCGGTCGACGGCATGGCGGGCGACATGGCCCGCCAGCGTGGCCCCATGTGTCATGTTGAACGCGCCGCGCCCGGCCTTGCCGATGGCGGTACGGGCGATGGATACGATGACGGGATATGACATAAGAAGTCCTTTCAGCGGTTCAGGCTGGAAAAATTGCGGCCATCCGCGACCAGCCGTTCAAGCAGCGGCGCGGGGATCCAGAAATGATCGTCCGTTTTGGCAAATTCGCGGATGTCCGACAGGATCGTGTCCAGTCCAACTGTATCGGCATAATGTAGTGGCCCACCCCGGAAGCGGGGAAAGCCATAACCCGACAGAAACACGACATCGACGTCAGACGGACGTTGTGCAATGCCTTGCTGAACGACATGTGCCGCCTCGTTCACCATCGCAGCCATCGTCCGACGAACGATTTCGTCGGCGGTGAAATCGCGCGGCGTCAGATTCAGGTTCGCACGTGACTTATCAACGATCGCCATCACAGCGTCGTCGGGGCGACCCTTGGGGCTTCCGTCATCGTATATGTAATAGCCGTGCTTGGTCTTCTGACCCAACCAGCCTTCGTGATACAACGCATCCGCAAAGACAGGAGACCGATCGCGCGGGTGTGCATCGGCAGCCTTGCGCTGCCGGGTCATGTAACCAATGTCCAGACCCGCCAAATCCGAAACTTGATAAGGTCCCATCGCAAAACCGAAATCGACCAAGGCGCGATCCACAGCATAGGGACTGGCCCCATCCAACACCATATGATCCACGGCAGTGCGGTACTGGGACAGGATACGATTGCCGATAAAGCCGTCGCAAACGCCTGCGCGCACGCCGATTTTGCCCAGCTTCTTTGCCAGTGCAAAGGCGGTTGCTGTAACATCGGGGGCGGTCGCGTCAGCGACAACGATCTCTAACAACTTCATCACATGGGCGGGTGAAAAGAAGTGCAGCCCGATGACGTCACCGGGCCGCTGCGTCGCCTGCGCGATCTGGTTTACATCAAGGTATGAAGTGTTCGTTGCCAGCACAGCGCCTGGCTTGCAAACGTGGTCCAATTCGCGAAAAACCTCGGTCTTCACTTCCATATTTTCGAATACGGCCTCGACGACCAGGTCCGCCTTAGACAAAGCGTCATAGCCAACAACTGTCGCCAGCGCGTCCGATAGGATAGAAGCACGCTTTGATTCCGACAGCTTGCCGCGCTTAACGGCGCTGGCAAGATTACGGGCGATGGTATGCCGCGCACGATTTGCGGATGCATCATCGCGTTCAACCAGCGTAACGTGCAGCCCGGCCAGTACCATTGCCGTCGCAATGCCTGCCCCCATGGTACCGCCACCAATAACGCCGGTATGGGAAATATCGCGCGGGGCAACGCCCTTGATTTCTGGCACCTTCGCCACGGCACGTTCGGCAAAAAAGGCATGCATCAAGCCGGATCGCTGCGGCGTGTCAAGCATTGACAGAAACAGGCGACGCTCTTCCGCCAATGCTTTGTCAAAGCTCATTTCAGTACCGGCCACCACTGCATCCAACACGGCCAACGGAGCGACCTGCCCCTTGGCGGTTTTTGTCAGACGCTGGCGCCAGTCGGCCAGTACGTCAGCATCTGCACCGGGAAATGGCAAGTCGGTCACGGCGCGGGGGGCAGCACCGTCAGCGATCAGACGCGCGGCATAAGTTAAGGCATCAGCAAGCAAATCCTGACTTGAAAGCTCATCGACGAAACCCATTTCCTGCGCCTGCGCGCCACTCACCGGCTTGCCAGACGTCATCAGCGTCAAAGCCGCATCCAGTCCAACAAGGCGCGGCATCCGCTGCGTGCCGCCGGCACCCGGAATGACGCCCAGCGTCACCTCTGGCAGGCCCAACTTCGCGGTCGGCGTGGCGATGCGGTAATGCGCGCCCAAAGCGACCTCTAACCCGCCGCCCATCGCCGTACCGTGGATCGCGGCGATGACAGGTTTCGTGCTTGCAGCGATCCGATTGATCACATCTGGCAGAAACGGTGCAACAGGTGGCTTGCCAAATTCAGTGATGTCCGCGCCGCCGATGAACAGGCGCCCAGCACCGATAATCACAGCAGCCTTTGCGTTCGCGTCATCATCAAACTGCGTGATCGCGTCCCAAAGGCCCTGCCGCACGACTTGTCCCAGTGCGTTCACCGGAGGATTATCCACGGTTATCACGGCAACATCGCCTGTAATGGCATAAGTCACATCAGTCATTTGCGGTCCCTCCTCGACGTACTGTCTAGATAGTCAGTTCTGTACAAATTTCAATATGCAAAATCTAATTCCAACATGCGGAATTTATCGATTACAAATCTCGTCCACCCAGTCCACCGCCCTGCCCCATCATCCGTTCCAGATCGCGGACCGCTGCCAACAGTTTTGGTCCGACCTCGTTCTGCATCCGCGCTACGGAAAGTGCCTCGGGCATGGCGCCACAGGTAAAAATAACCGGCTCACCGAGTTCGCGCGCCATAAACGGCACAGCAACGGCATGGATATTCACAGCGAAATAGGATGCAGGGTCGGTGATGACGAACCCCTGCGTCACGATCTGGTTATGCGCAGCGCGGCGATCTTCCATCGCCTGCGGTGGCGTCAGGCCACGGTCGCCATCTGCCTCGTGCACAGCCTGCGCAAAACCATCCTCGGTCAGGGCGGCCAGCATCGCTTGACCGGACGATGACCCGTGGAACGGCAAGCGGTGCCCCACCTCTAGCCACAGGGATGCGACGGCGCGCGGCCGCCAAGTCTTGACGATCAGCATGCGGCCAGCGTCGCGGACCAGCAACAAAGACAAAGTACCAGTTTCATCAGCCAACCGCTGCATAAGTGGCGCGGATAAGTCGACGAAGGACATCGAGGCGCTGGCCATGTTGCCCAGGGCTAGCAGTGCCGGACCGGGACGATACCGGTCGTGCCGCCGCGTGTGGGTCAAATACCCCAAAGATTGCAGCGTGAACGTCAACCGCGAAACCGTGGACTTTGGCAGCCCCGTACGATCAGAGATTTCGGCGTTGCCCAAACCGTCGTCGGACGGGCGGAACGCACGCAGCACGCTTAACCCACGCGCCAGTGTAGTGGCGAACCGCCGGTCTTTCTCTACATCGCTGTCCATGGCTGTCATCCTCTTAACCCGACGTCATCTATAGCGAGTTCGGGATCAGAAGCGAGATCGCCGGAAAGCTCATCAACAGGATAAGCACCACAACGTCGATGGCTAGAAAGCGCCAGATGCCGCCAAAGATTTTATCGATGGGCACAGCTTTGCCCACCACGTTACTGATGACAAAGACGTTCAACCCGACGGGCGGCGTGATCAGGCCGATTTCGAGCAGCTTGACGACGACCACACCGAACCAGATCAGGTTAAAGCCGTAGCTTTCCACCAGCGGCACCATCAGCGGCAAAGTCAGCACCATGATCCCGATGGGATCAAGGAACATGCCCAGCACCAGATAGATCACCGCGATCGCCGCCAGCAGCAGAACCGGCGACAGTTGTGCATCGCTGACTGCAGTCACAATTGCAGGGGCCACGCCGGTCAATGCGATGAAGGCCACGAATATCTTGGCCGCCGCCGCGATCAGAAAAATCGAGGATGTCTGGATACACGTCTCACGCAGAGATTCGACAAGATCGCGGACCGACAGCTTGCGCTGCACGAACCCGATCACGCAAGCGGCCACGACGCAGATCGCCGCCGCCTCTGTTGCGGTGAAGAAGCCGCCGTAAATGCCGCCGACAATCAAGCCGAACAAGGCCATTGCGGGCCATGCCCCGATGGCGGCGTTAAGCTTGTCCTGTAAAGTGATCTCGCCTTTGTAAGCGGGCGCGGCCGAAGGCTTGCTTTTGACCCAGATGTATATCGCCAGTAAAAACCCACCCAGCGACAGCAGGCCCGGCAAGATGCCGGCGAGAAACAGCGAAGAGATCGAGGTTTCTGTGAAAATTCCATAGATGATGAACAGCACCGACGGCGGGATCAGCGACCCCAAGGTGCCGCCAGCGGCGACGGATGCGGTGGCGAGGCCCTTATCATAGCCCATCCGAAGCATCTCTGGTGAACAAATCCGCCCCATTGTGGATGCGCAGGCAATGGACGAGCCTGTGATGGCTGAAAAGCCGCCGCAGCCGACAACGGACGCCATCGCGACGCCACCAGGCACCTTAGCAAGCCAAACGCGGGCAGCGTCATAAATGCGTGTCGTTATATCGGCCCGATAAGCAATGTGACCGAGGGCAATGAACAGCGGGATCATCGACAAGTCATAGGAATGGATCAGGTCGAAGGAATTAGAGAATACCATAGAGGTCGTGGGCCGCATTGCCCGGTCCGGCGTAAACGCCCCGGTCCGGGTGGCAAAAATCACGAAGGTGCCAATGGTGCCAACACCTGCCAGCGCAAAGGCGATGGGCACACGCAACGCCAGCAGTCCGATGACCGAAGCGAAGGCGACGAGACCGATTAGTGTGCCGTCCATCAGGAATGGTCCTCTTCGGCAAAGGTGGAGCTTGTCGTTTCGGACAGCGCGGGGATACCGCCAGCCCGCAGGGTCCGGATGTCACCGATGACCAGAAGCAACAGCCGCAGCCAGCAGAACGACATCCCGATCAGGAACAGCACGCGACCAGGCCACTTGGGTAGGTTCAGCTGACCAAAATAGTAGGATCCGCCGGTGATCGTATGAACCATTTCATTCCAACCCGCGTACAGCAGCGGCGACAGCGCCAGTAGGCCAAACAAGCCACCGAACACGACAAGCCAGCCCTGCATGCGCATCGGAAGGCGGTTCGATAGAAATTCCACAACGATGTGCGCTCGGGCCGTTGTGGCGGCAGCCAGCGGCAGGACGATAGCGACGACCATCAATTCGCGGACCATGACGATAGTGTCGGGAATGCCAGAGTTCAGCGTCACCCGCAAAGCAACGCTTGCGGTGATCAGCACACCCAGTGCGACGACCGCACAGCATGCAAGGTCCAGCAGCAGTTTTTCGATGCGATACAGCATCGGCCCCCTCCCCAAAGGTAATTGAAAGTCTTGTCGGGTTGCGGCCCTGCGTTTGGGCCGCAACCTGTGGTCAAATCAGCGCGTCCAAGGATAACCCTGTTCGTCACGCTCCGCCGTGTATTTGGCCAGCAACTCGCGGTAGTTCGCCAGCATACCTGCACCGTCAAGACCGGCCGCAGTTGCCTGCTCGACCCATGCGTCAATGTAAGGCTTGCCGCGCTCGACCAGCTTGTCCCGCTCTGAGTCCTCAAGTTCGATAACCTCGACACCGACATCGCGCATGGCTTGGACAGCCACTTCGTTATCAGCAGTGATCAGTTCACCCAGCGTGTCCGCCATGCCGACGCCAGCCTCTTGCATGGCGGTCTGCTGCTCTTCAGTCAGAGAGTCGTAGGCAAACTTGTTCATGAAAATGCCCAGCGCACCCACCTGACCCCAGTTCAAGATCGTGTAGCTCGTCATGACCTCTTGCTGCTTCAGCGCGGCCACAGCGTAGGAATACCCCTGCGAGCAATCCAGCAACCCAGTATCCAATCCCTGATAGGCATCATAGATCGGCATGGCGACCATATTGGCACCCAAATCACGGAACACCTCGCCGTAAGCGCCAACGCCGCGAACCTTTAGCCCAGAAACATCATCGGCAGTACGGATTGCCGCACCTTTACAACCGATATTAACGGCAGAAGTTGTGAAAGTGCCCAGATAGACCAGATCCTGATCAGCCAGATTAGCGCTGATCGCAGGATCAGTGCGCATCAGTTCATCGGTGGCACGCATGCCAACCCAAGCATCGGCGTTCAGCAGCGGCAGGTCAGCGATGTCGTAGGCCACCATCTCTTGCGGGAAATAGACGCCGATAATCGTGCCAAGATCTGCAACACCGTCGCTGACACCCTGTAGCGCCGCGTCCGCCTTAAACAGCGCACCGCCCCACTGGATGTCGATTGTCACATCGCCGTTGGTACGGGCGGCCACATCATCAGCAAAGGCCTGAGTCGCCTCGGCGCGGGCACCGCGATTCGGGCCTGCTTCGCCAAGGATCAGGGTTGTTTGCGCAGGCAAAGACGTTGCTGCAAAGCCAAATGCCACGGTTGCGGCGGCCAAAGTCCTCTTCATCGTCGCTCCTCCCAGAACTTCCAATAATTAGAATACATTTCCACTATACGGAATTGCATACCAGATCAACGCCCTTTTATGCATCGATAGGTTGAAATTTGGCATGCCTTAGAACCGCGCCAACTGATGTGTAGGCGCGGTCGGATTTTTTAGAAAAGCTAGATGATCGCTTAGGCGGCGCTGACACCGAAGATAAGGCCGACGACAGCAGTAGCGATCATTGCAAGAACGCCCCAGACGGTGACCCGCACAGCACCCTTAACAATGCCAGCCCCGCCTGCCGTCGCTCCAAGACCGCCAAGCGTCGCCAGCGCGACGAGCGATGTGACACCGACCAGTACAACCACCTGCGACGCGAACAACCACGCGACGATCAATGGCACTGCGGCACCGGTAGCAAACGACGCGGCGGATACGACTGCCGCCTGCACCGGACGGGCAGCAACGGTACCCGACAGGCCCAGTTCGTCCCGAGCATGGGCAGCGAGCGTGTCGCCAGCCGACAACTGAACGGCGACCTGCCGTGCGAGTGAAGCATCAAGTCCGCGTTCAATGTAGATGGCCGTCAACTCGTTCAATTCAGCTTCGGGATGGTCGCGCAGTTCGGCAGCCTCTTTCGCAAGGTCCGCCGTTTCCGCATCGGTCTGCGAACTGACAGAAACATATTCCCCCGCCGCCATCGACATTGCCCCGGCGACCAGTCCGGCAAGGCCTGCCACCAGCACCTGTCCATGACCAGACCCGGCAGCTGCGACGCCGATGATCAGACTCGCGGTGGATACGATCCCGTCGTTCGCCCCCAGCACGGCGGCGCGCAGCCAGCCGATCCGGTGAACTAAGTGAGTTTCGGCATGTGCTGTCGTGACCATAAAAAGGCTCCCGGCGTCGGTGTGTCGCCGCGCCATCCAAGCGCGCAGTTGTCGGTGAAAGCAAGCGCGCGCTGGCGAGGCCCGGTAAAAGCCCGCTTTTACCGCCTCGCAAAGTGCGACATGTTACGTTGCGAAACACCTGCCAAGGCGCGCCACATGACCGACACTTCTTTCACCCAACGCCCTTACCATCGCAGCTGGTTACTTGACCAAAGCCGCAGCCTGTTAGACTTTTTTAGCCGCAATGCGGTGAATGCAAACGGGGGCTTTCATACGCTGGCCGACGATGGTCAAGCTTTGACAGATGCCCCGCAGGAACTGTTTTATACCTGTCGCATGGTCCATTGCTTTGCCGCTGCGCAGGCACTCGGCCACCCCGGCGCGATGGATCTTGTCGATCACGGCGTTAAATTCCTGCTCGATCGTCACTTTGACGCGGCCAACGGCGGCTTCTTCTGGGGTGTCGACGACCGCGGTCCGACACAATCCGACAAGCTTGCCTACGGCCACGCCTTCGTCCTGCTGGCCGCGGCTTCGGCGCAAGAGGTCGGGCATCCCCGCGCGCCTGAACTGCACGACCACGTGATGCAGGCTATCGATATGCAGTTCTGGCAGGAAGATGCCGGTGCGATGCGCGAAGAGTTCACAGCGGACTGGACGCCGTTTCCCGACTACCGGGGCCAAAACGCTAACATGCATAGCGTCGAAGCGCTGATGGCCGCATTCGAGGCGTTTGGCGAACTTCGCTATTTGACCATGGCCGAACGCATCGCCGATCTGATCATCAACCGCCATGCCCGCGCCGCCGGATGGGTTGTGATAGAGCACTTCGACACCGACTGGACGCCGGACCTAACCTACGCGGGCGACCCGATGTTTCGCCCAGCAGGTACCACCCCCGGTCATGCGTTGGAATGGGCGCGACTGCTGATCCAGCTGTGGCACTTGGGCGCAAAACGTCTGGCTTGGCTGCCAGAATCGGCAGCCAAGCTGTTCCGCACGGCCTGCAAGACCGGATGGGACGCTAACAACGGCGGCTTTTATTATACGCTCGACTTCTACAAACGCCCCGACCAGGCTTTGCGCCTGTGGTGGCCCACATGCGAAGGGGCCGCCGCTGCCGCAACCCTTCACGCCACATTGGGCGATGCGGATTTCGAAGATCAGTATCGGGCAATCTGGGCCGTGCTGACGCGCGATTTTATTGATCCAGCAGGAGGCTGGTGGCCTGTAGCGCGCTCGAATTCGGACGCCGCTGACAGTCCGTTCCGGGGCAAACCTGACATATACCACGCCTTGCAGGCTTGCTTGATCCCTCTGGTCCCGCCCCAAACAGGGCTGCTGACAGGATTGAAGCGACTTACCTGAGCCCCCGACACAACTGTTTGATCGTCATCCGAAAGTCTGATGGTCACGCTCTGGCCCACTGCACCTTTCCCTGTCAGTCTGACACCTGAAACACGTGGCCCTTGGGAGGAGAAACGTGGCGAAAGATTTTGAAAGGCCCCTTGGGCCAGTGATCGCCCTTGCGGCCCAGGTATCCGAAGGTCTGGTGGGTCACGACGCCCTTGTCGAACGGCTTATGATTGCCCTGCTCGCTGGTGGGCACGTCCTTATCGAAGGTCCGCCGGGCCTTGCCAAAACTCGCGCCGTAAAACGGCTGGCGACCGGGCTAGAAGGCAGCTTTGCCCGCATCCAATGTACGCCTGACCTAATGCCGTCGGACATGATCGGGACGCAGGTCTTTCGCCCCGGCGACGGCGATTTCGCCTTTTTGCAGGGCCCGCTCTTTCATCAACTCGTATTAGTGGACGAGATCAACCGCGCACCACCCAAAGTACAGTCCGCCCTGCTAGAGGCGATGGCCGAAGGGCAAATCACTGCAGGCGGCACGACCCGCAAGCTACCGGACCATTTCATGGTCGTCGCGACACAAAACGGGATCGAAAACGAAGGTACATTTCCCTTGCCAGAGGCGCAGCTGGACCGCTTTTTGCTGCACATCGACCTTGACCTACCGGGGGCAGAATCGGAACGTGCGATCCTTGATCTGGTCGAAGCAGAAGGGCTGGGTCACCCCGCCCCGGTGCCGACCCGCCTGAGTGCTTCGCAACTTTCCTCTGCGCAAGAGGCCGTCGCGACCGTGCATCTGGCACCCGCGTTGAAGGATTACATTGTGCGGCTGGTTATGGCGACAAGAGAGACTGCGGATGGCCCCCTCGAAGGATTGATCGCCCATGCGGTCTCTCCCCGCGGATCGCTGTCACTCGCAGCAGCGGCACGCGCACGCGCGGCCCTTTTGGGCCGCGACCACGCCTTGCCAGAGGATGTGGAAGCGCTGGCTATGGATGCGCTATCGCATCGCCTGATACCCAGTTGGCGTGCGACATCTGACGGACAATCCGCCCGCGACATCGTGGCGATGCTTTTGGCCTATGTCAGGCCTTACTGACCCAGCCAGCATCAGCGCTGCCGCCCTCATGCGGCTAGAGGGGCTGGCGCGCCAGACGCGCAACACGCCGGCACTGGCCGAACGCCCCGGCGCGGTATCGATTCCCAAGCGGGGTCGTGGGCAAGAGGTTCGCGAAATCCGACCTTTTGCCGACGGTGACGACCCGCGCCATCTGGACGCCGCAGCCACGGCGCGGACAGGCACAATGCAGACCCGGACATTTCAAGAAGACCGCGAGCAGACCGTCCTATTGATTGCCGATTTTCGACGCCCAATGTTGTGGGGCACCAAGGGCCGCCTGCGGTCGGTTGCAGCAGCAGAGGCGTTGGCTCTGATCGGCTGGCGTGTCGTACTGGACGGCGGCGCGGTCGGTTGTGTGGCAATCACAGACGCTGGCCCCTACGTTGAGCGCCCCCGCACCCGTGCGCGTGGCATGGCACTCGTTGCAGGTTGTCTGGCCCGTGCACACCTCGTCGCGATGGCGACAAAACTGCCGGTCACTCCACTGGTCCCAGCCCTGCTGCGCGCCGCGCCGTTGGCACCCCGCGGCGCGCTAATCTCACTCGCGACTGGACTAGACGATCTTGGCAGCGGCTGGGATGCGACCCTCGCTGCTTTGACAGCTAAAAACCGCGTGCAACTGATATTGACCGAAGACGCATTCGAGACGGCCCCCCCCTCGCAACCCCTTTCCTACGCCACACCGAACGGTCCCGCCCGCGCGCGGTTCGCAGGCCTTGTCAAAGACCGCGAAGCCCGGACAGTGGCATTAGAACGGCCAGGTCTGACGATTCATCGCCTAAATACGGCGCGGGGTGCGGCGTGACCCCGGATATCGTCAATGACTTGCACCCGGCCCGGCTGCCCGCCGAATTCGTCATGATGGGCTGGCAAGACATGCTTGCGGCCTTCGGCATGGGATTGATCCTAGCCGGACTGATTGTCACGCTGCTACAGCCCCTGCTGCGCCAGCGCAGTCGTCCGCAGCGAACCGAAGACCGCATCGCAGCGGCTGCGACCTTGCCGCCGGCAGAACGGTTGCTTGCACTTTCGGCCCTATTGACGGACCGTGGAAGGCGTTTGCCAGACGATCTGCGCCACGCCCTTTACAGCGGTGCGCCCTATGACCCAGCCCGCGCCGAGGCCCTGATCCGCACGCCAAAGAACGCTAATCATGGGTAACCTCGCAACCCCCCTCGCGTTACTGCTCTTGCCTTTGCCGTTGCTGGTGCTGCTGCTGCCGCCCCGCGCTGCGGGCGGTCAGGCTTTTGCTTTACCGGATGCCATCGCGAAAACCGCGACGCCTGACAAACACCCACTGCGTGGCACCGGCCCTTGGCTGGCTGTCGCGATCTGGTTCCTACTGGTCCTTGCCATTGCCGGGCCGCAGCGAATCGAAATGGAGCGCGACCGCACCGCGTCGGGTCGCGATATCATCCTGACACTGGATATGTCCGGCAGCATGGCGACGCCGGATTTTGCCTTGAACGGTGAAACCGTCAGCCGCCTTACTGCCGTAAAGGACGTGGCCACCCGCTTTGTCGCCGCCCGCACTGGCGATCGCATCGGCCTCGTCATCTTTGCCGACCGCGCCTACGTTGCTGCCCCACTAACCCACGACCTGACTGCCGTCAGTCGCGCGATCACAGAGGCGGAAATCGGTCTGACGGGCCGGTCCACTGCAATTTCAGATGGGCTGGGACTGGCCCTGAAACGGATCGTCGACCAACCGTCCACGAGCAAGGTCATCGTGCTACTTTCCGACGGCAGGGACACTGCCGCGCGATTGGACGCGGAACAAGTCGCAACCCTCGCAGGCGAGGACAACGTGCGCGTCCACACAATTGCCCTAGGGCCGGAAGATCTAGAGACTCGACCCGCCGCCCGCGATGCCGTCGACATCGTAACCCTGCGCGCGATCGCGGCGGCGGCGGGCGGCACCACCTTCCGCGTGCGTGACACCGCAGACCTGCAACAGATCATGTCAGAGATCGACCGCCTAGAACCCAACCCCTCTGACCGGCCGCCGTTGGCGGTGCCGCATCCCTTTTGGCCGTGGTGCGCGGCGCTGGCGCTGGCGCTGTGCGTGATTGTGGGTCTAAGGAGGCGCGCATGACTGATTTACTGCTACTGCGCCCGTTGTGGTTTTTGGCACTTGTACCCGTGCTGGCACTGGCTTTCTGGGTGCGACACCGCAGGTTTGCAGGCGACTGGGGTACAATTATCGACCCTGCGCTACTGGGCCCGCTGCGTCGGCTTGGCGCGCTGACTGACGGGCGGCGCGATCCCACACTGCTGCTGCCCTTTTTTGCCGCCGCCGTGATCGTGGTTGCACTGACTGGGCCGGCCAAGTTGCTGCCGGGCGCGATATCCTACCGGTCGCTTGACCCGATCGTGCTGTTGCTGGATTTGTCGCCTTCGATCACCACTGCGCCCGCGCTGAAAGACCTACAAGCCGCTGCTGCCACGGTCATGGCCGACGCGCAGGAACGGCCTGTTGGCGTTATGGTCTATGGCGCGGATGCCTACCTTGCCTCTGCCCCCACTTCTGATGCGGCAAGCTTGCAAAGTCTGATCGCCGTGTTGGATCGCGATACCATGCCCGTCAGCGGCAGCCGTCCCGATATCGCCCTGTCCATGGCCGCTGACCTGTTTGCCGAAGACGGCGTAGGTATCGGCGGGGCAGACCTGATCATGATTTCCGACGGCGGCGGTGCAGACCCCCGCGCATTAGAAGAAGCCGCGCGGTTGAAGGCGGGGGGCGCACGGGTCTGGACGTTGGCAGTGGATGACACCGCCCCAGAAGGTCCCGCCCCGGACCCCGCCGCCCTGACCGCATTGTCCGACGCTGGCGGCGGCGGCACGGCATCTGCCGACGATACCCGTGGCCTCTTGGCACGTATCGATGCCACCCGTACCGCGCGGCTTGCCCGCAGTAGTAGCGCCACCAACGCTGTGCGCGACTTTGGTCGTTGGTTGCTGCTTCTTGCCCTTCCTTTCGCCGCCTTGCTGTTCAGGAGACGCAGATGATCCGCCTTGCCCTGATCTTTGCTGGCGTAATCGCCCTGATCGTCAGTGGAGGCGATGCCCGCGGTAAGCTGGCGCTGATGCTGGGCATGCCGGGCCTTGCTGCAGAGTCCATCGCCGCCCCGTCGGTCAAAGGCGTCATGCTTTACAACGCAGGCGATTATGCGGCCGCCGATGACGCGTTTCGTGCAGCCGGTCGCAATTCGACCTACAATAGGGGCCTTAGCTTGGCCGCCACCGGCAACTACCCCCTATCGCGCGCCTATTTTGATGCGGTTTTGTTCGCTAATCCCGCCGATAGTGAGGCGCGCGAAAATCGCAACGTCGTCAATGCCCTGATCCCTGCCCTGCAAGGACAGGGTAATGGCACGGGCCGCATTGCGACACTTATCATCGCCACCCCGGGCGGATCGCCCGTAGCAGAGGCGCGCAGGCTGGGTAAGCCATTGGACGAAGGCAAGCGCGTCGCCGATGCCGCATGGCTGGCAACCCTGCCCGACGACCCCGGAGAGTTCCTGCGGTTGCGCTTGCGCGACGAATATGGACGCCGGTTGGCGATCGGCCTGACCGCGCCGGACAAGGGGGACCCATGGTAAAATTTCTATTCCTATTTCTTATAATAACCGCCTTGCCCGCCGCAGCCCAAAATGCCCCGCAAATGCGGATGTCCATTCATGCTGACCCCGGCCATCAAACCTCTGTCGTAGGAGAGATGATCCCCCTGACGATCCGTGCCGTTTACGACCTGAAGGTCGCAGCCGAAAAACTAGAAATCACCGGCACAGAAGGCTTCGACTATATTCAGACCGGCCCAGACGACTGGCACGAAGAAATAATCGACGGCCTGTCGCGGATCGTGATGGAGCGTCACATCGCCGTTTGGCCCAAGCAATCCGGCATGGTCACTTTCGGCCCTGTCATCCACCACCTGACGGTGATCGATAAGCAAAGCCAGCGGCAGGATATGAACGTTACGGCCCAGCCGCTTGCCCTATCGGTTGGGGCCTTTCCCATGGATCGGGGCTGGCATTTGTCAGCAGAGGTACTGGAACTGACGGACGTGTTATCCGACGACCCGGGTCATCTGGCAGACGGCGCTACAGTCATTCGCAAAGTAACTCTGCGGGCGCTTGGGGCTTTGCCAGAACAACTTCCGCCGCGCCCGGTCGTTTCGGAGAACTGGCTGATCACCTTTGCCGCCCCGGTAGAGCGTGAACTGCTGTTAACCGAGGCTGGCCCAGTAGCGCAGGTCGTCTGGACATGGGAGTTCAGGCCCCACACCGGCGAACCCGGCGTTCTAGAGGGCGTTACGATACCCTATTTTAATGCAACGACCCGGCGGATGGACTCGGTTGAAATACCCTCGCTACCCATCGCGGTCGCAAGCTTTTTTACCAATCAGACGATCACCGGCACTATCAAAGCACCGCAGGTCTGGACACTTTTCGGGATTGCACTGACGGGCCTGTGTGCGGGTTTGGCGCTGGCGGCGATCCGTCTGGCCCCAGACGCTACCGCTGCAGGTTGGGCGCGGGTCCGCAAGCGATGGTCGCCAATGCCCCGGCTGCGCCTTTGGCAAGCCCGCCGCCGCGGCGATCTGCTGGCAGAACGTCGTACGTCGCAAGACATGGGCCTGTCGCAAGCGCGCCTTTCAGCATTGGATCGCCGGATTTACGGACCGCCAAACGGCTGACGGATTACTGAAAGCACAGCATCTCGGCCTCGGCTTGCGCGCGACGCAGGGCAGCCAGCTTTTCGTTCACGCTGGCCGTGCCGCCGCGGAACATCGCAGCCCGCTCTCCTCCACCTTGCCGCAGCTGCAGCACCGTCTCGGCAGCGACATAAGCGTCATAGGGCAGAATCGACGCGATTGTGTCGATCGAACAAGAGCATTGGGTCAGCGCCTCTCGGGTCTGGCCATTGGTCACCATGCAGCCGAATACATAGTCCGCTCGCGCTTCGGTCGGATAATCATTGATCACTCCCGCCGCCATTGGGTCGGCAGCAAGCAGCGGCGTAGCACAAAGCGTTAGCCAAAGAGTCAGGGCGCGCATTCAATCCTCCAACATCAGGGTTTCACGATAGCCATCGCCCGCCTGCGCGCTAAGCGCGAGCAAAGTGCCGGGGTTGGCAGGGTCGAAGGTCAAATCCAGCGTCAAACCCGCGAAATCCCCCATGCGCGAGGCATTGGGATTGCCCGCAAACGGCGTCAGGGTGACAGTATGCGGGCCGTCGCCCGCCAGATCTGGTGCTGCACCTGCTAGATCAGCGCGCATAATATTGCGCATATAGAAGGGGCTGCCGCCGGTCTGCGCCGCCATACTGCGGACGACGTTTTCCAGAAAGAATATTAGCAGCGGGTTCGGACCGCTGGCTGGAAAGCTAGCGACCGGCCTTGTGACGTCCGCCTCAAGGCGGGTAACAACGATCTGGTTTCCGGCCTCGCCCGGGACAAATGTCATAATGACTTCTCCGTCGACGACCGCCTCTGGCAAGGGTACGCCAGTCTGGGCACCGGGCAAGGTTTGCCCCGCAGGCAAGGTTAGGAATAGGCGGTCGTGGGTATAGACCAGCGTGCCACCCAACGTCAGGTCAGTCATCACACCCGGGGCCATGATCAAGTCGGTTAGCGGACCAGCCAAGGCCGGAAGCGGCACGGCGCCGACCCCCAATAGCAGCGTCAGGGCCTTCAATGTCATCCGATCATATCCTTCTTCTAGCAAACCGTACTTGCGTCTTACGGGACAACCCGTCCCAACCTGCGTGAAATTATGAAATTGGCACCGGCGCCTATCGAACCCTGCGGTCAATCATTCAGCCTCATTCTTGTAACAGCACCGCAATCACGGACACCGCGTGCAGTCCAAGTCGTCGCGACTTCATGCGGACACCCCCAACACGGCACGCATGGCCCGTTGCAAGTGGGCGTCTGCGACAGGCTTGGACAGAACCTCTACCCCAAGGAATGCAGCGGCAGAGGCCATCGTGTCCATGTCATCCCCGCTGACCATTACGGCCGGAAAATGAGGGCCAAGGGAGTCGCGCAGCGCACGGATCACGTGGATACCAGTCTCGCCGCCATCTAGACGATAGTCGGTAAGCACCAGATCAGGGATCTGCCGCGCGGCAGCCTGACGTGCCGCACGCAAGCCCCCAACAGTGGTCACCCGCATTCCCCACCCTGTCAGCAACACATCAAACGCACGACGCATGGCCGCATCGTTTTCGACAACCAGAATATGACGTCTTGCCAGATCAGTCGGTCGATGAACGACCCGTTGTGGCGGTACGGGCCGCAGGGCACAAACATCGGCCCGCAGAGGTAGTCCAACGCGAAAGCATGATCCGCGCCCCACCTCAGACCAGACATCCAGTGGGTGCTGCAAAATTTGGCTAGCCCGCTGGACAATAGAAAGGCCAAGGCCGGTTCCCGGCTGATCCGATTGCCCCAACCTCTCGAATTCAAAGAACATACGTTCACGGTCGTCCGGTGCGATACCGGGCCCCTGATCGCGAACTTCCAGCCAGACCGTGTCGCCCACCCGACGGACACCAACCAAAACCTTTGTACCGTCCGTGTACTTTAGCGCATTCGCAATCAGGTTTTGGGCAATTTGGCGCAGATAAAGGGGATCGCTTTGCACCGTCAGGCTGGACGCGACAAAGCGCAAATCTACGCCGCGCTGCTGGGCCAGGGGCTGCAAATCCGCAGCAAGTCGCCAAAACAACCGCGCCAGCGACACCGGCGCCAGATCAAGCCTGACTGTGCGACTGTCCAGCCGTGCGATCTGTGACAAAGCGTTGATCAGCTCTTCGGCGGATTCGATGGTACCGGTCAGATGAGACACGATATCAATCTGCGTGGGTTCGCGCGACAGGTTTGCCAGATGTGACAAAAACATCTTTGCCGCACTTAGCGGCTGCAACAAATCGTGGCTGGCGGCCCGCAAAAATCTGGACTTGGCGCGATTGGCTTCTTCCGCCGCTTCGCGGGCCTGTGCGAGTTCGGCATTAATCGCACTTAGATCGGACAGCGCGCGTTCCAGATCATCGTTGCGGGCGATAATCTCTCGCTCCAACAAGGCGGCCGCACGGGTCAAAGCGTAAGAAGGGCCGCGCGCGTCTTCGGACCGTTCCAGCCGCTGTACCAGCGCATCGACGATGCGTTCCAGCTTTGCGATCCGGCGCGCGGGGTCGTCGTCATGACGCAGCATGCGCAGCCTCCCGCGTCAGGATCGCAAGGCCTGCAAAGGTCTGGTTCACATGAATACCACAATGCTGTTCGCCGTAGGTATTAAATCCCGCAACCCGAAAATCACGATACAGATCGCTGATCTGCGCTTGCTGTCCTGCCTCTTCGACGGCAATGCGACGCAAGATACAGTCAAACCCAAGGACAAGCGCCACCTCTCCTAAACTGTCGAGCCGGTCGCGTAATCCTTGCATCAGGCTATCAGCGCGCCCCAATTTAAGGATCGCGCCCGTTTCGACAGCCGACATAAGGGTCAAGCCACCGTCCGCTGTCACGCCGCTGATGGCGCGCACGAAATGTCGCCCGTTCGACCGTTCCAAGATTGGGTTGGCCGCATAGAACGCCGGTCCAAGGTCTTCGACCGGCACACCGATCAATCGCGCGTACTCAGCAGCAGCGGGTTCTGCGTTGATCTCGTACAGCATACGATTATCTGGGTCGGCGGCGGTCACGATCATGCGTTGGCTCGCCGGGCGGAACGGGTCAAAGACAACCTCTTCGACGGCAAAATCTGTCTCTATCATACAGAACAGCGCACTTTCCGGTCGGGTTTCGCCGTCCAAAGCCAGATGGGTTTGACCGAACCGCAGCCCGTCCCCCGCTGATCCGCCTAATACCAGAAGATCCGGTAGGGTCGCGTCCACAGTCGTCGTGATCAGTTCTTCGCGTCCGCTCATGCCATCGATCAATAGCAAGCCGAATTGCGACCTACCCGGCAACGCACCGAAACCGTCGGACAGACCGCGCAGGGCTTTCATCCAGTCGCGGGCCATATGTTCGCGCAGGGATGACAACCAAATCGTACGCGCCCTGAAACTAGTGGCCGGAAATCCGATGACCACGACACTGGAATCGTCATACCCAGCAAAAGCGAAGCCCCCGGCAGAGGAGCATCCCATCACATGAAAGCGCGCGCCGAACGCCTGCGTAAGCGCCACGCTGATCGGCGCGACCTGCGCGCCTTCCGGTGCAAAGAATATCACCAATGCAGGCGCCGCCATGGCAAAACCCACCCGGCATGCGTCCACAATGTCGCTGGCCGATCCGCTCGTCGTCAGAACGACTGGGTGTCGCGATGATCTGTCATCGCTCATCTGCGATGCGCCTCTACGTCGTAAACAGCCGCGCCTTGGCGGCCAAAAGGGCGGCGTGGGTTCGGTTGCGAACGTTCACTTTGGTCATGATCGCCGCGATGTGCGTCTTGACCGTCGCTTCGGCGATGGACAACTCGTAGGAAATGATCTTGTTTGGGCGCCCCTGACAGATCAACCGCAGAATATTCATCTGCTGCGGTGTCAGCGTGGCAAAGCAACGGGCCAGTGCCAGCGCCTCGTCCTCTTGGTCGGAACAAGGATCATAGTCGTCCGGCAGCACCGTTTCACCGCGCCACATGCGGCGAAAGGCTTCCATCATCTCGGGCTGTGGCATCGCCTTTGTGATATAGCCGCAGGCCCCAGCAGCAAGAACTGCAGTTACCATTTGCGTATCCAATTCAGCGGACAACATTGTGATCGGCACATCTGGTGCTTTTTGGCGCAAAGCCAGTAGCCCTTCGACGCCTTCGACATCGGGCAGTTTGAGGTCCAGCACAATCGCGTGCGGCACCCCTTCGTCTTTGATAGAGGCCAGGGCGTCCGCAAGGCTGGCGGCGACGCGGACCCGCTGCAGTGCCAGCGTATGGGTCATAGTCATCCCGAGGGCCTGACAGATCAACGGATGATCATCGACAATCAGGACATCCGCCACCCGGCGGGCTAGGTCTTGTTGATGAACGGTCTCAGCGGCGGCTTCACCGATGGCTGCATGTTTCATGGTTTCCTCCCTTGTCCGGGCTCTCCCCTGCCCAGACTCTCAACCCTATAGCAACTCGCGCAGGAAGCGAGATAGTCCTTGGACATTCTCGCGCGGTAGGCGAAATATTGACGATGGCTTAAAATATGTCATTCCGGCAACTTGGCTTGGATCAACCGACCCAGCGCAAAGGCTCGCTGCTCAAGAATCACCGGTGTTTCGCAAACGTATGTCAGTGCCTGTTGTCGGTCTTTAAAAATGCGCGTTGCCCAGTCCAGATCAGCTTCGATCTTGTCTATGGCGTCGAAATCTTGCGGCTCTGCAGCCGTTAGTGTGGCGAACTGCTGGCGCATCTCATTAATGCGGGCGTCCAGCGCCTCTTGGCTGTGGGCGTAGCGGGTAATACCCGTCATCACCCGGTCCCGTGCGCGCTGCACATCGTCAAAAGTGGCAAGGAATAGCGCGGTCAGGTCCGGCGTGTCGTGGTCGGCAGCGAACGTATCAATCATACGTTCGGCCTCTGTCATTTCGGTGCGACGCAGGGCGATGACCCGCGCAAGATCACGGATTGGCGGCGTCTTCGCCAAATCCTCGGTTGCGCTGTCAGGCAAGGGTCCGGTCCAGACCTGCGCGACGGACAATTGCGGCTGCTTGCGCTGCACGCAGGGCCAATCCAAATCAGTCACGTGCTGGGCAGATGCAGGCCCGGCGGCCAGAACGGCCAGAATGATGCCTTTGATCATACCCCCCCCTTGATGCCGCGCCATAAACCTTTGGCCGGATCATACATGAAAACCGTCGCCGCAAAGAACACGATCAGACAAACGGCTGTGAGCCCGGCGGCCAACGCATTGAATTGCCCGTATAGCGCAAATCGGATCAGTTCGACCGCATATGTAAACGGGTTCGCGGCAGAAATGTCGTGCAGCAGCGTGCTGGATTCCTGCATGCGCCACAGCGGATAAAGCGCTGAGGATGCAAAAAACATCGGAAAGATCACGAAGTTCATCACACCCGCGAAATTTTCCAGCTGCCGGATGCCCGACGATATCAGCAGGCCCAGCGCCCCCAGCATCAATCCCGCAAGTACCAGTGCTGGCAATACGGTCAGATAGCCGATGACCGGCGGCCGTACGTCCCAGAACCATGCGATCAACAGGAAGGCATAGACCTGCACGACTGCAACCAAAACCGCCGCCGTCAGCTTTGCCCCCAGCAGAAACCAACGCGGGTAGGGGCTGACCAAGAGGCTGCGCATTGCGCCCGTTTCGCGGTCGTAAACCATCGACAGAGAAGATTGCATGCCAGCAAACAGCAAGATCATGCCACACAGGCCGGGCGTAACGTAGACGTCGTAAAGCACGTAGGTCTTGTAGGGCGGAACAATACTGACACCCAACACAGACCGAAAGCCCGCGGCAAAAATGAATAGCCAGACCAACGGACGCACAAGCGCTGCTAAAAAGCGTTCGCGCTGATGGGTGAAACGCAGGAATTCACGCTTGGCGATCCCGCCAAAGGCAATGGTCCAACCGGTCATACTGGTGATCCAGTCAACGCCATAAAGCCATCCGATAATGTGCCCGCACCTGCCAGATCGCTGGCAGATGTATCCGCCAGCACGCGCCCCTGATGCAGGACGACAATGTGATCTGCAGGTTCAAGCTCTTCAAAGATATGCGTGGCCCAGAGGGTCGAAACCCCTTCCTGCGCAATCAGCCTGCGCACCAATGCCAGAACGTCCGCACGTGCACGCACATCAAGGCCTGCCGTCGCCTCGTCAAGCAAGAGCAGTTCAGGACGGTGAAGCAAGGCACGGGCAATTTCGGCCCGGCGTTGCTGGCCACCGGATAGGGTGCTGACGCGGTTATCGGTTGCTTGTTCCAGATCCACCAGCGCAAGTACCTCTGCGATACGAGGCTTGGCTGTGCGGGCCGAAATACCGTGCAGCGCTGCGTGGTAGGTCAAGTTCTGTCGAAGGCTTAAATCACCGTCCAATGCCCGACTTTGGAACACTACACCTAATCGTGCCAACGCCTTACTAGGTTGACGCCGGGCATCGAAACCCGCCACGGAAATCCGGCCAGAGGTGCTGTCGTAAAGCCGCGTAATCAGCGAAAAGAGCGTCGTCTTGCCCGCCCCATTCACCCCTAGCAATGCACAGAATGCCGCTTTTGGCACGGTCAGGCTGACGTTATCCAGCGCCAGCTTAGTGCCAAAACGGTGGCTGACAGCCGCGATGTCCAGCGCTGCGGCGATGTCTGGCACGTGAGGTGTCATTGAATGGTAAAGACCGCCTTTTGACTGTCTCCCGTCGATCCGGGGATCGACAATGTATAGGTGCCTGGTTGGATCGCGATAAAGCTGATTTCCGCCTCACCTTCGTCATCGAATTCAAGCGAGGCAAGGCCCATCGGACGGACCTCTATATCGTTGATGACGACCTCGTTCACCCAGATCGCGCGAAAGAAATCGCCACCGGAAAGACCCAGTTCAGCGGTACCGTCGGCCTGCACCATGATGCTGTAATATCCGCCCGCCTTCAGCAAATAGGGCGCGTCCGCCACCGGTTTGCCAGATGACAGCGTAAGCGGGGCAAGGTCAGTGTGGTTCGCCTTACCCGTCATGCCGGAGAATCCGTAATCGAACTGTTGTGCAGCCAGCGGACTGGCGATCAGTATGGCTAGGGCGGCGGCGGTCAATGTCTTCATGAGGTTCGGGCCTTTCTTCAGTATTGCAATCATGGTGTCGGCACGACCACCAGCCCCCAAGGCTGCTGGCCGACCTGAACGGATTCGATGACACGATCCGTTGCGGTATCGATGATCGAAACGTCGTTTGAATTGCCATTGGCCGTGTAAAGCCGCGAGCCATCGGGAGAAAATGCAAGCTGCCAGACACGCTGCCCAACCAGCAGGTAATCGGTGACTTCGCGGCTAGCGACGTCTACCACAGCGACCCGGTTCGCAGGGCCAAGTGCCACGTATAATTTAGATCCATCAGCGGTCACGCGCATGCCGACGGGCTGCAACGCCTCTGGCAATAAGCCTGGAACGTCGAAAGTGATCTTTTGCGCGACCGCCACGGTGGCCACGTCAATAACGCTGACCGTACCGCCAATTTCTGCCGATACGAAAAGCGTCTGGCCATCGGGTGTGTATTCAGCAAATCGCGGGCGACCATCGACGAGCACATTGCCGACGATTTCATAGGTCGTGGTGTCGATCAGGTGCGCCATATTGGTTGTCTCTGACGTATTCACGACGATTTTGCCGTCGGGGCTGACGCCCATGCCCTCAGGTTCAACGCCGACTGGAACCTCTGCCAATACCTGACGGGTGTTCACATCCACGACGGTCACAAGATTGTCGTCCTCGTTAGCGATGAACAGGCGGTCTCCGACAGGATCAAGTACGAAAAGTTCCGGATCGGGGCCGGAGGGAAGTGATGGCAGTTCCTCGAACGTGGCCGCGTCATAGACACGAACGAGGTTGTCGTCCGATGCGCAGACGTAAATCGTCTTGCCGTCATGGCTGGCGGTGATCCCACGCGGACGCTGCATACCTTCGATCGTGTGAATGACTTCTAACGTGTCGCCATCCAATACGCTGACGGTGTTGCCCCGCTCGTTGGTGACAAAGATGCGGTCAGCCAGCGCTGGCGTGGCGGCAAGCAGGGACGTGGCAAGAAGGATGGCTAAGGTCTTCATTTGCGGCACTCCGTTTCCGTTCGGTCAATCCCCAGCGTGTCGAGGGTGCTGGTCTGATGCAGAAATCCATCCTGCGGTGAGACGGACACAACGATGTTGTCGGCAGCCAGCAGCACAGGCTGGCGCAACTGACCGTCCCAGTCGCGAAAGGTCAGCTTCTGGCCCTTGAAAGCGCCCAGTTCAAAGCGATCAGACAGGATGAAATCGCGCACCGCTGCGGCATCGCCGCCGCCCGTTCGCGTCGCGGCCTCGCCCAGAACGCGTAGGGCGACCCATGCTTCAAAATCTTCCTCTTGCGCCAGACGGCTAGCACCTTCCTCGAACCGGTTTTGCCACTGGGTCGCGCCCCACGCTTCCATTGCCGGAGTCCAACTCGTTGGGATTAGCCCCGCCGATCCGGCAACGGGGCGCGCATCCCACGTGTGGTAAGGCAGGTAATCCGCAAAAACCTCGGCATGGTCCGCTGCGACCATAACGTCGTGATCAGGCGCACGCTGGGTAAAAACCGGAATTTGCGCCTGCACCTGAACGTGGCCCGTATCAGTGCGTCGTGCGCCGCCGGTATCCTCGTAGGTGCGCTCCTCGACGATCTGCGCACCAAACTTCGTGGCTGAACGTTTGTAGGCGGCGGCCAGGGCCTCATCCTCGGGGTGGCTGCCCGCGATAAGGTACCACGCATCCCAACGCTTCCACATCAGGTACTGCGCCAGCGCGTCGGCCCGCATCGCGTCAGATGGCGTCACGTGCAGCAGATTGGCCCGGCAGTCGGCGCCGCGCAGGCTGTCATCAGTAGCAGCAGCGTTGATCAGCAATGCCTTATCACCAGCTTGATCCGCCAAAGCCACAGTCGTGGCGGCATCTGCCATCGTCACGATGAAAGTGATCCCGTCGTCCAACAGCTTCGCCATCTCTGCCGATACAGTATCAGGGGTGGCGACGACATTCACAGTTTCAAAGGTCTGGCCGGTAAAGGCACCGGTGGTTGCATTGTCGGCAGTTGCCAGATCGGCACCCGCGAAACCAAGGTCATCTGGTTGCAGGTCCAGCCGAGAGATGGGCAGCGGTCCGGATGAATCAACGCGGATGACGGCGGCACGATAATTCACGTCGGCTAAAGCCGGGCCCGTCAGGGCTGCCGTCAGCATGCTCCAGCCCAAAGTTTTCCATCCGCTCATGAATCCCCCCCTTCCTTGTATGCCATGGGACACAACCAGCGGACGCTTCACAACATAAATCTTTTTAGAGGGGTATCATAAGACCGTGTTTTTAAAGGGTATCATACTTTCGTTGGATTGCACGTTAACGCCGCAAACCCGCATCAAGGCACGAAAGGTCGCAGGTCCGCGACATGGGAGAGAGCCTGAATGACAAAGATCTTGCTGACCCTCGCCGCCTGTCTGGCGCTTGTATCAGGACCCGCACTGGCCCACTGGCCCGTACGGCTTAAAACTGAACAGAGCGTGACGCTAGATACACCGGTCGATGAGGTCTGGAGTGTGATCGGCAACTTCGACGACATGTCGTGGTTTCCGGGTGTCGTGAGTATCGACGCGACCGGAACAGGCAAGGGTGCGACACGTGTGCGCACAATGGAAGACGGCCAGACCATGCACGAAGAGCTGCTGAAACGGCAGCCAGAGAAATACGCGATATCGACGCTCTTTCTGGACACTAATCTGGATATGGTGAAGGCGACAAACTACGCGTCGCATATCACGTTAAAGGATGCAGACGGCAAAACGCTGCTGACATGGAAAGGCGCATTCTATCGGGGCTTTCCGCAGAACGAACCACCCGAGGATCTAAACGACGATGCCGCTGTCGCGTCGGTCGAGGCGCTACACCAGACCGGCATCGATGTGTCGGTCGAACGCTTCGGCAAGGTGGAGTGACCTACCTGCCACCGAAAGTCATGGCCGCCGCTGTGGCGGCCGTTTGGATGATCGGTGCGGCAAAGGCCGATGTAGCAGCCATCACCTCTCAGACTGCAGGCATGCTGACGCTGATCGACACGGACGTAGGCACAATCCTGTCGACGACCCCCCTGCACGGCAATCCCGCAGCCGTCGCAATTGACGCCGCGCGCGGACGGATCATGGCCGTGGCGGTCGATACGGGGCTGTTGCATGTCTTTGGTATGACTGGATCAGCGGTAGCCGTGCATAAAGTCATTGGTGCGCCTTTTGGACTGGCGATCCGACCGGAATCAGGAACCGCCCTGATCACCGACCAAACCGGATTTCTACTAAGAGAGATCGACCCGGACTGTGAGTGTGGTATTGCGGCTTGATGGCCTGACCCATTCCCTGAGTGACCACGTGTCTTTCCTGTGACGTGTCGACTATCAAGCTGCCCCGGCAGCGGGCAGGAAGTGAATTTATAGGAGCCTGACGACGGTTGCGTACCATCACAGTCCTGTCCTCCTTGATCGGTGCCTGGGCCAATTCAGCAGGAGGGCTCGCATGGATCAGATCATTATTGGCGTCGATACGCATAAATCAAACCACGTTGCAGTTG
>JAGXIQ010000056.1 GCA_024635625.1 Loktanella sp. | reverse complement strand
TGGAATCGTAGGCGAAATCTCAGATCCGGTATCCTGTGAAGGTGGCATCTGTGAAGGCATTACCATGGGTTCGGTCTCCTTCGCCCTCAAGTCCAAACTTTAGCCAGTCAAATGTCTCACTCTTATTGGCACGGAGGGGCCATCATAATCGAAAGCGAAAATGTCGTCACAGCCAGCATCGAGCTTGCGAGTATGTTCAGAAGACTATCAATCGCATCTGCCCCAATCTTGAAGGCCCATGACGACGGGATCAGATCGCGTAATGCAACCGCGATGATCGCAGCCACCAGCCCAAGAACGGCATAAGCGCCGATCGGCACCCAAATATGTGAAAACATTTCGGTCAGACGGTAACGCAAAGAGGATAACATGGCTGTCGCTTTCGGATCATGTGACCGACACTCCGTCTGTCACGCTTGCGCGATGATAGCGCATCACGCTTGGATGCCTAGCCGATCCGGGACTTGCTGGGAACTTACTGCGGGCCCGCGCATTGGATTGCGATACCGAAAGTGGAGCGCAGGATGCAGGACGATAGTCTCAATTGGGCCATGCCCGTGATGCGGGCAGGTTACGCTGGCCGAGCAATGGTTTACGCGATTATCTCTGGTATATCGTTGTTTGCAATCTGGCATGGAGACGAGGCAAAGGGCACGTCCGAGGCGCTTTCCATGGTCGAAAGATCACCGTTTGGACTGGTTGCCCTATGGATCGTGGCCTTGGGGCTGTTCGCCTATATGGCGTGGCGTCTGATCGACGCGGCATTCGACCTAGAGGATCACGGCACCGACGCCAAAGGTTTGATGGCCCGCGTCGGTCAAGCCGTAACCGGCCTTATTCATGGCGCATTAGGGGCGGTCGCGCTTGTCCTGAAATTCGGAAGTACAGATAGCGGTGAAGGGTCTAAAACGGCATTCTACCTTTCCAAGCTGATGTCTTGGCCAATGGGAGAGATCATCCTAGGTGCCGTTGGACTGATCACGATGGGGGCCGGGGTCTACTATCTTCACCAAGCATATACGCAAAAGTATCGGGAAAAATTGCAAGCCAATCACTTTACGATGCACTGGAACCCGCTTTTGCAGGCCGGAGTCGCGGCTCAAGGCGTTTCGGTCCTCATCATCGGTGGCCTTATGGGGCTTGCCGCGTGGCAACATGATCCAGACGCGGCCGGTGGGTTGGACAAAGCATTTGGATGGCTGGGCCAGCAAGTCTACGGGCAGGTACTGGTGACAGCCCTATGTCTTGGTTTGGCGCTTTTCGCTGTTTTCATGGCCGTTAACGCTGCTTATCGCATCATTCCACGCCTAAAAGACCCCGACGTCATGTCCATTGCAACCAAGGTAAAGCGGATGGCTGAAAACGCCTAATTGCCCCAGATAACCCGGACGTAGTTTCGGGTTTCGGCGTAGGGTGGGATGCCACGATATTTTTCTACTGCGCCCGGCCCGGCGTTGTAAGCCGCGAGCGCATGAGGCCAGTTGCCAAATCTCGCGTATTGCTGCTTGAGGTAGCGCGCACCACCTTCAAGGTTCTGTACCGGATCCTTGGGATCAACACCCAATCGCCTAGCGGTTTCCGGCATCAATTGCGCAAGCCCCATCGCACCCTTGTGCGATCTGGCATTCGCGTTCCAGCCTGATTCCTGTTGTACCAACCGCAGGAATAAATCCTCGGGGATGCCATTGCTGCGGGCGGCAGTGCGGGCCAATGCAAGATAGGGCCCACTATATCGACCAACGTAGGACGGTGTCGCAATGACTGCTGCCGGCACGATTGCACGGGGCGGCTGTAATTTGACAGAGTTACTGTATTGTTTTGATGCGCGATTATCGAGGACGGATAACTGGTTCTGGAACAAAGACATCCGGTTCGAAGTTGAAACTGTGTCAGCAAAAACAGCAGACCCTATAAATCCGCATGTCATAGCCAGTCCCAGACCTATCATCCGCATAACTGCACCCCGTCCCGTTTTGCTTGGCGGCATCTTAACGGAATTCGCAATTCGCGCCACCCTTGATCGGTTCACCTCTGGCGCACAATCTGCCACACATACGCGAACATAGAATCGTAAGGACAAATCATGGCAGGATCGGTCAACAAGGTCATTCTGATCGGCAACCTCGGTGCCGATCCAGAGGTGCGCAGCTTTCCCAATGGCGGCAAAGTATGCAACCTGCGGATCGCAACTTCGGAATCGTGGAAAGATCGCAATTCCGGCGAGCGTAAGGAAAAGACCGAATGGCACACCGTCGCCATCTTTCAAGAAGGCCTTGTCGGCATCGCCGAGAAGTTCCTGAAAAAAGGCTCTAAGGTTTACATTGAAGGCAAACTGCAGACGCGCAAATGGCAGGACCAGTCCGGCGCTGACCGCTATTCCACCGAAGTCGTATTGCAAGGCTTCGGCGGCGTGCTGACGATGCTTGACAGCCCAAGCGGTGGCGGTAGCGGCGGCCAGCGCGATAATAATGAATACGGCGGCGGCAGCGGTGGATATGGCGGCGGCAACAGCGGCGGCTACGATCAAGGCGGCGGCTACGGTGGCGGCAGTTCCGGCGGTGGATCGTCATCCGGCGGCGGCGGCGGCCGCGGCGACATGGATGACGAAATCCCGTTTTAATATCAAACGCCGCCCCAAGGGGCGGCGTTTTGCGTTAGGCGGCGTCTTTCAGAACGGCAAGCACTTTGTCCGGCGGGACATCCGACGTGACAAAGGCCTCGCCAATTCCACGTGCCAGCACAAAGCGAAGTTTGCCTGCAACGACTTTCTTGTCCTGCCCCATCATTCCCAGAAGCGTTTGTGCATCAGGCATATCGCCCGCAACATCGCGGATATCGACCTTCAGGTTCATTGCCTTCAGATGATCCCGGACGCGGCTGGGGTCTTCCTGACTACACAGCCCCAATCGCGAAGACAGCTCAAACGCCAAGGCGCAGCCGATGGCGACACCTTCGCCATGAAGCAGGCGATCAGAATAGCCGGTCGCCTTTTCCAGCGCGTGACAGAACGTATGACCAAGGTTCAGCAATGCCCGGTCGCCCTGCTCTGTCTCATCGCGCACCACGATTTCTGCTTTCATCTGAACTGACCGAGTTACAGCGTAAACGCGGGCGTCCATGTCGCCCTCAGCCATGGCAGGCGCGTGTCCTTCAAGCCAGTCAAAGAATTTAACATCACCCAGCAGTCCATATTTCACGACCTCGCCGTAGCCGGCCAAAAAATCGCGACGCGGTAGGGTCGACAGCAACGCTGTATCCGCCAGAACAAGGCTCGGCTGGTGGAACGCGCCGATCAAATTCTTGCCATGGCCAGTGTTAATACCGGTTTTGCCACCAACCGAACTATCCACCTGTGCAAGTAGCGTCGTCGGAATTTGCACGAACCGGACGCCGCGACGCAGGATTGCTGCGGCAAAGCCACCAAGATCGCCAACAACACCCCCGCCAAATGCGATGACGACATCGCCACGCTCTACCTTTTGATCAAGCAGAAAGTCGCAACATGCCTCTAGCTGGGCCCAGCTTTTGGTCGCCTCGCCTGCCGGCAACGCCAGCGCAGCAGAAGTTAGCCCGGATTGCGCCAACGCTTCTCGCAGTGCAACCAGATGCAGCCCGGCGATCGTTTCGTCAGTCAGGATGGCAACGTGCCGCCGCCCACCAAGCGCTGCAATCCGCGTTCCAGCCTCCGCCAGCAAGCCCGGACCAATGACGACGTCATAGGCACGCCCCGGCAAATTTACGGGTACGGTGGTCATCATGGCAGTTCCTCCAGAACGTCGGGGCGGGTCAGAAGCAGCGAAAGCACGCTTTCGGTTGTATCTTCGATACTCGCGCGGTTCGCGACCGCCAGATGCAGCTTTGCCTTGGCATAGATCGGCGTACGAACCGCATAAATTTCAGCAAGCGTGGCACGCGGGTCCGCCGTTCGCAGCAACGGACGCGAATCTTTGTGACGTACCCTTTCCCACAGCACATCCAGCGGTGCGTTCAGCCAGACCGCGACACCATAGCGTTTAATGATTTTGCGATTGCGCTTTGCCAGAAATGCCCCGCCTCCGGTCGACAGAATACACGGCGCGCCTGTCAATAATCGGGATATCACTTCCGATTCGCGGCGGCGAAAGAATGGCTCGCCACTTCGGGCGAAAATCTCTGCTATGGTTGCATTTGCAGCGGTCTCGATCTCTGCGTCGCTATCAAGAAAGGGTACAGCCAAGCGTTGTGATAGGGCGCGGCCAATTGCTGTTTTGCCCGATCCCATCATGCCTACAAGCACGACCGTGCGGCGCAGGGCATAGCGCTGCAGCGTTTGATCGCCGTCCGTCACCTTGCTTTGCCCCCTTAAACTTTGCCATTCCGACAGGCTGCCTGCCGCCGAGTTTCGAATTGTTCCCTGAATGGCGTGATCTTGCCGAAAAGGCCATATATAAACACCTCAGATCCGGCGTGAGGCTGGGCAACAGGCAAAGACGGAATACTGACCAATGTGGCGACTGATTAAGGCACTCTTCTTTCTAGCGATCCTCGCGGGGCTGGCTTTTATCGCCTATGCCTACGCCGGACCGCTTTTCTTCCCCGGTGACTTTGCGCCGCCAAGCAGCGAAGTCACTCGTCCCGTTACGCTGGAGACCGAATAAAAGTGGCGCGGCGCGGTCTGTCGTTGATCCTGATCCTGTTGGCCTCGACGGCGGCAGCCCAGTCAAGCCGTACACAGTCTGACCGCCCGCTGTCGGCGATCGACTGGCTGTCGAATTCGGTAGAGGCACCACGTGTCGCTGCCGCGACACCGCCCCGTCAGCGTTTGGACGAGCCACCCGTATCCAAAGGGGCTGGCACGCCGCAGATCATAGTCACACCGCTTGATGACACGGTTGCCGTCGCTATCGGCACCTTGCCACAGTCGTTAACGGGTTTACCGCAAGACCTTTGGGTCAAAAGCGACCCTGCCGAACTGGCGACGCTGATTCAGGCACAGGCAGAACCTGCCCTGCCCGCCTTACGCGATCTCTTTACAACGCTGCTGCTCGCGCAAGCTGATGCACCGCCCGGTGATGCCGAAGCATTGCTTCTAGCACGGATCGACAAATTGCTGGATCTTGCAGCGTTACGCGAAGCGCTTGATCTGACCCGGGCCGCCGATCCCACCGACCCGGATCTGTTCCGTCGCTGGTTCGACATCGCTTTGCTGACCGGCACAGAGGACGACGCCTGTGACGCGATGCAAACCGCCCCCGGACTCGCCCCCACTTTTCCGGCGCGCATTTTTTGTATGGCGCGCGGTGGCGATTGGATGGCTGCCGCTTTGACGTTGAATACGCATCGTGCGCTTGGCGATGTTTCGGATTCGGATGACGCGCTGTTATCCCGGTTCCTTGACGCAGATCTTGTTGATCCTCAGGCCCCGCTGCCACCGCCTGATCGTTTAAGCCCCTTGGTATTCCGGATGCGCGAGGCGATCGGAGAAGGTATGTCGACCAGCCCACTGCCCCTTGCGTTTTCCCGCGCTGACCTGCGCGACACGGTCGGTGAAAAGGCGCGTCTTGACGCGGCTGAACGGTTGGCACTTCACGGCGCCTTATCAGCGGAATCGCTGGCGCAAGTTATGTCCCGCGTGACGCCGGCGGCATCGGGCGGGGTCTGGGACAGGCTGGACGCCTTCCAGCTTTTCAATGCTGCCCTGAATACTGGTGATGCTGAAAAGGTCGCTAAAACCTTGCCCTCCGCGTGGGAAGCGATGCGCGCAATCCGGGCAGAGGTACCCTTCGCGACGCTTTACGCTGCACCGCTGGCCCGCTTTGATCTGAAAGGTGAGGTTGCGGCCATCGCCACGACGCTGGGTCTTTTGTCCGACGATTACGCCAATGCGGCGACCCGCGCGGCAAAAATCGATCCGTTTCTCTTGGGAATTGCGACGGGAAACTTTGCAGATCTATCACCGCAATCCGCGATGGAAGAAGCGATCGTCGCAGGCTTTTCGGACGCCGCTCCGCCGCAAATCTTTGCCGACCTACTGAACCAAAGCAAACTCGGAGAAGCCTTATTGTGCAGCTTGCCCATTTTTGCTGCCGGGGTTGCTGGCGACGCAAGGTCCGTCACGGACGCTTTGGTTATTCTGCGCCGCGCGGGGCTGGATGACTCAGCCCGGCGCGCGGCGCTGCAACTTATGTTGCTGGACCGCGCCACATGACAGCCCCGGATCTGATGGCCCGTTGGATCCAGACTTTTGTCGCAGCGCAAGCCGCCGAATTGGATGCTGCCCGTAATACCCAACTGGCCTATGCCCGCGATTTGACAGACGTTGCAGGCTGGCTGTCGGACAAGGGCATGCACTTTGCCAGCGCCACCCAAGACGACGTCGAAGGCTATCTGATCGAATGTGATGCGCAGGGCCTGTCCCGCGCCACGCGGGCGCGGCGGTTATCGTCGATCAGGCAGCTTTATCGCTTCGCTTTCGAGGAAGGCTGGCGCACAGACAATCCAGCCATTCGCATCAAGGGGCCGGGTAAGTCCAAATCCCTGCCCAAGACCTTGACCATCGACGAAGTCGCTCGCCTGTTGCAGGCCGCGCGCGACTGCAAGGTCGACGCGGTCAAGAACACTTGCCTCATGGAACTGCTTTACGCAACGGGCATGCGGGTCACGGAATTGGTGTCCCTTCCCGTCTCGGCCGCCCGAGGCGATCCGCGTATGTTGCTGGTGCGCGGCAAGGGCGGCAAAGAACGCCTCGTTCCGCTTTCTCCACCTTCCCGCAGCGCGGTGACAGCGTGGCTGACCGAATGGGACATTCAGCAAGAGGCGCGGCGCAAGGACGGCAAGCCAGTGTCTAAGTATCTGTTCCCGACCCGTGGCAAAACCGGCCACATGACACGCCAAAGGTTCTTTTTTCTGATCAAGGAACTTGCCACCGCCGCCGGTATCCCTGCTGAAGACGTCACACCGCATACGATGCGTCACGCATTTGCGACCCACCTTCTGGCCGGAGGGGCTGATCTACGGGCCATCCAAATCATGCTGGGCCACACCGACGTCGCCACGACGGAAATCTATACCCATGTGCTGGACGAAGCGCTGACAGAACTAGTGATGACGCATCACCCGTTAGCACGCAAACCCGGTCCCTCTTGAAGCGACGCCCGCCGCACCCCATAACCTGTTAAACATAAATGAAAGCTGACCATGGACCCCTCTTCGACCGGCGCCTCCCTTTTCGATGCCACATTTTGGCTGACGGCGGGTGGCATTATGGTGCTGCTGGTACTGTCGGGGTTCTTTTCCGGCTCTGAAACCGCACTGACTGCTGCATCTCGCGGCAAGCTGCGCGCTGCCGCGGACCGTGGCAGCACTGGCGCGCAAAAGGCGTTGGAGGTCACAGAGGACAGTGAACGCCTGATTGGTTCAGTTCTGCTGGGTAATAACGTCGTCAACATTTTGGCGACCTCCTTGGCAACCGCATTGCTAACCAAGGTCTTCGGCCAGAACGGCGTCGCTGTGGCGACCCTTGTGATGACCTTGCTGGTTCTGATTTTTGCAGAAGTGCTTCCCAAAACCTACGCGATCACAAATCCTGAAAGCACGGCCTCGCTCGTCGCCCGTCCAATTGCTATCATCGTCATCATATTTTCACCCATCGTAAACGCCGTCCGCTACTTCGTCCGCGGTGTGCTTTACGTCTTTGGCGTCCGCACTGACCCCGACAGTCAGATCCTTGCAGTCCGCGAAGAAATTGCCGGGGCGCTGCATCTTGGCCATTCCGAGGGTGTCGTGGAAAAGGAAGACCGCGACCGCATCCTAGGCGCATTGGACCTTGCCGAACGCACGGTTGAAGAAGTCATGCTACACCGTTCCGGCATAGAGATGGTCGATGCAGATCAACCCGCCGCAGATATTCTGCGCCAGTGTTTGGAATCCGCTCATACCCGCCTGCCGCTTTATCGCGACGACCCAGAAAATATCGTTGGTGTTATTCACGCAAAGGATTTGCTGCGTGCGATGCATAACGCGGAAAGCGATGGAGCCGATCGGATGACACGCGTTGACATCATGGATGTCGCGATGCCGCCGTATTTCGTTCCAGAAACCACCGCGCTTGACGAACAAATGCGCCAATTTCTGAAACGTAAGACGCACTTCGCGCTGGTTGTCGACGAATATGGCGCCCTTCAGGGATTATTGACCCTTGAAGATATCCTCGAAGAAATCGTGGGCGAGATCGCTGACGAATTCGACGAAGATGATGACTACGTGTTTACCCAGACCGAAGACGGGGCCTACCTGATCGACGGGTCCATGACGATCCGTGATGTGAACCGTGCCCACGACTGGAACCTGCCTGACGACGAGGCGAACACTGTCGCAGGCCTGGTCATACACGAAGCGCAAATCATCCCAGTCGAGGGTCAGGTTTTTTCGTTCCATGGCTTTCGATTTGAAGTCATGGAAAAGGACGAGAACCGTCTGGCGACGCTCAAAATCAGGCCGCTTTGACGCCGCGTGTAAGGCGATGCAATTTACGGTTGCGATTTAGTGTAGGTTGTTCATGCTGGTGGGATCACGCCAGATAAAGGACACGCCATGCATCGCCTTTCGCTGATCGCCCTGACATTGACATTCGCGACGCCATTGCTGGCCCAGCAGGCCGCCGATGCCATCGCACCTGAAACCGCGGGCGCTGGTGACAGCTTCGCAGGCCTATCAGATGCGGCCCGCGCCGCTCTCGACACTAAAGCCGCGGGCAAGCCGGTGACCGCACAGGACTGGATGATCGCCGCTGCGAACCCACTAGCGGTGCAGGCTGGAGCCGATGTTCTGGCTGCTGGGGGTAGCGCCGCTGATGCAATGATCGCGACACAGGCCGTTTTGGGGCTGGTAGAGCCGCAATCGTCGGGCCTTGGCGGTGGCGCGTTCCTCGTATGGTACGATGCAGCCACTGGTAAAGTCACAACATTGGACGCAAGAGAAACTGCACCGCTAGCAGTTACACCGAAAGCCTTCCTCAATGACGACGGCACGCCAATGGGCTTCTTCGACGCCGTCGTCGGCGGTCTGTCTGTCGGGACCCCTGGCACGCCAAAACTGATGGAGGTCGCACACCGTCGCTGGGGCCGCACGAACTGGGCTGACCTTTTCGACGACGCAATAGAACTTGGTACCAATGGCTTCGCCGTGTCAGACCGCATGGCTGGCGCCATCGCCGACGACGCCGAACGACTTGCGCGCTTTCCCGCAACGGCCGCCTATTTCCTACCGAATGGGAATCCGCTGCCAGCTGGCGCGACACTCACGAACCCCGCCTATGCCGACACCCTGACCCAAATTTCACAGCACGGCACCGCTGCCTACTACACGGGCCCAATTGCCCAAGACATCATTGCGACAGTTCGCAATGCGGACGGCAACCCCGGTTATCTGGCGATGGACGACCTTGCGCTTTACCAAGTCAAAGAACGCGACCCAGTCTGCGTCATGTACCGCGCGGCAGAGGTTTGCGGTATGGGCCCACCCTCGTCAGGGGCCCTAACTGTGGGGCAGATTCTTGGGATGCTTGATACCTACGATCTGGCGGCCCTTGGACCCGACAGCCCTGAAAGCTGGCGATTGATCGGCGACGCTTCACGCCTCGCCTTCGCAGACCGCGGTCGTTACATGGCTGATAGCGATTTTGTACCCATGCCGACGGCTGGCCTGACAGCCGCCCCCTATCTGGCCGAACGCGCCGCATTGTTATCTGGTGACGACGCCTTACCCGAAGTTGCACCCGGCATGCCCGAATGGGACCATGCGATGCTGCTCGGTGATGACATCGCCCTCGAGTTTCCGTCGACGTCGCACATTTCGATCGTGGACAGCTTTGGCAATGCCCTTTCGATGACCACGACGATCGAAAACGGCTTTGGCAGCCGCCTTTTCGTCCGCGGATTTCTTTTGAATAACGAGCTGACGGATTTCAGCTTTGCCACCCACGACGACGCAGGTTATCCCATCGCCAACAGGATAGAGCCGGGCAAACGCCCACGGTCCTCCATGTCGCCAACGATTGTAATGCAGGACGGCAAGCCGATTATGGTCGTCGGATCGCCCGGTGGCAGCCAAATCATCGGCTACGTCGCTCAAACCATCATTGCACATCTGGATTGGGGTATGGACGCGCAACAGGCCGTCGCGATGGGCCACGGCTTGAACCGCTTCGGTACGATGGATCTTGAAGCAGGTACGCCACTGGCCGAATTGGAACAGCCGCTGGCAGATCTGGGGTTTGAGGTGAAGGTCGGTGACCTCAACTCTGGCTTGCATGCCATCGTAATCGACGGAGAAACTTTGACCGGCGGCGCAGACCCCAGACGCGAAGGCATTGCCCTCGGCGAATGACCCGCATTGGCATAGCAATTGCCTATCGGCCCAAAGCAAGTCGGCTGCGGACATTCTAGAGCGTGTTGCGGTTGTTTGGATTCAGGATTCCCAGAACTCGCTTGATGTGGTTCCCTGCTGCTGAGGCAGATATGGGGGTCGAGGATGGGCAAACCGCATCCTATAGAGCTACGGAAACGCGTGCTTGATTACGTCG